>JANYAD010000133.1 GCA_025355165.1 Gammaproteobacteria bacterium | reverse complement strand
GATAGCTCCTAGTGACTGGAGTTCAGACGTGTGCTCTTCGATCTTGTGCGTCCCCTCGACCCCGGCGCAGATGTTCCACGTGTTGCCGCGGCAGATGCGCCGATCATTGCGCAAGCCTCTCATCATCATGACGCCGAAGAGCTTGTTGCGTCATCCCTTGTCGGTATCGAGACTCGAGGAGCTATCGGGAAGCGGATTCCAGACGGTCATCGATGAAATCGACGACATCAAGCCTTCCGCGGTGACTCGCATCGTATTCTGCAGCGGCAAAGTCTACTTCGACTTGCTCAAATCGCGGCGCGAAGCGAAGAGCGAATCGGCGGCGATTGTTCGAATCGAGCAGCTCTACCCATTCCCGTCGGAGGAATACGAGGCCGTTCTGCGCAAGTACGCCAATGCGCGCGAAATCATCTGGTGCCAGGAAGAGCCGCAGAATCAGGGCAGCTGGTACCAGATTCGCCACCGCTTACAATCCAAGCTCGATGCAAAGCACGAGCTTCTTTATGCCGGGCGCGCCGGCGCCGCCGCACCCGCAACCGGCATAGCGGCCCTGCATGAAGAGCAGCAGAAAAATCTGGTCACCGCGGCACTGCAAGGCGTACCGCCCGAAGAGACCTCACGACAGACGATTCGCGTCCCCGCCGCGCAAAGGACAGGCTCATGACCATTGAAGTTCGCGTGCCGCAGCTGCCGGAGTCGGTGGCTGATGCCACGCTCGTCGCGTGGCATAAGAAGCCTGGTGACAGCGTCGCGCGGGATGAGAATCTCGTCGACCTTGAAACCGATAAGGTGGTGCTCGAGGTGCCGGCTCCGGCGGCCGGCCTTATCAAGGAAATTAAATTAGCCGATGGCACCACCGTGACCAGCGGGCAGCTGTTGGCCCTCATCGAGGAAGGGGCAGCGGCGGTCCCGGCTGCCAGCGCGCCCGCAATTCTGGCAGCGTCCGGCGGCGCAACATCGGTGAAGGACACGGCCGCGCCGGAGGCCTCCGGCGGCAAGCTTAGTCCAGCGGCCAAGCGCGTCGCCGAGGAGAATCAGGTCGATTCGCGGACAGTGACCGGCTCGGGCCGCGATGGCCGTGTATCGAAGTCGGATGTTGTGAACTATCTGTCGAGCAAGGACTCGGGGGCTCGGGCCGCCGGCGCCGCTGCGCCCGCCGCCCCGAAGGCGCCGGCGCGATTCGTTGCCGCGACCCGCGCGGGCGGCTCGCGTACCGAACAGCATGTGCCCATGACTCGGTTGCGTGCGCGCATAGCAGAGCGCATGGTGCAGGCGCAGGCGACCCAAGCACTGCTGACTTCGTTCAACGAAGTCGATTTGAAAGCGGTCAACGAATTGCGGGGTCGCTACAAAGACCAATTCGAAAAGCAATATGGCGTGAAGTTGGGTTTCATGTCTTTTTTTGTGAAAGCTTGCGTCGAAGCCCTGAAGAAATTTCCGTCGGTCAACGCCTCCGTGGATGGCAACGACATCGTGTATCACGAGTATTTCGACATCGGCGTCGCTGTCTCGACCGACCGCGGACTCATTGTTCCTGTGTTGCGGGATGGTGATCTGCTGAGCTTTGCGGACATAGAGAAATCCATCGCCAATTTCGCATCGCGCGCCCGCGCCGGCTCCATTACGATCGAGGAACTCACCGGCGGCACATTCAGCATCACCAACGGCGGGGTATTTGGGTCGCTTCTGTCCACGCCCATCGTCAATTCGCCACAAAGCGCAATATTGGGGATGCACAAGATTCAGGATCGCGCCGTGGTCATCGACGGTGCAGTTGCGGTGCGCCCGATGATGTACATTGCCTTGACCTATGACCATCGAATCATCGACGGGCGCGAGGCGGTGCAGTTCCTCGTGACCGTCAAGCAGTGCTTGGAGGATCCCGCGCGCATGGTGTTGCATATATGAGCGAAGCCTATGACGTGGTTGTCATCGGTGCGGGACCTGCAGGTTATCCAGCGGCGATCCGTGCTGCTCAGAACAAGCTGAAAGTCGCCTGCGTCGATGAATGGCAGAACACCGATGGTAGCTTTGCGTTCGGCGGCACCTGCCTCAATGCGGGCTGCATCCCATCCAAAGCGTTGCTGGAATCATCGGAATTATTCCAGCGTGCGAAAGATGAGTTCGCCGTCCACGGCATCAAGGTGGGCGGACTTACCTTGGATTTGCAAACCATGCAGAAACGCCGCGCCTCAGTGGTCAAGACCATGACCAACGGCATCAATACTTTATTCAAGGCCAATGGGGTGGTCGGGATTCAGGGCCACGGGCAGCTGTTGGCCGGAAACCGGGTCTTGATCAAGGGAGCCGACGGTACGGAAAAAACCCTTGAAGCCAAGCATGTCGTGCTTGCCTCCGGTTCCACACCCGTCCGTCTGCAATCGGTGCCGCACGATGGCAAATACATTGTCGATTCGTGGAACGCCTTGGAGTTCGATGCCGTGCCGGCGCGGCTCGGAGTTATTGGCGCCGGGGTCATCGGCCTGGAACTGGGCAGCGTCTGGCGCAGGCTTGGAAGCGAGGTGGTCGTGCTCGAAGCGTTGCAGGAATTCCTGCCGATGGTGGATCAGACCATCGCAAAAGAGGCTATGCGGCATTTAAAGAAACAGGGCTTGGACCTTAAGTTGGGCGCGAAAGTGTCGAGCGCCGCGGTGAAGGGCGATGCCGTCGATGTGCTCTATAGCGACGGCCAAGGCGAACATTCGTTGCAAGTGGATAAGCTGGTGGTGGCCGTCGGACGAAGACCGTTTACGCGGGATTTGTTGGCGCAAGGCATCGGCGTTCAACTCGATGAGCGCGGCTTCATCAAGGTAGATGAGCACTGCCGCACTGGCGTAGCCAACGTCTGGGCGGTGGGCGATGTGGTGCGGGGTCCGATGCTGGCCCACAAGGGCAAGGAAGAGGGTGTCATGGTCGCCGACTTGATCGCGGGACACTATGGTGAAGTGAATTACAAAGTGATTCCTTCGGTGATCTATACGGCCCCAGAAATTGCCTGGGTGGGACAAACCGAAGGGCAGGTGAAGGCAAGCGGCCGTCCCTACAAAGTCGGCGTATTCCCGTTTGCGGCCAGCGGCCGCGCACGCGCGATGGAGCAAGCAGCCGGCATGGCAAAAATCGTCTCCGCCAAAGATGACGACGAGGTGCTCGGCGTGCACGTGATTGGGCCGATGGCCGGCGAATTGATCGGCGAGGCGGTGCTGGCGATGGAATATTCCGCCAGTACTGAAGACATCCAGCGCACCATTCATGCGCATCCGACGCTGTCCGAAGCGATTCACGAGGCTGCCCTGGCCGTGGACAAAAAAGCCATAGATGGGTTGAATCGCTGAGACCGCGGTTGTTTTTGGCCCACACTCGAAGGCGTTATGTTGGGCTCATGAATTACTCATTTGACGATGTGTGATCCGCACCCCGCTGCGTGACGCAGTTCACGTCGGCCCGATCAGCCTCGCCTTACCTTCCTAGTCCTTCGATCAGCGTCGCCGGTCCGCGACGTTTGGTCCGCAGTCCTGAAGGTGGGAGAAAATGCTACTAGGCCATCGTTTATTTGCCCTTGTGGTCTTAGCGCTACCGATTTTGCATGGTTGCGGTTCCACCTCGCAAGGAAGCGAAAGCGGCATCACGGCATCCGTCGCCACGGGCGGCGCCACTCCGACTGCTCCGGTCACACCCCCCAAGGTGGGTCCCACCGGGCCGCTCGCTCCGGGCAATGACAACAACGTCTCCGCAACGGCCTCGACCAACTCCATCAGCGTCGCGATCGGGACCAGCCAAAACGTCGTCGTGACCTTCACCTCGAATGACGGGATGCCGATCACGGCCTTCTCGGCATACGACAGCTCCGGTACGTTACCCGCCGGTTGGAGCGCGCCCAGCCTCACGTGCGCAACGGTGGCGCCGGGCCGGGGTTGTGTCCTCGTTTTGAACTACACGCCCATCGCGGTCGAAAATCACGCGCTCACTCTTTACTGTGTCTATGTGGACAATGCGGGATTGCCGCGGACCCCGGGTCCTTGCCTGACCTTCACTTATGCGGCAACCGCGGTCAATAATGTCGTCGCGTCCCTATCACCCTTGGGCGAGATCGACGCCAGCATTGGCGGCCAACGACCGGTCACGGTCAATTTCACGACGGATGATGGCACCGCTGCGACGGCGTTCGCTCTCACCACGGATCTCGGTGCGCTGCCTTCCGGCTGGAGCAGTTCCGCGTCCGGGCTATCCTGCGCAGCGGTCAGTACCGGAAGCGGCTGCCAGTTGCCGCTGCTCTTCTCCCCGACAGCCGCGGCCAGCGGCGCGCTCAGCTTGAACTTCGCCTATGTAGATGGCTCCGGCACGGCCAGAACGGGCACGCTCAATGCGCCCTATGCGACACCTGCCAATGAGGTGGTGGTCGCCAGCATTTCTCCAACCGGTCAGGTCACTGCGGTTGAAAAAGGCGGGCAGCAAGTGGTCGCCGTCACCTTTACCACCATTGATGGCAAAAGCGCTTCGGCTTTAACTGTGAGCACGAATTTGGCGAAGTTGCCCGGCGGCTGGAGCAGTGCCGCCAACTCCTTCAGCTGCAACAGCGTCAGCACCGGCAACGGCTGTCAGCTGCAGCTCAGGTTCGCACCGACCACGCTCGAAGCGGGCACGCTTACGCTGCGCTACTCCTACGACGATGCGGGTGGCATCCCTAATTTTGGCGTCTTGGAAATTCCATACGCGGGAACCACCAACAACAACGCGGTGGGCACGCCATCCCCATTAGGAACGGTCAGCGCCATGCTGGGATCGCCTGGCCAAGCCGTCGCGGTCACGTTCACTACCGACGATAGCCGCTTCGGCACGGCCCTGCATCTGACCAGCAGCCTCACCTCGTTGCCCGCGGGTTGGAGCAGCAGCGCCAATGCATTTGATTGCAGCGCTTTCAGTACCGGTACCTCGTGCCAGCTCATGCTGACCTACGCCCCGACCGGCGTGGATAGCGGCATCTTGACGTTGAGCTACGCGTATTTGAACAACGCAGGCGAGTTGAAGAGTGGATCGGTCGGCATTCCCTACCAAACGACGACCAATGACAACCTCGTTGGCACCGCCAATCCGACCACTATTGCGGCCGTTACAGGCACTTCCAATCCGGTGACCGTCACCTTCACCACCGACGACGGCAACGTTGCAAGCGGACTCACCGCGGATCTGTCCATGCTTCCCGCGGGCTGGAGCGCGGCATCGACTTCGTTCAGCTGTGCCAGCGCGAGCGTGGGCGCAGCTTGCCAAGTTGCGTTGACCTACGCGCCGATGGCCGCCGCCGCCGGCGCCGTGTCGATCGGCTTTAACTATGTGAATAGTGCTGGAACGGCGAAATCAGGAACGGTTTCGATCCCTTACACCGCATCGCCCTAAGGGGGGCGCGTCAAAGTAGACAGGCGCTATTTCTTGCGCCTCGCGCTGATAATGTTGGGTAACTGCGCAATGTGTGTCAGCACTCTGGACAGCTGCGGCAGGCCGGTAATCGAGATGTCGATGCGCATGTGCGCAATATTCTCGCGCTTGTCGATGACCGTGCTCATGCCTTGAATGCTGATTTTGTCATCTGCCAGCGCGGCGCTGACATCGCGCACCAATCCGCGGCGATCGAAAGCGTGTACCTGCAGCTCCACCGGAAATTCGTTGCGCCCCATCTCGCCCCACTCAACGGCCATCACCCGCGCGGGCGTTTTGATATTGAGGCGGGCTAAATTCGTGCAGCCCTGCGCGTGAATGCTGACGCCGCGCCCGACGGTGCTATAGCCGACGATCGGTTCGGGCGGCACCGGCTTGCAGCAACGCGCGTAGCTCGACAGTAATTCCCCGAGCCCCTGCACTTTGACTTCGGGCGCACGGTTGCCGGGTCGGGTGCGCTTAAGCTCGGGTGGCACTTCCCGTGCATGCAGAAGCCGCTGAATGGCTCCTGCGACTTGCGCGCCGCTGACCTCGCCCAGGCCCAACGCTTCGTGCAACGACTCGGCGCTGTCCAATTGCAGCTCGCGCAGCAGTTCCACTATGGGTGGGCTTTTGACGCCGAGGCGCTGCAGTTCGCGGTCCAGCATCGCGCGGCCCTCGGCTTTGTTTTGCGACTCGTTCTGTTTGCGAAACCAAGCGCGTACCTTGTTGCGATGGCGTGGGCTTGCAAGAAATCTGGCTTGTGCAGAAAGCCAATCCCGGGACGGCTGCGGCGTCTTGGCGGTGATGATCTGGACCGTCTCGCTGTTCTTAAGCTTATAGTCGAGCGGCACCATGCGGCCATTGACCTTCGCGCCTCGGGTGCGATGCCCGAGATCGGTGTGGACTTGGTAGGCAAAGTCGAGCGGCGTGCCGCCCACCGGCACATCGACTATCTCGCCCTTGGGGGAAATGACATAGATGCGGTCTTGAAACAAATCGACGCGCACGCGATCGAGAAAATCCCGCCCGCCCTCCAGGCCCTCAGCCGGCGCCGACAAGAGTGAGCGCAGTTCATTGATTTTGCGCTCATATGCCTGGTCACCGCGTCCCGTTTCCTTGTAGCGCCAGTGCGCGGCCATGCCGCGTTCCGAGTCTGCGTGCATTTCGAGCGTGCGAATTTGGATCTCCACCGGTTCGCCGCCGGGCCCGATGACCGCCGTGTGAATGGAGCGGTACAGATTGTCCTTGGGCGTGGCGATGTAATCATCAAACTCGCCCGGTATGAATTTCCACAGGGAGTGCACGACGCCAAGAGATGCGTAGCATTCTGCTATGGTCGAGACCAGCACTCGGGCTGCACGGATATCCATCAGTTCATCGAACGCCAGATGCTTCGTCTGCATTTTGCGCCAGATGCTGAATATATGTTTGGGACGCCCATCGATCCTCGCATCGACCCCGGCACTGCGCATGGCATTCTGCAGCAGCGTTTTCAGCTCGTCGATATAACGCTCGCGCTCGGAGCGCCGGGTTTTCAGCGCCGCGGCAATGTGTTTGTATTGCAGCGGCTCGAGATATCGAAATGCGAGGTCTTCCAGTTCCCATTTAACCTGCCATACCCCTAAGCGATTGGCGAGCGGGGCATATACCTCGCGAGTTTCAACCGCAAGCTTGCGCTGCTGGGAAGTCCCGAGGCCTTTGGCACTGCGCATTTTTTGCAGCTGTTCGGCCAGCCGCACCACGACCAGTCGCACATCGCCCACCACTGCGAGCAACATCTTGCGCAAGGCTTCCGCTTGGGCCGCTTCCAGCCCCCGCTCGGGGGTCCAATCGGCGGGCAGACCAAAATGACCCAGCTGACTTAAGGCGTGGGCCAGTCGAGCCGCTTCTTCGCCGAAGCGTTTCGCGGCGCTTTCACGATCGAGATAACCGCCATCGAGCAGCGGTTGAATCATGGCCGCGATGACGACATCGTCATCGGCGTCCAGCGTATGTACGATCTCGGCGACATCCAACGCCGCGCTACGCAGCTGCCCGCCCTCGGGCGGCAGTGCCAGGCCGCGCAACATCTCCATTCCGGCCAGTAATCGGCCGCTGGCAGTCCGAGCGGTAGCGGTGGTTTCCATGGTGAGGCGATGAGGGCGGGTGGGATAAGGAGCCTATTGCCGGTATCATACTAGGGCCATGCCAGTGTCTACGACGAATCAAATTGCGCGGACTTAAAGTAGCGACCATTCGCGTGCTAGGGATTGATCCTGGGTCGCAGCGCACCGGCTTCGGCGTTTTGGATGCCACCGGGTCGCGCTTGACCTACGTAGCCAGCGGCGTGATTCGCACCAGCCAAGCGCAGTTCGCGGCTCGGCTTTGCGAAATTTTCCGCTGCATGCAGACCATCGTGGCGCAGTATCAACCGCAGGAAATCGCCATCGAAAAAGTGTTCGTAAACCGCAATCCCGATAGTGCCCTGAAATTGGGTCAGGCGCGCGGCGCTGCGATCTGCGGTACCGCAGATTCCAACGCGGGGGTCTTCGAGTATGCAACCCGACAGATAAAGCAGGCCGTGGTCGGCAGCGGAAACGCCGAAAAAGCCCAGGTCCAACTCATGATGAGAAGCCTGCTCAAGCTCGATGGGCCGGTGCCGCCGGACGCGGCGGATGCGCTGGCCGCAGCCGTATGTCATGCCCTTCGCGGTCGAGCGTTGCTGTTACAGGCGGCCGCAAGCGGATGATCGGCTTTCTCAAAGGCCGTCTGGCAATGAAGCAGCCGCCGCTGCTGTTGCTGGACGTGAACGGCGTTGGGTACGAGCTGGAAGCGCCCATGTCGACCTTTTATGGGTTGCCTGCGGCCGGTGAGCCGGTCGCATTGTTCACCCATCTCGTGGTTCGCGAGGATGCGCACATCCTATTCGGCTTTGGCACCGAGAGTGAGCGGCGTTTATTCCGCGGGCTGCTTAAGGTCTCAGGAGTCGGCCCGAAGATCGCACTCGGAATACTATCCGGAGCGAGCGTTGAGGATTTTTTGCGTATCATCGAGGCTGAAGACGTGGCCATGCTGACAAGGATTCCAGGCATCGGACGCAAGACCTCCGAGCGGATCATTATCGAAATGCGCGACAGTGTGCAGAAGCTCTCCACGCCGGCGATGGCGGGCAATCCTTTAAGCTCGGGGACACCCCAGTCCGCCCAGAGCGAGGCTTTCAGCGCGCTGATTGCGCTCGGCTATAAGCCGGCCGAAGTAAGCCGGCTGCTGAAGTCCGCCGATGAACCCGGACTGTCGACCACCGAGATGATTCGGCGTGCACTTAAGTCAGCCGTGAAAGCATCCTAGCGCATGGGCATAGAACAGGACCGCATCATCGCCGGAACCGGCGGCCGCGACGACGAGATGGTCGATCGGGCCGTGAGGCCGAAATCGCTCGCCGACTATGTCGGTCAACCCAACGTCAAAACGCAAATGGATATTTTCATTCAGGCGGCGCGACAGCGCGGCGAGGCCCTCGATCATGTTCTGATATTCGGCCCTCCGGGTCTGGGCAAAACCACGCTTGCGCACATCATCGCGAACGAATTGAAAGTGAATCTGCGTCAAACCTCCGGACCCGTTCTCGAGAGGGCTGGCGACCTGGCGGCTCTGCTGACCAATCTTGAGCCTCGCGACGTGCTTTTCGTCGATGAGATACACCGTTTGAGCCCCGTGGTCGAAGAGGTGCTGTATCCGGCGATGGAGGACTCGCAACTCGACCTGATGATCGGCGAGGGGCCGGGCGCCCGTTCGATCAAGCTGGATCTTCCGCCCTTTACATTGGTGGGCGCCACCACCCGCGCCGGCTTGCTGACATCGCCGCTGCGCGACCGATTCGGCATAGTGCAGCGGCTGGAGTTTTATTCCACCGAGGATTTGACCAAGATCGTGATTCGCAGCGCGTCGATTTTAAGGCTGAATCTGCAACCTGACGGCGCGGATCGAATCGCGGAAAGATCTCGCGGCACACCGCGCATTGCCAATCGTCTGCTGCGACGGGTGCGTGATTTCGCCGAGGTCAAGGCCTCTGGCATGATCAGCGGCGAAGTCGCTCTGGCCGCGCTCGATATGCTCGAGGTAGATCCGGAAGGGTTCGACATGCTGGACAGAAAATTGTTGCTGACGGTGATCGAGAAATTCGAGGGTGGACCGGTGGGAGTGGACAGTCTCGCGGCCGCCATGAGCGAGGAACGCGGCACGATCGAGGATGTTATCGAGCCGTTTCTCATCCAACAGGGATTTTTGATGCGCACGGCGCGCGGGCGCGTGGCGACACGTGCGGCGTATGCGCATTTCGGCTTGGCTGCGCCGAGCATCGAGCGTGATCTGAATCTGCCGTTGTTCAGAGACACCCCATAGTGTCCTCGAGCTTAAGCTTTGCGCGTGCCTATTCCGTATACTGGGAAGACACCGATGCCGGCGGTGTCGTCTACTACGCCAACTATTTGAAGTTCATGGAACGCTGCCGAACCGACTGGCTGCGCGCTTTGGCGGTAGACCAGCAGCGATTGCGCGCGCAGCGGCAAGTGCAGTTTGCCGTGGTCAACGTGCAGGTGGATTTTTTGCGCCCCGCCGTGCTGCATGATGAAATTCTTGTCACCGCGGCACTTAAGCGGCTCGCCGGTGCCACAATACATTTTGAGCAAACGATTATGCGGGGCAATGAGCAATTGATCGATGCCACTGTGCGTGTCGCCTGCCTAGATTCGGCCACGCTGAAGCCGCGTGCCATCCCTAAGGATCTTTTCACGGAGTGGCGCGATGCCCAATGACTTGTCGGTTTGGACCCTGGTGCTCGATGCGAGTCCCATCGTACAGGCGGTGGTGGCACTGCTTCTGGCAGCCTCGGTAGCCTCTTGGGCCGTTATCTTTCGCAAGAGCCAGGTGATCGGCCGGTCTCGCCGCCAGGCAGAAAAATTCGAGGCCGCATTCTGGTCGGGCGGCGATTTAGCCACGCTGTACCGGAACATCGAAACCAAGGGCCGCGCCGGCACCGGGCTTCAAAGCATTTTCGAATCTGGGTTTGGCGAGTTCAGCCGGCTGCGTCAGCAGGGCGTACCGCCCGAGCAATTGTTGGAGGGCGCGCGGCGCGCGATGCGCGTGGCCCAGTTGCGGGAGCTCGATCGTTTGGAGCAACACTTGGCCATGTTGGCGACGGTAGGCTCGACCAGCCCGTATGTGGGATTGTTCGGCACGGTGTGGGGCATCATGAGTGCATTTCACAACCTCGGCAACGTCCAGCAGGCAACCTTGGCCGCTGTGGCCCCGGGGATTGCCGAGGCCCTGGTGACCACAGCCGTGGGCTTATTTGCCGCCATTCCGGCCGTCGTAGCCTACAACAGGCTTGCCGACCAGGTCAGCCGGCTGGAACTTCGATTCGATACGTTCATCGAAGAGTTTTCCACCATCTTGCAACGCCACGGTTCGCCGCGGCCGCAGGCCTAGCATGCCGGCGCCGCAACGCCGTAGAAGATTGATGGCCGAGATCAATGTCGTGCCCTACATTGATGTCATGCTGGTTCTGCTGATCATATTCATGATCACGGCGCCGCTGCTGAAGGAAGGGGTCAAGGTTGATTTGCCCGACGCGGGTGCTAAACCCATCGACGCCGATTTCTTGGCGAAGCACGATCCGCTGATCTTGACCATTGACTCGCGTGGCCGCTTGTTCATCAATTTTGGCCAGAATCAAGATCAGCCGGTGCCGGACTCGACAGTAAGTTCGCGCACGGCCGCGCTCTTGCGACGTGATCCGCAGACCCCCGTGCTGGTCAAGGCCGATACCACCGTGCCCTACGGAACCGTCGTTCGGGCCATGGTCCTGCTGCAACAGGCAGGTGCCTCCAAAGTGGGGTTTCTAACCGACCCCGTACGCACGGTGGTCCCAAACGGCGCGCGCTGATGGCGGCATTCCTGCGTGAACACTCCTGGCCGATTGCATTTTCCGTGGCGCTGCATGGATTGTTGGCCGCGGGGCTGGCGGCTGCCGCGTTGATTTCCATCCATCACGCTCCGCCGAGCGTGCAGCCGATACCGGTTGATGCGATTGTGATCGACTCTCAGGTGTTTCATGCCGCGCAGCGTACTTTGAAGGACCGCGCCGATCAGGAAGCGGCGCGCCTGCGTGCGGCTGCCGAGGCGAAAGCGGCTGCCGAGGCGGCTGCGGCCCAAGCGGCCAGCGATGCGCAAGCGGCGGTGGAACAGCGAAAGGAAGATGAGGCGAAGGCCGCCCAAGCCGAGGTGGAGCGCGCCAGGCAGGCCGAGACGATGCGCGCAAGCGAGGCGCAGAAGGCGCTTGCGAAACGCGCCGAGGCTGCCAAGTTCATCGAGGACACCAAGCGTGCGCAGGATGCGCGGCGGGCCGCGGATGCCAAGCGAGCGGAAGATGCTAAGCGGGTGGACGATGCCAAGCGAGCGGCGGATGCCAAACTCGCCGAGGATGCCAAGCACGCCACCGATCTGAAGGCCAAAGCACAACGCGAGGCCGAGCTTCGCAGACAGCTCGCCGAGGAGGAACACGCGAGTGCGGTGGAGGCCAGTCCTGCGCGCGCGCAGTATATTGCGCGGCTCGCCAGCCGAATTCAGAATGCTTGGATCAAGCCGCCGTCAGCGCGCAGCGGCCTTGATTGCGTTGTAAACATTACACAAGTTGCCGGTGGTGAAGTCACCAGTGCGAAGGTGAGTCAATGCAACGGCGACGCAGCGGCCCGCCAATCGATCGAGAATGCGGTGTATCGTGCATCGCCTTTACCGGCACCGCCAGACCCGGCATTGTTCGAACGAAACCTGGTGATTCACTTTCATCCCGAAGACTAGCAGCCAATGAATAAGCACATATGTCAGGTCATTCTCGCCCTTGCCTTAGGTTTTCCGTGGTTGGGGCACGCGGAGTTCGTTGTCGAGGTGACCAAGGGTCAGACCGAAGCTATCCCGATTGCCGTCGTGCCTTTTGCTTCCGCGGAACTCTCCGCTGCTTCGTTCGATGTGGCGCAACTGGTAAGCGATGATCTGGCGCGCAGCGGTCGGTTCAAGACGATGGATCGCAAGGACATGATCGAACAGCCGCACAGTGGTGCAAACATCGGCTTTGATGATTGGCGTCGCCTCAACAACGACTACATCGTCGTTGGCACCATGCAGCCGGACGCTACAGATCACTTCAATATCACTTACGAGCTCTATAATGTGTTGACGAAGCAGCGCTTGCTCGGTTTTCAGATTGGCTCCAATCGCCCTGGTTTACGATCTGCTGCGCATCAAATCGCCGATGCCGTATTCGAAAAAATCCTAGGCATCCGCGGTGCATTCTCCACCCGCATCGCTTACATATCCGTGTTGGGTCACTTGCCCAATCGGAACTATCAACTCATCGTGGCGGATGCCGATGGCGAGAATCCACGCGTCGTCATGCAATCGCGCGAGCCGCTCATGTCGCCGTCCTGGTCGCCCGACGGACAGAGTCTTGCCTACGTTTCTTTCGAAGACCGTCTGCCGACGATTTATGTGCAAATGCTGAAATCTGGCGAGCGGCGGCGCATTTCGGCGCATGCCGGTGTCAATCAAGCACCGGCGTTCTCGCCGGATGGAAGAAAACTCGCGCTGGTACTTTCGACACGCGACGGCAATCTGGATGTGTATGTGATGGACCTGGCGAGCCAACAGCTGACGCGGATCACAGATGATCCGGGCATCGACACAGAGCCCCAATGGGCCAAGGATGGCCAAAGCCTGTACTTCACTTCCGATCGGGCCGGCGGACCGCAAATATACAAAATCGGCATCAAACCCGGAGACAAGCCGCGCCGTCTGACTTTTCAGGGCAGCTATAACGCACGTCCGCGCGTCTCGGCGGACGAGTCGCAATTGGCCTTCGTAACGCAGGAGGAGGGCGCTTACCGCATTGCGACGATGGATCTTCGCGGACGAGGCGATGTCCAAGTGCTGACCAAGGGACATTTTGACGTCTCGCCGAGTTTTGCCCCCAATGGCGCCGTGTTGATTTATGCGAGCCGCGATCGGGGCCGAGGTGTGCTCGCCTTGGTCAGTGCGGATGGCAGAGTCCAGCAGCGCTTGGTGTCGAGCGAAGGGGAGCTTCAAGAACCAGCGTGGGCTCCATTCTGACAAACTATTACCCAAACAGCCTCATGGTCGGTACCCTTACGCACAATCGGAACACTTGGATGGAGAAATAAATGAAGCGAATACTCTCGATCGCCTTGCTCATCGCCGGCGTTGCCCTGCTGGGCGGTTGCAAAAAGCACAACGTCAAGGAGCCGCCGATTGCAGGCTCTCAAATCGGCGATTCCTCGAGCTCGTCGGCCGGGGAAAATGCCTCGACCTCAACCAGCCCTCTGGGCGGGGATGCGGACAGCAGGGCTCGTGGGTTCGGCGAAGGGACCGGTGCGCTGGCTAGAAAGGTTATTTATTTCGATTTTGACAAATCCGAAATCAAGCCGGAGTACGCCGACATCGTCACGGTCGCCGCCAAGAACTTGACCTCCAATCCGAAGATGAAAATGAAGCTGGAAGGCAACACCGATCAGCGCGGTACACGTGAGTACAATATCGGTCTTGGAGAGCGACGGGCTCAAGCCGTGCGGCGCGCGCTGATGCTGCAGGGGGTCGCCGAGTCGCAGCTAAGCACGGTAAGTTTCGGCTCTGAGCGGCCGGCGGCCGAGGGTGATGACGAGGCGGCCTGGGCAAAGAACCGGCGCGTGGAAGTGGTTTATTTGCCGTGAAGAGGCGCATCGCTCTTGCTTTGAGCACGCTTTGCCTTTCGGCGCTGGGCTTAAGCGGGTGTGCATCGACGCCGCCGGATGAGGATCCGGTGCAGATCAAGCTGAAGGATCTGGACAACCGGCTGGCGCGCATCGAACGGGTGATGGCGAATCAGGGCTCGCTCGAATTCTCCAATCAGCTCGAATCGCTGCGCACCGACGTTCGCGCCCTGCACAATGATGTCGATCAAATGAGCAATGCCTTGGACGCATCGCGCAAGCAACAGCGAGATTTGTACGCCGATCAGGAGCTGCGTTTGAGGACGCTTGAACCACGGGGGGGCGGTGCTTCCGCAACCGTGGCCGCGGGTGCAGCGCCGCAGCTATCGAGCACGCCGGAAGCGGCGAACGCGAGCGGTGACGACAAGGCAAGCTACCAGGCAGCCTTTAATCTGCTAAAAGATGGCCAATACGACCGGGCCATCGCCGCGTTCCAGAAATTTATTGCCGCATATCCTGACAGCTCTCTGGCGGACAATGCACAGTATTGGCTGGGCGAAGCATTCTATGTGAACAAGGCTTATCCCGAGGCGTTGTCGGCCTTTCAGCGGGTGGTCGATAAGTATCCTCAGTCGCGCAAGCTTTCCGATGCGTTATTGAAGATCGGCTATTGCCGCTACGAGATGAAACAGGTGGACTTAGCGCGGGAAGTGCTCACGCAAGTGGCGACGCGCTACGCCGACACGCCGGCCGGCCGCCTTGCCCAGCAACGGCTGGAGAAGATGGCGGCGGAGAAACATTGAGTGAGCGTGGTCAGGGCAGAGCGACTGCGCGTCAATGAGATTTTTCATTCGCTGCAAGGCGAGGCTGATAGCGTTGGCTTTCCCACGGTGTTCGTGCGGCTCACCGGATGCCCTCTACGTTGCCAGTACTGCGACACGGAATATGCTTTTCACGCCGGCGATTGGTTTGATCTGGACGACATTTTAGAAAAGGTAGGGAAGATTGGCTCATCGTACGTTTGCGTGACGGGGGGAGAACCTCTGGCGCAACCGAATTGCCTGAGGTTGCTGACACGGCTGTGCGATGCGGGCTTTCACGTCTCGCTGGAAACCAGCGGCGCTCTGGACGTCTCTGCAGTGGATACGCGCGTATCGCGGGTGATAGACGTGAAGACTCCGGCATCCAACGAAGCGGCGCGCAACCGCATCGAGAATTTTCAGTATCTAACCCCGCTTGACCAACTGAAGTTCGTCATCTGTTCTCGAGAGGACTACGTCTGGGGCAAGGCATTTTTGCAGCAACATGGCTTGAGCGCACGTTGCCGTATCCTTTTCTCGCCAAGCTATGGTCAGCAGTCGCCCACGGCCTTGGCTGAGTGGATTTTAGAGGACCGCCTGCCGGTGCGCTTTCAGCTTCAGCTTCACAAGATTCTGTGGGGCGACGTCCCCGGCAAGTGATGCCCGGCAGCAAGCGTGCCATTATCTTGCTTTCGGGCGGCCTCGATTCGGCCACGGTGCTGGCCATAGCGCGCTCGCAGAATTACGAGTGCTATGCTCTTAGCGTCGCGTACGGTCAACGCCATTACGCCGAACTTAACGCAGCCGTTAAAATCGCCAAGTTACTCGGCGTACAAGAACATCGCACCATGCGCGTTGATCTTGCCGGCATCGGCGGCTCTGCCCTGACGGATGCCGGCGCGGCGCTACCCGAAGCGCTCATGCCAGGAATTCCGGTGACCTATGTGCCGGCACGCAACACGTTGTTTCTATCGCTGGCGCTCGGCTGGGCCGAGGTGCTCGGTGCCACTGATATCTTCCTGGGGGTCAACGCAGTCGACTATTCGGGGTACCCCGATTGCCGCCCGGCGTTCATCGATGCATTCGAACAATTGGCAAGGGTGGCGACCAAAGCAGGCGTGGAGGGCGCGCGGTTCAAAATTCATGCCCCTTTGATCCGCATGTCGAAGGCGGACATTATCCGATCGGGCACCGGACTCGGGGTGGACTTTGCAGCAACCGTGTCTTGCTATCAAGCGGACGCGGAGGGCATAGCGTGCGGCGTTTGCGATTCATGCAGGCTGCGTTCTTCCGGCTTCGCCGTCGCCGGTGTCCCGGATCCGACGCCGTATCGCTAACCGTTTGGTCATGATCTGCGGCTCAAGTTCGGCTATGATGCGCGCCTGCAAATGGGACGGTAGCTCAGTTGGTAGAGCAAGGCCCTTTTAAGGCTTTGGTCCTGGGTTCGAGTCCCAGCCGTCCCACCATCTTATCAAAGACTTACGCGCTGAACCTCTAAAGATTCTAAGCACGGTGCCCGCCCAAAATCAATCTCCATCTGCTTGTTGTATGGGGGTGGTTGATCAACGCTTACGATACCGCGCGCAGATGCGGCCGCGACGGCTTCGGTGCGTGAATGCATCGGCGTAGGCGCACCAGCGCAAGGGTGGTCATGATAGTCCCGTTGCTGTATGCCCGTAACAGCGGAACTCTTCATCAGCTCGGTCGCAATGCGCGCAGCCTGCGTCCACTCAGCCCGGTCGAATTCGTACGCTGTGTAATAAGCGCGAATATAGGCACTATGCGAGAAAATGCCGCGCTCCTCGCAATGGTCGACACCATCTTGAAACACGCGGTGGGCGCGCGCGAAGTCGTGTATCTGGACGGAGTAAGACAATCTTGCACTCGCGACCGGCATGAAGAGCAGGTCACTCGCGCTTACCGCACCATTTCGAGGCCTCTCGGTCGCATCCTCTGGTGACCCGCCAGACACGATCGCTAGTTAGGCCATCGCCAGACCGGCACCGCGCGCTAACTACTCAAGTATGCTAAAGGCGCCCGCGACCGACTCATCTGCGGCCCCCCTGGTCTGGCATGCGCTAGCTAATGCGATGTGCTAATGCCGATTGAACCAAGATTACTGTCCATTCGAAGGACCAAGCGAGGCGGCCGCGCGCAAGGCCGCCGCTGCCGCCGCTCTACCGGTTGATTCCGTAACCGAAGTGCCGGTTAGGCTGCTGCCTCAGTGAGCGAATGTGCCGCCCGCGAGTGAGTGCTATCGTTTCGAAAATGCAATGACAAGCCGTGAATGGTCGGGCGGTGCTGCTGCCTCGTGAACACCTAGGTAGGAGCGTATGTAGGATAAGTCGGCTATGCGCGGCTAGTTGCGCTTGCGCTGAATGAAGGCGTTGTGAGGCCACCTGCATTAATGCTGCAGAAGCGTTAACATGTCCCCCCCC
>JANYAD010000060.1 GCA_025355165.1 Gammaproteobacteria bacterium | reverse complement strand
TCAACCACATCTTGATAAGATGTAGCAGATGTCGGTCAGAGACCCGGCGCGCCACCGGTGGAAGAAACCGACGAGCGTGGATGCAAACGGCGCAGCACTCAAAACCGGGACAGTAAGCGAGGCACGCCTCAGGGGTCACCGATCTCAACTTTGTTGGCGAATTTATATATGCGCCGATTTGTGTTGGGGTGGAAGATCCTTGGGTGCGAAAGGCGGTTCAATGCACGCATCGTCAACTATGCGGATGACTTCGTCATCTGCTGCAAAGGTCGGGCTGAGGAAGCCATGACCGCGATGCGCGGAATGATGGGACGGTTAAAGCTGACGGTGAACGAAGATAAAACTCGTATCTGCCGCCTACCGGACGGTCGGTTCGATTTCCTGGGATATACGTTCGGTCGATGCTACTCAACGAAAACGGGGCGACCCTACTTGGGGACGCGACCGTCAAAGAAGAGTCTCAAACGTATCGTCGAATCGGTTCACATGCAGACCGCGAGGAGCATGGAACTGTTAGATGCCGGTGAGGTGGTGCAAAGGTTGAACTGGTCGCTTCGAGGCTGGGCCAATTATTTTTGCTTGGGTCCAGTCACGAAGTCTTACCGGTTCGTTGACGCCTACACCACGCGACGGCTGCGCCGATGGCTCTGCAAGAAGCACAAGCGTCAAGGCAAGGGGCTGACACGTTACCCTGATGAGTACCTGTACGAAACACTGGGACTCATCCGATTGCCGCTTTTGCCGCAGCGCCTACCGTGGGCGAACGCATGATGTCTGGTCCGAGAGCCGAGTGCAGGAAATCTGAATGCTCGGTTCGACGAGCGGGAAGTGAAAACGGCGTCATGGCACGGCTACTTGGGCACCGGCAACCGAAAGGCCCGGCAACAGACAAGCCTTACTCCTACAGCTACCGCGTCACTTCTCGACTCTACCCGTTTCGTGTCTTGCCCTCCTGTAGGGAGAAGTCGCTGAACTTGAACTGACATAAAAAACCGGAGAACCGGGTAACTGTCAGATAAAGTCGGGATTAGTACACATCACCGCTTGCAAAGGCCCCAGCAACCTTTCTCTTTCCGCAATACAGCGGTAACGGGTAAACCAACTCCGGAAAATAGATCAACAAACATCACCCAAATCCGCTTAAAAACGCGAGCCAACCGACCGTCGCGACGGTGACTCGTCAGAACTTTCGCTTAATCATGTTGGGTCTGCAGATCAATGCTCCGAGCGGCGGCCACTATCTGTTTGGCCAACGCGCAACTGGTATGTCGTATGGCACGCGACGCACTTCTGCAGGACCGCTGCAGTCGTCGCCAGCAGTCGGTCGGCGCTGTCGCCCTGGGCCGCTCCGTCGGCCATCCGATCAAAATCTTGGTGCATACTCAACCCAAGCGCGATAAAACCCTGCGGGAGACGCCTGATCAACTCGTCGGTGGTTTCGGTGGCGGACGCGACTCCCGAGGCACGCGCTGCCCGAGCCACGCCCTGTGCGTCGTTCTGCGACAGTGCTTCGAGCAGTTTCTGTACATTCACAAGATGCGCCCGCATCTCTGCGAGCAACTCGGCCCGAGCGTGCGCGTTCACCGTAATCACAATTCGCGAGCCTGACTTCATCGCAATATCCGCCTCCGCAAGCCAGGCGCCTGATACGAATATCGAGCTTGCCAGCACTACCGCGCGCAGTTTCATTTTGCACGCACCCCCCCATAGCCTGCGGATTGCGATTGCGACCAATCGCTCAATGGCGTGACATCGAGTGTTTGAAGCCGCGGAACGCTCGCATCGACAGTCACTCATGCCAAGCTTGACATATAGTGCAGTGGCACGGCGCGGTCCGTTCGCCAACGTACAGACAACCGCTACAATAGAGATCCATCTTGACTATAGAATACTTTCTACCGCGCCCGGCCTCAAGCAGTGACCATACCATCGCGTCAACCCTCAGCTCGGCTCAGTGAACCGTCGTCCCGATCGCGGCCTGTGAAAGCCCGCGCGCCGGGATCTGAATCGCGGGACGTAGCGATAAAAGCTGATCTGACCATCTGGACGATTGGTCATTCGACTCTACCGCTCGCTGAATTTATTGGCCTGCTCACCAAGAATCGTGTGCGCACCGTCGCCGACATCCCCAGCCATCCGGGGTCGCATCATAGTCCGCAATACGGCCAGACAGCGCTGCACGATGAACTGCTCAAACAGGGTTTTGAGTATAGTGGATGCCGGCACTGGGCGGGCGTCGTCGCGCGCGCGCGGATTCAACGAACGTCGTCTGGCGAACGCCTCGTTTCGGGGCTACGCCGACTATATGCAGACCGCGGAATTCGCCCAGGGACTCGCTGAGTTCCTTCAGCTCGCGCGAAAGGCCTCCACGACGTTAATGTGCGCCGAAGCGGTCTGGTGGCGCTGCCACCGGTCGATGGTCGCCGATGCGCTGAAAGCACTCGGCGTGCGCGTACTCCACATCATGGGTGCCGGCAGCGTAACCGAGCACCCGTTTACGACGCCGGCGCGCCTCCGCAATGGCCAACTGACCTACGCCCAAGCAGCCCAAGCGCAAGGCTGACGTAGTTCGGTCTTAAGCTCGGTATCAGAGGAGCATATTCCTTTTTTAGAGCACGACCTAGCGCGGCGGAGCTGGCGTGCGTGCTCCGAGAATGGGTGCGTTCGCGCCTCTGTGGGGCAGAGCGATATCAGTGCACAACGATACTGGCGTTGAACTGTCAACGATCCCCGACGACGGCATGCTGCTCGGCCATTCATGCAATGACCCGTGCTTTTGATCCGCGGCGGCCATGAATTGACCGCGATCGGCTCGATCTGCACGCACTCTGGTGCGCCGCTTGTCCAGGGCCTACTTACCAGATGGCCCCGACCCCTACTCTCGGGCCTGAAGAAAGCGCATTTAATCTCCAAATATTCTCATCGGACCGACTACGCTATGCCGTAGATGTCTTTGGAATTTGAGGAGGCGATCGACCCCTCTTCCTGTATCCGCGCAGATGGCAGTCTATGAGCTACTCAAGATCGCTCGCGAAGTGCCCCCAATCCGCAGGCATGACAACTCGTTCCAGGTGAAGCTGGATGCGGTGATTAAGGCCTTCAAGTGCTTTACTAAGCAGCCTGCGGCGGGGCGCCATCGGGCCAGTCGGCAGTGCCACATTGTTGTCGCTGTCCTCAGTGGGTACCTCCGGTTGTCGCGCTCGGCGCGAGTCTAGCGCACTGTGCACGTCAATCGTGTTTGCGGAGTGAATCGGTACGAAGGCGTCCGAAAACGCCATGTAGGTGACAGTGTGCCTTGCCCTCAATGCCGACCCTCGCCAGGCGGCGGAGGTAAATTAACGTAGGCAAAGCGGTGTAACGTACGGCAATGCCAGCGAGGAGGTTCGCGATGGGAACGATCCCACATAAATCAGTAGCCCATCCGGGCCCATCAAATCCACCGAACGCTAGAGCTCCGGGCATTGCCACCGCGTCACTTAGCGATACGCTCGCGGCGTTCGACGTGAACCCTGACACGGGTCTCACCCATGCCGAGGTCGACACCCAACGCAAGCAACACGGCTACAACGAAGTGGCCAATCGGAAGGGGCACCCGGTCCGACAATTTCTGGGAAAATTCTGGGGAATCTCTGCGTGGATGCTCGAACTGATCATGGTGCTGTCGGCCGTGCTCAAACATTATTCCGATCTTGCTGTAGTGGGTACACTGCTGGTTATCAATGCCGTCTTGAGCTTCATGCAGGAGCACCGCGCCGCTGGCGTCGTTGAGGCCCTGCGAAAGCGTTTGCAAGTCAGCGCTCGCGTACTTCGTGATTCGAAATGGCAGGTCATTCCCGCTCGAGAGTTGGTCCCGGGCGACATGGTGCGCATGCGCGCCGGCGATATTATCCCTGCAGACGTGAAGCTAGTCACGGGCGAAATGGGCGTCGACCAGTCGGCGCTCACCGGTGAATCGAAAGAGGCGGACAAGGCACCCGGCGACATACTCTCGTCGGGGTCAATTGTCCATCGCGGCGAAGGCAACGGCGTGGTGATGCTGACGGGTTCGAAGACCTCATTTGGCCGCACGACAGAACTTGTCCAGGAAGCGCGGCCGAAACTTCACATCGAAGCAGTTGTCGCTAAGATCGTCCGGTGGCTCTTCCTCGTTGTCGGCATGCTGCTCAGCGTGGTGGCCTTGCTGTCCCTAATCCGGGGCACGCCGCTCATCGAAATAGTGCCGCTCATGCTGGTCCTCTTGATGAGCGCGGTACCGGTCGCGCTCCCCGTCATGTTTACGGTCAGTATGGCGGTAGGTTCCAAGGAACTGGCCAAGCGCGGCGTCCTTGTCACGCGCCTCAGCGCCGCAGAGGATGCAGCGACTATGGACGTGCTCTGCGTCGATAAGACGGGCACCATTACGATGAACCAACTGACCGTCAAGGGCGTGATTGCACTGGAGCACGCGACGCAAGCCGACGTGCTGATCGCCGGTGCGCTCGCATCACAGGAGTCCAATCAGGATCCGATTGATCTCGCGTTCCTAACCGCAGCGAAAGAGCATCACGTGTTCGACGGCCTCCCCGCATTTACACCCATCTCTTTCGCGGCTTTTGATGCGAAGAGCCGACGGACGGAGGCCGTTATCTCGCAGAACGGGCAGCCACTGCGCATCATGAAGGGTGCCGTGCAAACCATCGCAGAGGCCTGTGGCCTCCAACCGCCGGCGATTGCGGCTCTGGATGCGCGCGTCAGTAGGTCGGCCGCGAAGGGCTATCGGACATTGGCGGTGGCGCATGGCCCGGAGAGGAGCGTCCAAACGTTGCTTGGGTTAGTGTCGCTGTATGATCCTCCGCGCCCAGACGCCAAGGAACTCATCGCCGCACTCCACGGCCTCGGCGTTGCCGTCAAGATGCTCACCGGCGATGCCCTGCCGGTGGCGATAGAGATCGGCAAAGGAGTCGGGTTGCCCAATATCCAGCGTATGGCGGACCTTAAAAATGCGAGCGCACAGTCCGCAAACAAGACCGCCGAACTGTTCGCAGGCACCGATGGCTTTGCTGAGGTGTATCCGGAGGACAAGTACATCGTTGTCAAGCATTTGCAGGCTGGAGGGCACGTGACCGGGATGACGGGCGATGGCGTCAATGACGCCCCCGCCCTTCGCCAGGCCGAGGTAGGGATTGCAGTCAGCACCGCGACCGATGTCGCCAAGGGTGCCGCGAGTGTCGTCTTGACCGGGGCCGGGCTGACGAACATTGTCGCGCTGGTCGAGCAGGGGCGGACAATTTACCAGCGCATTCTCACGTGGATCATCAACAAGATCAGCCGCACGATCCTGAAGGCGGCTTTCGTGTCTATCGCATTCGTCGTGACGGGTAAATTCGTTGTCTCCGCTTTTGCGATGCTGCTCCTCGTCTTCATGACAGATTTCGCAAAACTCTCGCTCGCCACCGATAATGTCCGGCCGTCCAAGAGCCCCGAAACATGGAACATCGGAGGTTTCATCACCGTGTCCGTGGTGCTAGGTGTCGCGATGGTCGTGGAGACGCTATTTTTACTGTGGATCGGCTGGTCGAAATTCGGCCTGGCGACGAACGACAATGCCCTCTATTCCTTTAGCTTTTTAATGCTCCTCTATTTTGCTGTATTTTCCGTCGTTTCCGCGCGAGAGCGCCGCTGGTTCTTGGCTACGCTGCCCAGCAGAACCTTCATGTTAGCTATAGTCGCGGATGCCCTAACGGGTACGGTCCTGACCTATGTGGGTCTACCGGGACTCGCGCCACTACCGTGGTGGCAAACGCTGTTTGTATTTGGCGGCTCCATGACTTCGTGCCTACTTCTAAACGACGCCTTGAAGGTCGCGATGATCAAATGGTGCGTTCCGAACGCTGTCGCCGAAAAGCCGGTCAAACCGATGCTGCAAGTCGCCAAACCTGAGCTGAGTCAATCCGACGTTCATGCACGCTGAAGCTTCGGCGGATTAGCCAATTTAGGCGTTCGAACGCGCCACTACGAAGGACGCCTGCGGGATGCGTTTGGATGTATTGAATTAAAGGGCCCGCTGTTTCTATCGATGCGTGTTCAAGTCGCCACGGTCGCGGGAAGTAAACGGTCGTACTCTGTATTGACAATAAAATAGCATTCGCAGGTGCGCTGTTCCGATCGATTTCGGTCGAGCACCGTGATGTGTCCGCGGCGATAGCTAATTATCCCTGCTTTAACTAATCTACCTGCCGCCTCGGTGACGCCTGCACGCCGCACACCAAGCATGTTGGTAATAAGTTCTTGCGTCATGTCACCGATCGGCGTAATGGAGCCGGGGATGATCGGCTTAATGGAGCCACGTTTAGGTGGTTGAAAAAGGCATCCCAGTGATCTTAAGAATGGGCAGGTTTTGGGGCGTTGGCAAGTTTCGATTTGATTGATGTCGGCCCGACCTTGGGGCTTCGGCCGGATTGGCCCTCAAGCTCGATGCAGTAAGCGTTATGGCGCAGCCGATCGACGGTAGCGGAAGCGAGCAGGCGATTATTGGGAAAGGCTTGGTCCCACTCGCCGAAATCCAAGTTACTGGTGACGATGGTCGAGACGCGTTCATAGCGCTCGGCCACCAAGTCGTGCAGGTCTTCATCGGCCGGCGGGCGTAGTGGCTTGAGACCAAAATCATCGATGATCAGCAGTGGGACGCGAGCCAGCGCGGTGAGCTTGCGCTCATAGGCGCCGGTGGCGCGAGCGGCGTTCAGGGTGGTGGCGAGCTGCGTGCAGCTGGTGAAAACCACATCGATGCCGCGGCGGATAGCGCAATGACCGAGGGCCTGGGCGAGATGACTCTTGCCGACGCCGACTTGACCCACGATGAGCACCGGCGCGTGCTCGGTCAGATAGCGGTTAGTGGCCAGATCATGCACCAGGGCACGATTAAGCTTCGGCAGTCGATCGAAGTCGAACTGCTCGAGGGTCTTGTTGCTGCGAAACGTGGCGCGGCGCAATCGCAGTGAGAACTTCTTCTGGTCGCGGCGCGCGACTTCATCTTGGATGAGCATAGCGAGGAAATCGGTGTAGGCCAGTTGGGTGTCGATGGCCTCACGATTACGCGCCTCGAGAGAGTCGAGGATGCCGGAGAGTCGTAGTTGCTTGAGCAGCGGACCGAGTTCTGGAATCGGGTTCATGGAAAGAAACTCCTTTAAAATGATGAACGGAAAAGACCTACTGAAGGTCGGATGGGGAACCGGGAAGAGATGGGGTGTGTTCAATGCCGAGTGGCCTCGTCGGCATCAAGGTCGGTGGTGAAGAGCGTCTGGGCATCGCGGCCGAAGCGTGCGTCGCGTCCGTAGACGAAGTCTTTGTCGCCGTGCATCGCAGGGGGTTGCAGATCGAAGCCGCCGGACAGAATCGTCTTGACGGTGCGATAAAAGGGCGAGGCATGGATGAGCGCGCGTTGACAAGCGGCTTCGAGTCGAGCGGTGCCGTAAGTTCTCCCAAGCCGCAAAATGCTCTGAGCCCCGCGCAGGCGCTCGACGATCCGATCGTTCAACAGTTGTTCGATGAGCGCCGCGCAACTCGCACCCACGCCGATGGCTTGGGCCACGCACCACTCTCGATCGTGGGCGAAGAACGTTCGCGCTTCGGGCGGCATGTGATCGGCAAGCGTGCGCCGGCCGCCGGGCTTGCGGCAACGAAGATGCGAGGCGACTTGTCGGTAGTCCTGGAAGATCGACACGGTCAGATCAGTCGCCCGCAGCCACAGCGACTGGCCCACCAAGCCGAACGGTGCGGAATATAGGCTGTAGTCGAACTTCACGTGACAATCACGGTGCAGGATCAGGCGGTGCCAAGTACCCAAGTCCGGCGCGATCGCAGGTAACTCCTGCATCAACGGCTTCTCGAGCACGAATCGCTCAAGCGGTTGCTCGCGGGTGGTGCCGTGGATGCGTATGCCTGCTTCCTCCATCACCCAGCGACGGGCTTGCGCGTTCAGATCCGCCAGATCGCGGAAGACGCGAATCGGCAGGAAGTTGCCCTTAAGATATTTAACGCCCGACTCGACGATGCCTTTTTTAGCCGGGTCTGCTGGCGGGCACGGATCGATCTTGAAGCGGTACCCTTCGGCGCACTCCGCGTACGCGCGCTGCACGAGTGGATCGCGGCTGCAGGCGCGGGTTATCGCGCACTTCGGGTTATCGATGATCAATCGCAGCGGTACCTTGCCGAACCACTCAAAAGCGCGTCGGTGAAGTCCGAGCCACGTCGCAACGCTCTGATCGAAGACGAACTCGACATACTGGTGACGCGAAAAACACAGCGTCATGACAAATGCCCAAGTCCGACGCAGCGCCTGATGTGCCGGATCGAACAGATACGGACCCGCGCCAAAATCTACTTGCGCAGCATCGGCGGGCGCAAAATGCAGTCGCACGGTTGCCGTCGGCGGAGCACTTGCGTGAATCTCGGCGAGCATGCGGCGCACCGAAGAGTAGCTGCCGCGATAGCCATGTTCGCGCCACAGCGCCGCAAGGATCGCCGTGCCGCCGACACCTTGGTCAGCCCAGCGCTCGACCAGCAACCGATGCGGCTCGACTGAGGAAATCGTGCTCCGTGCACGTCGTGGTGCGGCAATGACTGCGGCAATCGCAGCATCCGCAGGCAACGCAGTCGCCACAGACAGCCAGTCTTGCGACTCGGCCAGAAGCCGAAACCTCGCGACCTTCGGCCGCCCCATCAGCCCAGAACGGGCGACGTCGCGATCCGAGTCACCCTGGCGCAGCCGCACCAAGACCTGTCGATACTGAAACATCTCGAATCTCCTTCGGCCCACAAAACTCTCCCTACGACAAAATGTCGCAAGGGTAGCCCCTGGCCTGCAGTTCGAAATGCCTCTCTCAACCCCTAAATGGCTCCTATATGCCGATCATCGAGTGGCTCCATTATGCCGATCCCGCTGTGGCCTCAATATGCCGATCATCCGCTGGCTCCTATATGCCGATCACGACCTGGCTCCTATATGCCGGTCGGTGACACACATTCCTTGCATTTGACGAGCGCCATGTTCAATTCCCTCCGTTGGTTCGGGAGGGTAACAATCCCGTCCGCCCCCGTTTGCGACACTCGTCAAACATCTACAGTTCGCGACCCGTCCTCGCAGGACAAGAACCTGTACTGCGATATAGCTCACGTTTTTACGAGCGTGTTTCCGGTCAGGCTGATCCATGCCGATAATCTCTGGCTACCGACGCACCAAAGTCGCTCCGCACATGTTGGCTAACGCCACCGGAAGGTGGGCGGAAACGATGTTCCGAGCGCTGAGCAGACGAGTTGCGGTGCGATGGCAATTCGTTTCGTTCCGTGAAGCCAATAAAGGCGAGTGGCGAGGCGTAGTCGATCTCATAGCAATTCGTAAGAACACGAGCAAACCGATAAGCAAGGTCTTGAAGCGCGGCGATCTCTTCGACTTGATTCTCGTGCAGATTAAGGGAGGCTCGGCGAAAGCGCCCACGCCCGAAGACAAGCGTCGCCTCATCATAGTATCGGAACATTATCGCGCCACGTCTGTCGTTC
>JANYAD010000044.1 GCA_025355165.1 Gammaproteobacteria bacterium | reverse complement strand
GCCAAATCCTCGAGCAGATCCAGCGAGCGCTTGACCAGTGCGGACTTTATCTTCTCGACGGTGCGATTGTTCTGTAAAAGCTCGCGGGACACGTTCAAGGGCAGGTCGGCCGTATCGACCAGTCCGCGCATGAAGCGCAGGTACGGCGGCAGCAACTCCGCTGCCTTATCCATGATGAACACGCGCTTGACGTAGAGGTGAATTCCTCCCTTTTGTTCGCGCTCGAACAGGTCGAATGGGGCGCGCTTCGGCAAGTACAAAAGCGAGGTGTATTCAATGTTGCCCTCGACCTTGTTGTGCGCCCAGGCGCGCGCCTCTTCCGTATCGTGGGTCAAGTGCTTGTAGAAAGCCTGATAGTCTTCGTCGCCGAGTTCGGACTTAGGCCGCGTCCAAAACGCCTTTGCTTGATTCAACGTCTCGTCGGTGTCGCCCGTTTTCAAGATCACCGGCACGCTTAGGTGATCCGAATATTTGCGCACCAGTTGGCGCAACCGCGAAGGCTCCAGGAATTCTTTGTCCTCGTCTCGCAGGTGCAGGATGACTTCGGTGCCGCGATCGGCTTTGTCGCTGACTTGAATCTGGTACTGGCCCTCGCCATCCGAATCCCAGCGCACCGCCGGCGCATCGCTGCGTTTGCTCAAGACGGTGACTTTGTCCGCCACAATGAATGCGGAATAAAAGCCGACCCCGAACTGCCCGATCAGCTGGGCATCCTTGGCCGAATCCCCGCTCAAAGTTTCGAGGAATTTCTTGGTACCTGAGCGCGCGATCGTGCCCAGATTGTCGATCACCTCGGCCTCGCTCATGCCGATGCCGTTGTCCTTGATGCTCAATGTCCCGCCGGCACTGTCTGGGCTTAAGGTTACCGAGAGGGAGTCGGCGCCCAACAAGCCGGGCTTGGCGATAGCCTCGAAGCGCAGTTTCTCCAACGCATCGGAAGCATTCGAAATCAATTCGCGCAGGAAAATTTCCTTGTGCGAATACAGGGAGTGAATGACCAGGCGCAGCACCTGCTTGGTCTCGGCTTGGAACTCTTTGATTTGTGGGGCTGTTTGCGTAATCGGCTGGGTTTCTGTAGTCATGGCCTTAGAATCTAGGGATAGATCGGGCAAAGGTGGGGTCGCCCGCCCATACTTCAAGCTGTAACGGCCCCTGGGGATGAGCGGTTCGCCAAGGCGCGGCCATGCACTCGCCCAAAGCTGCGCGATACCGAACCGCGGCGCGTCTAAACCAAGGATTTCAGATCGATGGGCAGGCTGCGTATCCGCTTGCCGGTGGCCGCGAACAAGGCATTACACAAAGCCGGCACCACCGGCGGCAAGGCCGGCTCGCCCAAGCCCGTCGGCGCATGCGCAGTGCGTAAGAAATGCACTTCTACGGGCGGCGCTTGGGAAATGCGCAGCAGCGGGAAATCGTTGAAATTGCTCTGCACGACTCGGCCGTTTTCAATTGTGATCGCCTGTCCCAGAGCCTCACCGATCCCATCGAGCGCCGCGCCTTGCACCTGGTTCTCGGCACCCGTGGGATTGATAATCTCGCTGCCCACATCCCCGACCACCCAGACCTTGTCGACCGTAATCTGGGTACCCCCGCGTACCGTGGCATGCACGACTTCTGCAAAGTAGCCTAAATGACTGTAATAAAACGCGACCCCCATGCCCGATCCTTCCGCGGGCGTGCGCTTATCCCAACCGGATTTCTCCCGCACCAACCTCAACACATCGATCATGCGGCCTGTATCGAACGTATCCACTTGCCGGCGCTCGCCGAGCAGGTCGATGCGATATTGCAGAGGATCTTGGCGCGCGGTGTGCGCGATTTCATCGATAAACGATTGAAATGCAAAAGCCAGGGCGTTGCTGCGGGGCGCCCGCAACGGCCCGGTTGGGATGCCGAGCGGCATGAAAGAAATCCCGAGCTGTAAGGCGGACACGAATTTTGCCGGGAATTCCGTGGCGCTCAAATCCGCACTGGGTGCCGCTTTGCCATCCTTGCCAAAGGTTATGAAATGATCGCTGAAGGCCTTGAGCGCACCCCCCGCATCGAGGCCCGCCTTGAAGAAATGAAACCCGGCGGGACGATAGAAGTCGTGCTGCACGTCATCCTGCCGGTCCCACAACAGCTTGACCGGCGCCCCGACTTGTTTGGAGATCCAAGCCGCCTCAACCATGTAGTCATTCATCAAGCGGCGGCCGAACCCGCCGCCGCAGCGTATTAGATGGATGGAGATATCGGCCTCATTTAAGCCGAGGGTCTTGGCGATGAGTTTGCGTCCGGGATCCGGATTTTGCGTCGGCGCCCAAATCTCGACCTTGCCGTCGCGATAATGTGCCGTGCAGTTTTGCGGCTCCAAGGTCGCGTGAGATAAAAAGGGATAACTGTATGCAGCCTCGAGGGTTCGGTGCGCGGCGCCAAAGGCTTCGCTGACATCCCCCTCGCTCACCACTTTCAAGGCCGGCGGCTGGCGCGACAATTGCGCGGCTTGCGCGGCAAATTTCACGCTGCTCTGGTCTACCGTGGCACCCTCATCCCACTGCACCTTCAAGACTTCGCGCGCCTTGTTCACCAGCCACCAATTCGAGCCGACGATGGCGACGCCGCTCGCCAGTCCGTTGAACTCCGCGCCACCGCTCACGATAAACACATCGTGCACTCCGGGCTGGGATTTGACCGCATCGAAGTTGGCGTGCAGCGCCTTGCCGCCGAATACCGGGCACTTGATGAACACGGCATGCAGCATCCCCGGCACCGTCACATCAATGCCGAACAGCGGCCGGCCGGCGACAACGAGAGGACTGTCGATGCCGCCGTGCGAGCGGCCGATGATTTTGAAATCCTTTGCATCCTTGAGCGGCACTTGCGCCAAGTCCGGCGCCGGCAGCGCTGCTGCCTCGGAAGCCAACTCGCCGTAGCGCAAGGAACGCTTTGTCGGCACATGAAACACTGTGCCAGAAGCGGTCTCGCATTCAGAAAACGGCACCAACCAGCGCCGGGAGGCCGCGCCGATCATCATCTGCCGCCCAGCTGCCCCGACTCGCCGCAACGCCTCGTAGTTCAAGGGCGTCGCCCGGCTGCCGCCGGCGAATTGTTGCCCGTATTTCAGCGGATCGCTCATTGCCTGCTCAACGCGCACATCGCTCCAATCCACATCGAGCTCCTCGGCAATCAGCAT
>JANYAD010000196.1 GCA_025355165.1 Gammaproteobacteria bacterium | reverse complement strand
CGATCGGCGAGATCCACCGCCGCGAGCTGAAGCCCCACCAGTTCGCCCAACCGCAAGCCCGACGAATAGAAAAGTTCCATCATTGCTTTGTCGCGCGCCGAGAGCGAATCATCCACTCTAAAATTCAGCAGCCGGCCCATTTGATCGGCATCGAGGGTAGCCGGCAGACGCTTTTTGGATTTCGGTGCGCGTACTTCCAGGGCGGGATTGTTTTTCACCGCCCCCTCGCGCATCAGGTATTCGTAGAACGAGCGTGCGGCCGAAAGCCTTCTCTGGATGCTGCGCGGCGCTATCCCGCCGGCGTGCTCACTCGCAGCATATGCGCGAACTTCGAAATTATTGAGAGCGGCCCAGCGCTTGACCCCGCGCTTTTCGCAGAAAGAGGCAAGCCGTCCCAAATCGTGGCGGTAGGCAGACACCGTATGACTGCTCATGCGGCGTTCGAACGACAGGTGTGATGCAAACCGCTCTATCCATTCGCGCTCACCGTCGTGCACCTGGCGCGCTCTTAGCGTGTGAGCGCGTAAGTCACGAGCTCGCCGATACGCAGCAGGAATTCTGTGCTCATGCCCGGATGGAAGCGCTGCGCATCGCTGGCGCCGATCGCAAGGATGCCCAGCGCGCCTTTTTGACCCAACGGGGTCAGTGCCACCGAACCAATCGCGACCGAATCCTTGCCGAACAAATAGTCGCGCTGCGCGTCACGGACTTGCCCGCAACGGGGCTTGCCCGAGCTGAGCAAGGACTCAAAGCTCTTCATGTTCTCGTCTGCCGGAGCGGCGATACGCAGGAACCGGCCGCTGTCGGGTTGCAGCGCGCGGGCGTCCTCACGGAACAGCACCAAAACCGAATTCATCGAGTCAAAGTCCTCGCGCAGCGAGGTCTCAACGGCATTGATCGAATCCGACAAACTGTGTGCGCGGATCAGGCGCTGGCTCAGCCGGTGAATGCGATCCGCCAGCGCATCGTTGGCTCTGGCCACATCAACCAACTCTTTGAGCTTGCGTTCGAGGGACTGATTGCGTTCGCGCAGCACCTCGACTTGGCGCTCGACCAGGCTGACGGTGGCCGCAACGTCGCGCACATGCGGCAGTCTCAATTTGGTCAACAATTGCGAATGCCGTTCGAAGAAATCCGGGTAGTTCTGCAGATAGTCCGCGACACTGTTGTCAGTTAGGCCTTCCTGCTTGATACCGCGTGCGTGACTGGTCGTCATTGTTTAGCTCCCGTGAATCGCGTTAAATCGATAGAACCGGTAAAAACCGTGGTCGCAGGTCCCGTCAGCCAAATATGCTGAGCCGGACCTTCCCAAGAAACTGTCGCCGTGCCGCCGCGCAAATCCACCCGCACCTCGGCATCGAGTTCGCCGCGCCGGCGGCCAGCAGCCACTGCCGCGCACGCCCCCGTGCCACAGGCCAAGGTCTCACCCGCGCCGCGTTCGAACACCCGAAGCGAGATGTGGTTTCGATAAAGCGTCTGCATGAACCCTACATTGGTGCGGTTGGGAAAGTGCGGATGGCGCTCGATGCGGGGCCCGAGCCGCTCCACCGGGGCGCAGTCGACGTCCGGCACGCGCACCACGACGTGCGGATTGCCCAGCGAGAGCGAGCTCATTTCGATGTCGTTACCCTCGATCGGCAGCGAAAACACCGCAGGCTCGTCGAACACGGGTATGCCCATGTCCACCGACACCAGTCCGTCGTCCCTAACGCGCGCACGGACGTTTCCGCCGGGACTTCCCATGATAAGATCGCGCCCCAATTGAGGCGCGCGCGAATACAGCAGCGCCGCGATACAGCGCGCGCCGTTGCCGCATTGCTCGACTTCGCTGCCGTCGGAATTAAATATTCGATAGAAGATACGGCTTGCCGTATCGCGCGGTGTCTCGAGCAATAAAGCTTGGTCGAATCCCACGCCCGTGTGGCGATCGGCGAGGGCGCGAAGTGTCCCCTGATCAAGGTGTGTATCAGCCGCGAAGACGGCGGTGTCGAATACCAAGAAATCGTTGCCTAACCCCTGCATCTTTAGAAACTCGATGCGCATACCGCGAGCATAGCCGATGCGGCGATTTTCCGCTCGGGGGTTGCGCAATGCTCGATTAAAGTTCTAACTTACGCTTACAAGAAAGCAAGAGGGATTATGCGCCACGTCATGGTATTGAACGCGAAGGGAGGCTGCGGAAAAAGCACTCTGAGCACCAACATCGCCGTATTCTTCGCCCGCGACGGGCACAATGTTTGCATCGCGGATTACGACCCGCAGCGCTCAAGCCTAGACTGGCTCGCCATGCGCCCTGCCGATTTGCCTGCGATCACCGGCGCGGCGGCATTCGAAGACGGCTTGCGCAATGTGCCGCGCAATACCGACGTCCTCGTGATCGATGCTCCCGCCCGCGTCCACGGCACAGAGCTCAATGAGCTGGTACGTCGTGCCGAAACCATCATCGTGCCGGTGCTACCATCGAGCATTGACATGAAGGCATGCACTCATTTCATGGCTGAATTGCTTGAAATCGGCAAGGTGTCGCGCAAACAAGCGCGCTTGGCTGTGATCGCCAACCGCGTCCGCGAAAACACGCTCGTGTTCGAGGAACTGGATCGATACCTCGGCAAATTGAAAGTGCCATATCTCGGCGCGCTGCGCGAGGCACAGAATTACTTGCGCGCCTACTCCAGGGGCCTGGGTGTTTCCGAGCTCCCGGAGTATCTTGCGTGGCCGGACTGGCAACAATGGAAGCCAATCAGCGAGTGGTTGGACAGCAAGCGCAGCCAACCCAGCGTTTGATCAAAGATTCGATCGCGCGGCGCACGTGCTGATCAGGCTATCCAACTCGCAGTTGACCTTCACCGCCGCCGCCGGCCAGTCGCTGCTCGACGCGGCGCAAAGCGCCGCGCTTCACTTGCCGCACAGCTGCAAGGGAGGCAATTGCGGCGCCTGCAAGGCACGTCTGGTGCGCGGAGAAATCCATTATCCAAACGGCGCGCCGCTGGGCCTTTCGGCGGGTGAACTCGCCGAAGGCCTGATCCTTTTGTGCCAAGCGCGCGCTCTCACCGACCTCACCCTCGAGACTTTCGAGGTCCGCGACGCTGACAGCACTCAACTGAAGCGGCTGCCCTGCCGCATCGAGCGCGCGGTAGCTCTCTCGCACGATGTCATGGGCCTGTTCTTGCGCTTGCCTATAGCCGAGGCATTCGTGTTCGAGCCGGGCCAGTACATCGATATTCTATTGCCCGGCGGGCGGCGCCGCAGTTTTTCGATTGCCTCACCGCCTCATGCCGCGCGGCCGCTCGAGCTGCACGTGCGTCATGTTGCGGGTGGAGAATTCACGGAAAGACTGTTCCACGATGACATGCAATGCGCGCTGCTCAACATCGAAGGTCCCTTGGGCAAATTCGTGTATCGGCCGAGCGCCGATGCGCCGAGCGCCGGTGCGCCACCCCCCATGCTGCTTATCGGCGGCGGCACCGGGATTGCA
>JANYAD010000260.1 GCA_025355165.1 Gammaproteobacteria bacterium | reverse complement strand
TCACGAGGTGCAGCGTGCGCGAAAACATATGATGGGCATCGCTACGTCCGATATGAACGACGCTGGTTTGCGGAAGATCCTTGGTAAAGATGTCGATGAAACGCTCCATGGCGGCATCATCCAGGGAATCGAGCACTTCGTCGATTATCACCCAGGGTGCCTTGTGGACTAGCACGCGGGCCAACGCCAGTGCGTGTTGTTCGTCTTCGTTCAATTCCCTATCCCAGCGTTGCGTCGACTCGAGCAACTGGCTCAAGCGCTCCAGTCCAACGCGCACCAGCGCCGCAGAACATAAGTCCGCGGGGAACATGGATGCGGGTTTCGGATAGGCAAGAACCTCGCGCAGCGTTCCTGGCGGCAGATAGGGAGTACGCGGCGCATACATTATTTCTTCTCCCTCAGGAAGAGCGATGCTGCCCTTGCCCCAAGGCCATAACCCGGCGAGCGCTCGAAACAACAGTGTCTTGCCGGTGCCCGATTCGCCTACGATCAGCACGCGCTCGGCGCGCTTGATCTCCACGTGCTTCTCCTGCAGCAGGGTGCAGCCGCTCGGCGAGGCGATTTGCAAGTCATCGATTATAAAGCTGCCTGCGGAGCCTGATTTATACACAATGCGGCTTTCCACATCATGCATCACATCGGTGCCAATTACCGCGCGGCGGAAGCCAGCGACACGCAACAAGGTCGCTCGCCAATCGGCAATCGTGCTGAAATTATCCACGAACCAACGCAACGAGGACTGCACTTGCATGAAGGCGCCGGAGGCAAGCATTAAGCCACCGAAGGTTAAGTTTCCGGCGAAATACAGCGGCGCGGCGACCAAGATCGGCGCAACCAGCGTAAACCATCCATAGCCGGCGGTAATCCACGTCAGATTGGTCAGTCCGGCTACGAGGCGCGCTGTGGCCTTGAGCACTCCCGCCAAGTCCATTTCGATGCGCCGCGCTTCGTCGCCCTCACCGCCGCTCAAGGCTATCGCGTCAATATGCTCGTTGACCCGCACCAGCGAGAAGCGCAAATCAGCCTCCCGAGCGTAGCGCTCCGCATTTCTGTCGACCAGGGTGCGGCCCACCCAGTAGCTGACCAGCGATGCCGAGCCGGAATAAAGTACCGCCGCCCACACCATATATCCTGGGATCACGATTTGGCGTCCACCAATGTGGAAGGCAAAATTGTTCGACAATTCCCAGAGAACTTTGACGAAAGTGGCCAATAAGATCGATGATTGCAGAAGTCCAATGCCCAGATCGGCTGAAAGCTCGGTGAGATGACGCGCATCCTCGTGCATGCGTTGATCGGGATTGACGCCCATCACGCCCGCATTGGTCAGCCGGAATGCCCTACCGGGAACGAGCCAATTCTGAATGAGGTCGTGGACCAATCCTTGGCGCAGCTTGAGTTTCAACGTTTCTGTGAGCCATCGCTGGCCGACGTTGAGAACCAGCAGCGTTCCGGCGATCAGCCCAAACACCGCCAGTTGATCGAGGAATTGCGCAAAGTTTCGATGCGACAGGGCATCATAGAAGGGTTGATTCCAACTATTAAGGCGAATCTGACCGTACGCCGACACCGCAATGACTAAGAACAATGAGCCTGACAAGACAACTAGGGTATTGCGTACCGGCGCCGCCCACAGGGCCCGCCCCATCGTTTCCAATTGCGGCAGCAGTCGCGAATTGGCGAGCTCCTCACTGTCGGGCTTGGCGCGTGCCCTATCATCCTGCCTGTCCTGTTGCATGCGTCTCTCTTAACATTTCAGATCCTGCCATTATCCGTCACAGCGCCAGTCCCAGGGGAGCTTAAGTTAGTGAGCCGTGTCGAGAGTTTAATCGCCCGTATGACGCTGACCGAAAAACTCGGTCAGTTAACCATGACCGCTTGCGGTATGGCAGTGACAGGCCCGACTATTGCCGGCGATTCCACCGCGGCGGTGAAAAGCGGTGCAATCGGCAATCTGCTCAACTTGGTTGGGCCGAACAATGTGCACGCGATGCAGCGCCTGGCGGTGAAGGAATCGCGCTTAGGAATTCCGCTGCTCATCGGCTATGACGTGATACACGGCCATCGTATTTTATTTCCCATACCCCTGGCCGAGACAGCCTGTTTCGATCCGACGCTGTGGGAAGTGAGCGCGCGGGAGGCGGCGAAGGAGGCTGCCGCCGATGGGCTGGCCATGACTTTTGCACCCATGCTCGATGTGGCGCGCGATCCGCGTTGGGGGCGCAGCGCCGAAGGGCCGGGGGAAGACCCCCTGGTCGGTGCCCGCATCGCCGAGGCCAAAGTCCGAGGTTTTCAGGGGGCTGATCTGCGTCAGGCAGACGCGCTTGCGGCTTGTGCTAAACACTATTGCGCCTACGGATGCGTGACCGCGGGGCGTGACTACGCGCCGGTGGACATCTCGGAGCGCACCTTGCACGAAGTGCACATGGTGCCGTTTGCAGCCGCGGTTGCCGCCGGTGCTGCCGCCATCATGCCCTCTTTCACAGATTTGAATGGGATTCCGATGACGGCGAACCAGGCATTGCTGCACGACTGGCTGCGCGGCCGGCTCGGATTCGAGGGGGTCATCATCAGCGACTACAACGCCATCGCCGAACTTATTCGACACGGCATCGCGGGCGACTTGCCGGAGGCCGCGGCGCTGGCGCTCAAGGCGGGCGTGGATATCGACATGATGGCCGATGCCTATCGCTATGGCTTGCCGGCAGCCCTTGAACGAGGTGCCGTCACTATCGCGGACATCGACCAGGCGGTGCGGCGGGTATTGACCTTAAAGGAGCGGCTGGGCCTGTTCGAAGACCCCTTTGCTCGCGGCAGGACCCCGGAGTCTGCTGCTGCGCTGAGGGATCGGCGTCACTTGGCGCGAGTCATTGCCACGCGCTCCATCGTCATGTTGAAAAACCAAGACGATACATTGCCGCTTAAGAGCACGGTGCGCCGCGTCGCGCTCGTGGGTCCGTTGTCGGATGATTCCTCCGAGATGCGGGGGGTCTGGTGGGGGGCCGCACCGCCCGAGGGGCACGTTACCGTGCTTGCGGGGTTGCGTGAAGCCCTTCCCGGCGCCCAGATACTGCACGCGCCGGGTGTTGCCATCGACAGCGCGGATTTCAGCGGCATTTCACAGGGTCTCGATCATTGCAGTGCCGTCGATGCCATTATTCTGTGCTTGGGCGAAGCGGCGATCATGAGCGGAGAGGCATCCAGCCGCTCGTATCTTGGCTTACCCGGATCGCAGCGGCGGCTGGCGGAGGCCGTATTCGAGCAGGCTCGAGGGTCCGCCACCCCGGTGATTGTGATTTTATTTTCTGGCCGGCCGCTGGTGGTGCCATGGCTGGTAGAGCAAGCCGATGCCGTGCTCGCCGCTTGGTTCCCGGGAAGCGAGGCGGGAAATGCGATTGCCGATCTGATTACCGGGCGCGCCAGTCCCAGCGGGCGCACCCCGGTGACTTGGCCGCGCGCAGCCGGGCAGGTGCCGATTTTCTTCAGCGAGCGTCCGAGCGGACGACCCTTCAACGCTACCGATCGCTTCACCAGCAAGTATCTCGATGTTGCCAATGAACCGCTATTTCCCTTTGGATTTGGTCTTAACTTCGGACGCTTCGAGTTCTCCAACCTGCGTCTTTCCGCGGCCAGCCTTGGCATCGACGATGCGGTGACGGTACAAGTGGACCTTCTAAACAGCGGTGCCCGCGAGGCGCAGGAAACAGTCTTCTTATTTACGCACGACAAGGTTGCCAGCGTCTCGCGGCCAAAGTTGGAGCTTAAGGGATTCGCTCAGATTACCTTGGGCCCCGGCAATAAGGGCACGGTCAGTCTGTCACTGCGCGCCTCTGAGCTCAGGTTTCTCGGCATGGACCTTGCCGCGGTATTCGAGCCCGGAGAAGTCGACATCTTGGTTGGACCCTGTGCGGATCGCACGCAGTTGTTGGTGGCGAGCATTCACTTGGTGGCAAACTAACGCGATTTGCCGCCGGCGAGGCTGCATGCCCATTGATAGACGCTTTCACTGTGGGTGCCCGGCACGATAGGGATCCAGGCGGCCTGTTTGACGTCCGTGGCTTCGCTAGTCTCGCTGCCGGTGATGTTGTTTTCCGAATAGTAGATAATCAAAAAGGCGCGAGCACGCTCATTGGCGCAGTCGTATTGGATTTTTTCCACATAGCTTAAGTAGATCTCGCCGCTGCTGCTTCGCTGCGCTTCGGGGTACTCCTCTCTCAGCCACACCGTTATGAGATGACCCGAGCGCTTCAGTTGACGCTCGGTGCTGAAACTTGCCCAAGAGCCATCGGGCGCTACCGCCCTGAATTGCCAGCCTCCGGCCGTTAACGGGTTGAGCGTGCGCACCCACGCCATGGGATCGGACTTGCGCGCAGCGCGTTGCAAGGCCAATTGCTCTGTCTTGACCTTCGCATCGGCTTGCGCCGCTGCGCGCTGCGCGTCCCACATCTGCTGTTGCTCAGGTGTTTGAGCGAGCAGCGCGGATCCATACGACAGAAACAGGGTCGACAAGGCGCTTGCGATGGGGCGCCGCAGGATAAGCGTCATAGCCGCCATTTTAGGTCATTCGCTCCGTGTCCCGACAGGTCTATAGTCAAAAGCCAGGCGATGATAGTAATGCCGGACAATCACGCCGTCGCGGGACAATACCTCATCGATAATCGGTCCCAAGTCCGACACCTGCGCCGCGACCGATTTATCTTCCAACTCCTGCGGGCTGAAGGCAACCAGAAGCAGATTACGGTGCTGTAGCGACCGTGGCGGCACCCATAGGCTGTACATGAGGCCCATTCCACCGAAAAGAGAGGTGTTTGCCGTCTCGAGGCCGGTCGGGCGCTGCGCGCCGCCGTAAAAAGCCAGCTCGCTCGCGATCGCGTAGCGGTCCATGCCGACAATCACTAAGTCTGTGCCGTTGGCGCGCTGGTACGCATCGGCGACTCCCAGGATGCGCGCGCTTAAATCGCGCCAACCCACCGGAAGCACTTCGATGTGCTTGCCGTAGCCGGCACCGGGCAGTCCCAGTACCAAATAGTGCAAGCCCGCGGCGTACACTAACGACATCAGGACAAGCGTGGGCATCCAGGCGCCGCGAAGCTTCGCGGCAAAGCCTTGCACAGTGGCGTCAGTGGCGATCATGGTGCATGCCAAGGCCGGCAGCGCGGCGGTCATCAATGCTCCGGTCCAGTCGAGTTTCACTTCATGGCGCAAGCTGAAGGCCACGATGACCGCCAGCGGGATAAGGATGGCGAGGCGCACGAAGCGCAGGCGGCGCGCCGCATCGGGACCCTCCGCGGCGTCCGTACGCCGCCTCAGCAGCACAGCGAGGAGTGCCACGATTCCGGTGGGCGTGATCAGCGCGACGATGGAGCCGACCAGCTTGTGCAGCGCAAATTGCGGGGTCTCCGCCAGTCGACGCGATGTCTGAAAAGCAAAGGAGATCCACTCGTGCTGTGCATTCCAGATCAGAACCGGGGAAAAAATCAAAAAAGCGAGCAGGGCCGCGACATACGTCTCCCATCGGCGCCACCAGCGTCGGGCTGCCGGGTCCCACGCCATGAATACCAGGGTCACTGGCACGAGCAGGGCAATGGAGTACTTGGAGATCATCCCCAACCCCAGGCAGATGCCGGCGAGCAGCCAGGCGCGGGGACGCTGCGCTATTAACGCGCGCTCGAGAAAGTAGAGCGACCCAGCCCAGGCCGCGGTCAGTGCGGCGTCGGGAGTCATCAGAAAGCCTGCGAGAAAAAAGAAGGGCAAGGCTTGCACCAGAAGCAGCGCAGCCAACGCAGCCCGTTGCCCGAACAGATTGAGCGACAAGCGGTAGATAAACACCGAAGTAA
>JANYAD010000242.1 GCA_025355165.1 Gammaproteobacteria bacterium | reverse complement strand
GGATGCATGGCGAGCCAGAGCAGTTGCTCACTGGAAACCTGCACATCCGCATCAATACTTTCGCGGTAGTAGTACAGACCGTGCAAGATGCGATCTTCGTCGTCTCGGCTCATATCAGGTGGTGTCGCATTATCTAAAGTGGCAACATGGGGGCGAAGGGGAACCAGTCATAAAAGCGATTTTACATCGTCGCGCATGGCGTACACAGTTGGCGGCAGCGCTGCTCCTATCGTTCGGCGCCGTCCCTGCCCTGGCCGCGAGCATTCTGTTCATCGGCAACAGCTTTACCTACGCGTACGGCTCGCCGGTGCGCTATTACCGTGTCGATACAGTCACTGATCTTAACAGCGACGGTCAAGGCGGCGTACCGGCTTTGTTCAAGTCTTTTGCCGATCAGGCCGGCCTGAGCTATGAAGTTTTCCTTGAAACCGAGCCCGGCGTCGGTATCGATTGGCACCTGAGCCACAAGCTGCCCGTTATCGGCCGGCACGCCTGGGATGCGGTGGTGATGCACGGATATAGCACGCTGGACCCTGCCAAGCCCGGTGATCCCGGCTTGCTCGTTTCAAGCGTCAGGCAGATGGCGGGGTTCTTACGCACTACAAATGGCAAGGTGGACATTTTCCTCACGGCTACATGGCCGCGGGCCGATCAGGTTTATCTCGACCAGGGTGCCTGGTATGGCAAGTCGATAGAGGTCATGGCCAAGGATATTCGAAACGCCTATAACCAGGCGGCGGCCGGCGCGGGATCCCTGAAAGTGGTACCCGTTGGCGATTCTTGGGTGCGGGCGATGCGTACCGGGGTGGCAGATCCTAATCCCTATGATGGAATCGATGCCGATAAAATGAATTTGTGGACATACGATGGCTACCACGCCAGTGTGTACGGCTACTACTTGGAAGCCATGATGCTGTTCGGCCTTATCACCGGACACGATCCGCGCGGCCTCGGCCAGCACGAGTGTTCAGGTTTCGAGCTAGGGCTTTCAAGCACGCAAGTCGCCGCGCTCGAACAAGTGGCCTTCGATCAATTGGCGGCTGAAAGCACGATCAGCGCGCCGGCGGCCAGGACGGCCCCCATGCCCTCGCCCCCGACCCGCTGCGCCGCTACGGATTCACGGCGCCCCAAGAGGCGGGCATCTGAAAACTAGTTTTGAACTTAATAGGACACCAACAATGCGCCGCTCCATCACGCTGTTCAGCTCCATGCTGCTCATCTCACCGCTCTATGCGGCTCTGAAGCCCGGGGTACAAGCGCCGGCCTTTACGACCCAGGCCACGCTCGCCGGAAAACCTTTCACGTTCTCGTTGAAGGACGCACTGAAAAACGGGCCGGTAGTTTTATACTTCTACCCGGCGGCGTTCACCAAGGGATGCACCGTGGAAGCGCATGAGTTTGCCGAGGCAACCGAGAAGTTCAACGCTCTGGGCGCAACCGTGATCGGCGTCTCGCACGATGGCATCGATACGCTGAATAAGTTTTCAGTCAGCGAGTGCCGCAACAAATTTGCCGTCGCTTCGGACGCCGACAAGACCATCTCCAAGGCCTACGATGCAACGTTGTTTTTCACCTCCTACTCCAGTCGCACCTCGTACGTGATTGCACCGGACGGCACGATCCTCTATGAATACACGGCCCTCAGTCCCGACAAGCATGTTGAGAACACCATGGCCGCCGTTGCAACCTGGCAGGCGCAGCATAAAAAAGGCGGCTGAATAGCCAAAAAGCCGCTTTTTCCGGAAAAATATGCGGATCGGGCGAGACGAGCCTCACAATCTGAAGTGTCCCCCCTGTGGTTCGCCGGGGGTGCGGCTAGAATTCGCGCAACAACGGAGTAATTCATGATCATCCTCCTCGTTCTGGTATTTGTGGTCTTAGCGCTGCTCGGCTACTTGGTCGGGATCTACAACGGACTGGTCCGTGTCGGAGCCGCGGTTAAGCTCGCCTGGTCCAACATCGATGTCCTGCTCGTTCAGCGCCATGACGAGTTGCCCAAGCTGGTGGCGGTATGCCAGCAGTACATGCAGTTCGAGCGCGACACCCTGGAACGGGTGACCAAAGCACGCAACGCCGTCGATGCGGCCCGCAGTTCCGGCAATGTCAACTCGGTCGGTGCGGCGGAACGAGAATTGCGCGCAGGACTCGGCGGCCTCTACGCCGTGGCGGAAAGCTATCCGGACCTCAAGGCCAATGAGTCATTTCGCCAGCTGCAGGCAAGAATCAGCGGATTGGAGACGGCGATCGCCGATCGGCGAGAAATTTACAACGATTCGGTGAATGCTAACAACGTGCGGCTGAAGACCTTTCCGGATGTGCTGGTGGCGAGCTTCGGCGATTTTCCGGTAGCCAAGCTGCTGCAATTTGCGACCGATGAAAAAACAGACGTGGACGTGAAAGCATTGTTCGCGCACTGATATCGCGCGTTCAGCGGCATGCCAAATTCAACGCTTATGCATTCTTGGCTGGCCGCCTCGGCCCTGGGGGCGATCGCATGCTGGGCGCTGTATAAATTCGCTGCGAGCATACGCCGCGATCGGCTTCTCGAAGACACTCCGCTGGTCAAGATTCGATCGGCTGCGCAAGGTTACGTCAAGGTGTTCGGACGTGCCAAGGCGGCCGAAGCCACGGCTTCACCGCTGAGCTCCCGTCCCTGCGTATGGTGGAGTTACAGCGTCGATGAGAAAAAGCGCAACGCCAAGGGGGAAACCTATTGGGATTCGATCAATAGCGCCACCAGCATCACCCCGTTTGTGCTGGCTGATGCCGACGGAGAATGCTTGGTCGGCCCCGTGAATGCCGAGATCACGCCCAGCATTCATGATGTATGGTTTGGGGATGAGCCCTTGCCTGCGGGTCCGCCTTCAGGATTTATGATCAGCAATGCCTATCGGTACACCGAACGATTGTTGCGGGAAGGCGATCAACTCTCCGTGACCGGCGAGCTGCGTTCAAATTCTGAGATCGGCAACGGCGACGCCGCCACCGCCAAGCTTTTGCATCAGTGGAAATCCGATCAGCCTTCGTTGCTGGCGCGCTTCGACAAGAACCATGATGGTAAGATTGACGCCGCCGAATGGGAGGATGTGCGTCGCGCCGCCGAACGAGAGTCGCAGGCCGGCACCCTGCAATCGGCCATCGTGCGCACCAGCTGCATTGGCGAGCCGACGCACGGCGAGCCATTTCTCATCGCCCCCATGGATTCGAGTCATCTGGTGAAGCGCGAGCGGCGCCACGCCGTCATGTTTTTCGTTATCGGCCTGCTAAGTGCCGGACTGTGCGCCTGGGCCATCGAATACGCACGAGCGCAACCGTCAATCTAGGAGCCGGTCGCGAAAGAGTCATTCAAACCTAAGCTGGTCACTGCCTGGCGCGAAGGCCAAATCAGGCAATCCTGGCGCCGCGATGCACTCGCGGGACTGACGGTCGGTATCGTTGCCCTGCCTCTGGCCATGGCACTGGGCATTGCCAGCGGCGCCACGCCCAACCAGGGGGTGGTCACTGCCGTGGTTGCCGGATTCGTCGTATCTGTGCTCGGCGGCTCACGCGTTCAGATCGGCGGGCCGACCGGTGCGTTTGTCGTCATTGTTGCCGGCGTCATTGCCACGCAAGGTTATGCAGGCCTGGTACTGGCCACGTTGTTGGCGGGATTTATCCTCATAGCGGCTGGCTATGCCGGACTTGGCCGGTTGATTCGCTTTATACCTATGCCGGTGGTCACTGGGTTTACCGCCGGCATCGCGGTCATTATTGCGTCGAGCCAGGTGGGCGATTTCCTAGGGCTCACAACCGGCGCGGTACCGGCGAGTTTCATCGCCAAGTGGGCGCTCTACCTGGCGGCAATTAACACGACCAATCCCTTCGCATTGCTCGTAGGCGGCGCCACCCTCGCCGCAATTCTACTGCTGAGGCGTTTCGCACCCCAATTGCCAGTCTTCCTGATCGCACTGTTGAGCGCCTCTGTGGCGGTCGAATTGCTGCATCTTCCGGTACTCACGGTGGCAGAACGCTTCCCCGCTATGCCTACTGGCATTTCAGCACCGCACTTGCCACAGTTGTCTTTGGCATTGCTTCAACGTCTGCTGCCGACCGCTTTTACCATCGCTTTTTTGGCGGGCCTGGAGGCGTTGCTCTCGGCTACGGTGGCCGATGGCATGACCGGATACCGCCACCGCTCCGGCCAAGAACTGGTTGCGCAAGGCGCCGCCAACATCGCCTCGGCCTTGTTCGGCGGCCTACCGGCCACCGGTGCCATCGCAAGGACCGCGACCAACATTCGAGCGGGCGGACGTACGCCATTGGCGGGAATTTTCCACGCAGTGTTTTTATTCATCTTTCTCCTGGTCGCCGGTAAATTCATCGCGCACGTGCCGATGGCTGCGCTTGCCAGCGTGTTGCTGGTTGTGGCGTGGGGTATGAGTGAGGTGGAACGTTTTAAGAGCTTGCTCAAGATGGACGTGGCGGAACGCGCGCTGCTGCTGCTGACATTCGGATTGACCGTTTTCGTAGATCTCACGGTGGCGATCGGCGTCGGCGTCACGCTAGCTTCGCTCGTTTTCATGGCGCGGATGAGTGAGACTGTCCGCTTGTTGCCTGATGAATTGAGCATCGATGATCCAGCGCAGCGGGCTTCGCTGCCCCCACGCGTGGAAGTGTTCCGATTCGCCGGACCCATGTTCTTCGGCGTTGCTCGCGAACTGTTGGATACTCTGCGCCGAATCGGCCGAAAACCGGAAACGATCATCCTGAGGATGGATGGCGTTCCTTACATCGATTCAAGCGGCGCAAGCGCACTGGAAGCCTTTATTCGCCAAGCGAAGAGTGAGGGAACGAAGCTTCTTCTATGCGATCTTCGCGATCAGCCGAGCGTGTTCTTAGCGAAAATGCAGCCCGCTTTTTTAGGCGCGGACCGTGTTGCAAACTTTCAGGATGCGCTGGATCGGCTTTCAGGATCTGCTAGTCAATCTTAGCGACGCGGCCGTGCGTTGGAAATTTCTGAAACTGTAGCGCATCGTGCCCCGGCACCACGCGATCAATCGATCCGGCAAGCTCGATCATGCGTGCCTGGGCCTTGATGTTCGCCGCGTGATCCTCGTCGGCAAACGTGGCGCTGGCCTTGTGTTCGCTCAAATTGCGATAAAAGTAAACATTGTCTGAGGCGAGCACGAATGGCCGCTTGCCCTCGACGCGCAGGTATTGCGAAGCAAAGGTGTGTCTTGACCCCGTGTACACGCGGATGCCGGGAATGATTTCCACGTTGTCGCCGTTCACCAGCCGCAATCGTCCTTCGGTGTTCAGCCGGACCAATTGCTGAACGTCATCGGGGTCGATGCCACCGTTCTGTCCGCCAGCCTGCCATGCCTCGCCCGTGTAGTAGTGGAACTCGTCTGCCTGGATCCACACGGTCGCCTTGGGAAACAAGTCGATACCTCCCATGTGGTCCCAATGCGCATGACTGATGACGACGTCGGTGACCTCCTCCGGTTTGACGCCGGCTTGGCTCACCGCTTGGTCGGGCTGTAAGTAGTCCGTGACACTCCACTGCTTGAGCCAGCGTTCGCGGTGAAATCCGCTATCAAACAGAATATTGCGGCCGCCGCCTTGAATGAGCCAGACAACGAAATCCACATCCACTTTCTCATCTTTAGGCCCATCTACGATCAATGCACCGACCGGAACGCCCGGCGCGATGCCATAGCGTATGGCCTCAATAGAATATTCAATCGGTGCGGCGGCGCCGGTGAATGCGAATGCGCCAGCAGCCAGCAGCCAACGTGTCAGCATGATTGCCGCCTATTTTTTTGCGTGGGCCAAATAGGCCGTGGTTTCATCGCCGACGATCGAGATGAGGTTGCCCATCGTGAGATTGGCATCAATAAGATGCAGACCCCAATCCTCGTATACCTGGCCATTCACCGTCACATCTCCCGATATGTCATTGGTACGCGCACCACCCAGCGTCGGGTGCACGGTCACAGCCAGGTAAGTTCCATGCTCATCGGAGACGCATGCCGCACTCAGCAAGCCCGGCACTTTGACGAAGGCGGTGTCGATGGGCTTGGCGGGGTGAGTCCAATCGAAGGCTTCTCGCGGGCCATCGGAGCCGTTGGAAATTTTGCCCACGGACAGGTAAGCGTCGAGCATGCCGGAACCGCCGGTTAAGGCGGCGGGATTGGCGCATGCCGCCTGCATGCCATCGGGGGCCTTGCCGAACCGGGTATTGGCGGGGGGCGGCACGTTGGCTCGAAAATCCGAAAAGGCAATCGCGCAGCCGATTTGAGAGCTCGCACGGCAAATGGGAATATGCTTGAACGCACCGCCCACATCGGCTCCCGGCGGCACGGGCAGATTGGTGCCCATCAGAATGGCGGATATCAGTTTGTTTTGCGCGGCAGTACCGTCGATTTCTTCTTTGATCAGGCGCGTCAAGACCAGCGAGCCTTGGCTGTGGCCCACCAGCACCACGCCTCGACCTTTATTATCGTGCGAGAGGTAAAATTTCCAGGCCGACACTACGTCGTTGTAGCCGAGGTCACGATCGAACGGCATGGGATTTCCCGCGATCATCGAGCGCAGCGCCGTCAGTGTCACTTGGCGATACATAGGGGCGTAGAGACGGCACTTTGCAGCAAAGCGCGCGAATTGTGCATTCACGACCGATTTTTCGGCGCTGGTAATAATCAAGTCGGAATTCCCGCCCGGCTCGTTCGACACCGTGGGATAGACATAAAAGCAGTCGATCGGTGGATTCATGGCAGGATGAAACGTCTCGCGCTTCAAGCTGCCGTCGACAGCGACAATCGTCGCATCTTGCGAATCCGAGCACGCATCTTCGCGGCCGGGTCTACAGAGCCAAATCGACGGGTCAGCGTATTCGGCGCCAGCAGCCGGCCTCTCTTGCGCCGACGCGCAGCCAATGTCCGAGATACTCGAGAGCAAAATCGAGACGACTACGAAAAGCGCTCTGGACATGAAACTCCCCTTTTTTAGATCAGCATTGTTTTGACTATTATAGCGCCCGACATCAGCGCGTTTCCGGCGCCGACTCTCCCAACCACAGACTGCATGCGGCAAGCAAGGGCGGCACGGCGAAACACCACACGCCTTGCTTCGCATAAATGAGGGCGGCGGCCGCACAGCCGGCCGCAAAGCCTGCAATGCTCGAGGCCATTCGCGACAGGCGCAGGCGAATCGTGGCGCGCATCTCCGTCGAGGCGCCGCGCGCTAAGTCAGCCAGATCAAACATAACCTGGATGGTATTGCCCGTCATGATGGTGGTTGGCGGAAGAGCGCCCATATGAATGCGGTGAAGGGCGTTTTGAATGGCCATCGCCGCGACCAGCATCATTCCGGTCATGACCGCTGCCGCTCTATCACCGTCATCGAACGGGCCATAGACGAGCGCCAAGACCGCAGCCGCCGTCAGCAGCGCCAGTTTCAGCCCCAATATGGTTCGAAGCGCTGGCAACCGTTTCGCGATGAGGACTCCGCTCAGAAGCCGCACGACCAACACGACCAAACAAAATAGAGGCAAGGCCAACAGCTTGGCAAGCGCCCCGCTGGTGCCCAGCACCCAAGAGGCGCCGAGCGTGACGAAGTTGCCTGTTACGTGGGTGGTGAACAACCCGTGCAGCGCGAGATAGCCGGCGGCATCGACAAATCCGCCATTCACACTCAAGAGTATCGGCAAACTGGGTTTCATGGTCATCTCTTGGAACTGCAGGTAAAGGGTTGGTTACTATATCGCGATGCAACGGCAACGAAACCGCTTGAAGGTGGCGAACGCAACTCTAGTCATGGTGCTTGCCGCAGTCGCGAGCTGCTCGCGCTCGGCTCCCTATGGGCTCGACTCACGGGTCCCGACCAAACCCTACCTGCAAATGCCAGCCGCAGCCGGCGGCAAGCTTCCTCTGCTGCTGTCGCAGACGGGCGTCTTCAGCGATACCGCGAGGCGGATCCCGAGCGTCGGATTGATCCCTTACGATCTCAATGTCGCTTTTTGGTCGGATGGGGCCGACAAGTCGCGTTGGATCGCGGTTCCCGCAGGAACCATTGCTTTTTCGCCGACCGCCGAATGGCAATTCCCGCCAGGCACCGTATTCGTCAAGAACTTTGACTTACGGGTGGATGCTGCGAGTCCCGGCACAATACGCCGGCTCGAAACGCGGCTACTGGTCTGCGACTCGAGTGGCAGCCTCTACGGCGCGGTCTACAAATGGAGAGCGGACGACAGCGAGGCCGACTTGCTTCCCGGCAGCCAATCTGAAGACATCGCAGTCAAATCGGCCGATGGGGAAGCACATCTGCAGACTTGGTATTACCCGAGCAGACAAGATTGCCTCGCCTGCCACAATGCGAAGGCCGGCGGCGTGCTCGGGGTCAAGACAGCCCAAATGAACCGACCTTTCCCCTACTCGTCAGGTGTGACGGACAATCAATTGAGGACCTGGAATCATTTGGGACTTTTCGATCCTGCCGTCAAAGAAGCGCAATTGCCGACGTTTGCCATGCTAGCCCCTGCCGCTGACGCATCGCGAACGCTCGAAGACCGCGCCCGCTCCTATCTCGATGCGAATTGCGCGCAGTGCCATCGACCGGGCGGCACCGTGGCCAATTTCGACGCGCGCTATGACACGCCTCTGGCGGATCAGGCTCTCATCGATGGTCCGGTATTGATCGATCAAGGCATTGAGCACGCGCGCGTCATCTCGTCGCACGATATTTGGCGCTCCATTGCCTACATCCGCGTCAATACGCTCGGTGATGTCAAAATGCCACCTTTGGCGCGGCAAACCATCGATCAGGCCGGCGTGCGGTTGCTGCACGACTGGATTGATAGCTTGCCCGGACGAGCAGTGCTCGCACCGCCCGTTATCTTACCGGCGGGTGGCACATTCGCAGGCCCGGTCGACGTGTCGGTGTCCTCAAGCGAACCTGATGCCGACATACGCTACACCCTGGACGGGAGCGTGCCGAGCGCCTCGGATCTGCGCTACGAGAAGTCAATTAGGCTCAAAGGTCCAGCCGTGTTGCGCGCGCGGGTCTTCAAGCAGGGCTTCACCCGCAGCATTACCGAACAACAGGTGTTTATCATCGGGAAATGATTGCGATGCCCCATGGGCTTGCGCCTGTTTTGATACGCATCAATTCTTTTTTCATCGACAAGTCCACGACGGACACATCGTTGGACGGCCCATTTGCGCTGAAGAGAAACTTTCCATCCGGTGATACCCCAATCCCCCATGGCCGCGTTCCAACCTTGATCGTGTCGAGCAATTCGTAACTCTGGGTATCCAACACAGAAATCGTGCCGGCGCGTCCGTTGCTGACATACAGTCTTTTTTCATCGGGCGACAAGATGGCGCGCATCGGCCGGGAGCCCGAAGGCAAGGTGATGGTCTTCATCACTTTTGCCTGCACCCCGTCGATGATGTTCAACTCCCCTGCCGATTCCGACGGGATGAAGCCGACCCCGCTGCGCATGAATGCCACGTTGCGGGGCCGTCCCTTCACCTTGAAATTCGCCACCGCCTTGTAAGAAGCAGTATCGATGACGTAAATGTCGCCGCCCGCTTCGCAGGTCACATAGAACTGCTTACCGTCCGGCGTCGCCGTCACTCCTTCCGGCTCGCCGCCCACGGGAATGATGTGTTCGAGCTTCGCACCGGCAATGCTGATCACACTCGCAGTTTTTGTATCTTCGTTAGAAATATAAATGCGGCGCCCGTCCTTGCTCAAGGCGAATTCCTCCGGATCGGATCCCGCACTGAGCTTGCCAGTCAGCTTCTTCGCCGCGATGTTTAAGATGCCGATTCCGTCAGCGGCTTTGTCCGCGCTCGCATCGTCCTCATCGCCGCCCTTTTTCTTTTCAAACACCGGATTGCCATTGGCATCGATCTGCGGCGGCGCTTCGATGGGCGTGCCGCTCAGGGCTATATATACAGTCTTGCCATCCGAACTTGCGTGGATGCCGCGTGGCCGCTTGCCCACCGCAATGGTTGCAGCAACGCTGAAGTCGCCGCCGTCGATGACGGTTACATTGCCCGATCTTTCATTGGTGACGAAGACCTGGTAACCGGCAGCAAACGCCGAAGTGGTAGACGCAGCACACGCCGCCAGCAAAACCACCCATTTTTTAACAGCTGTTTTCATGGCGGGATGGTGGCTGAGCCGATGCAAAACCACAATGCGCAGCCTATTGTGCACCGCAACAACTCTAGCCCTTCCTCAAGCGTGATACGCATCACCCTCTCGCCGCGGCTGGCGGGTCGTAAGGCAAAAGCTTACGGGTTAACCTTAAATATTCTGTCAAGAATCGGCGCAGGGCGCCGAAACGTAGGGGAAGGAGCGGCGGCCCCAGAAAACCAGTTCTTGGCAAGATATCCATGACAAATGTTGCATCACCCACCGCGGGCCGACGGATCGCTTCGGCCACCGCCACCAGCGCTGCCACCACGGCGGAGGAAAGGGCGGCGGCACTGTGCTTCCTCGGAAATCTGGCGCAGGAGGTTTCGAAGGGGACGGTTAATCTGCCCTCCTTTCCGGAAGTGGTTATGCGCATCCGCCGAGCGCTGGGCCAGCCCAACGTGACGCTCGCGGAAATCGTGAAACTGGTGGGCACAGAGCCGCGTCTTGCCGCACGGCTGTTGCAAGTCGCCAATTCGGCGGCATTTAACTCATCAGGCAAACAGGTGACGGACCTGCCCTGCGCCATTACTCGGCTGGGTCATCGCCAGGTGCAAAGCGCCGTGATGGCTTTCGCCGTCAATCAATTGCGCGTGGCGCCAGCCTTGCGCTCGATTGCCAAACCGCTGAACGTCCTGTGGCAACAAAGTATCACCGTGGCGGCCATTTGCCGGGTCATTGCACGGCGCACCAAGTTCGGCCCCGATGAGGCATTTCTTACCGGCCTTCTGCATGGCATCGGGCGTCTCTACATCATGGTGCGTTCCGTGGGAGGAGCGGAAAAGCTGCATCTGGAGCGCTATTTCGTAGAGATGATCGCCGGCTGGCATCCGGCCATCGGCAAAGCAGTACTGCTGAACTGGGGTTTCGACGATGCGCTGTGCGAGGCAGTAGGTGATCAAGACGACCATGACCGGTGCGGTCGTAGCGAACCGGATCTGACCGACGTGCTCGTAGTCAGCGTTGTGCTGGCGAGAGAACTGCAACAACCCGCCGGGCATGCCGTGGACACCGGCAGCGTCAACTCTTTCGCCCGCCTGCATATCAACTCGCAAGAATGCGCGCATGTCTTGCGCCACGCGACCTACCAACTCGGCTCCTTGCATGCCGCCTTAGGCTGCTGAGCGGAGCACTTGAATCAATTGGGCAACCGTGTCGATCACGACGTCCGCTCCGGCCGCACGCAACGACTTCTCGGCAGCCTCGAGGCGTGCCGCGCGATCGGCGGCCGGCAGCTTCGACCAGGCTTCTTGTGATAGTCCGACCGCATTGCCCGAAGCGGCAATACCCACCGTGAAACAGCCGGCGGCCCGGCCCTCGGCGACACCGGCATCGGTATCATCGACTTTGACCACGCGGGACAACGGCCACACGCCCAGTTCGGCACAAGCTTTGTAAATCATCAGGGGTGTCGGTCGACCTGCGGGGGTTTCGCCGGAACACACCAGGTGATCGGGTATATAACCTTGCGCCGCCGCTTCGCGCAGCACCGGCCCCATCATTTCGCGCGTATAGCCCGTGGATGAGCCCACCTTGATTCCTTCGCCGCGCAACACTTCCACGGCGGCACGCGCGCCATCAATCAAACTCGCGCTGCGCTGCGCTTGGTCGCGCATCAGCGGACCCAAATCCTTCATCAGTTCTGCGATATCGGCATCCGTTGACTTGCGGCCGTGTGCTTCGGCCCAGGCACTTTGAATGGCAGGATTGAGCAGCAACGCGCGCACATGCTCGGCCTTCGCCTTGCCCATATCGCGGCGCGCTTGGGTCTCCGAGATTGCAACGCCTTGGCGCGCAAAGGCTTCACGCAGCGCGATCACGGGAGCATGACAGCCAAAGTCCACCACGGTCCCGGCCCAATCGAAAATCACCAGATCAAAACGATCGCGTATCGCCATTAGCTTGAACTCCGGCCAAAAAGATCGACGATGACCTCCTCGCCAAAAGCGAATCCGGTCGACGCGCCTGAACCGCCGGTAACCATGGCGATGCGGACATTGAGCGCAGGCGCATCAATGAACATGGTGCGATCGGCAGAGGCGGCGTAGGTGCCAATCCACCGCTCGCGCACTTCTGGCGGTGCGCGGCCGGTGGCGGCGGTAAATTCATCCAGAATGAGTCTATCGATGTGCTGCTGCGAAAAGCAATCCTGCGTAGCCCCGTATTGATGGCTATCCCCGACAACGAGACTGCCATCGGCGCTTTGCACCACGATGAGGTGAACGCCCTGTTTCAAGTGCTCAGCCTGCTCCACCTCGAGCCGTGCGCGCAACGGTGCGGATTCACACAGCGCGGAATACCCGGCGTAGCGCAGCAGTCCCAAATCGGACATCAGCGCCGCGGGCAAACGAAATCCCGGATCAGCCAGGCGCAACATCTGGAGCTTGCAGCGGGCCAGCTGGTACTTGGCAATATGCTCTGGAAAAAGTGATGCCATATCGTCGCCGGGACAAACCACCGCCGCCCCCGCCGCAACCATGCCGCGGGAGGTCTTGATACGCGGCGGCTCGACGCAGAGCGCAGCACTTTCTCGCAAAAACATCACACCTTGACGTTCAGCAAGCCACGCGGCGATTTTGGGGATAACCTGGCGCGATTCGACGCGAAGCTCCATGGGGCTTCGCAGCACCGCTTTTACCGATTCGTTCACGATCTCCCCGCAGCACGCCCGCGCCGCGGCTCGGCTCAATATTTCGCAGCCCTCGCCCATTTCGGTCTTCGCAAAAGCCTCCAGAACCGCGTGAGATTCCTGCCGTCGTGCCATCATCCAAAGGCCCCGCTGCAGGATCGGAAATCCAGCTTGCTCGGCCATTTCTTCCCATATGGCGCAGGTGCGTCGGGCGCGCGTCCATGAGGCGCCGCGCTCCTGCCCTGTTGCGGTGATGAGGCCAAAGTTGCGCACCGAAGCACCGTTCGCTCTCAAGTCGCGGTCGATGACAATCACCCGCAGCCCTCGCAGGGCGGCAGCACGCGCGCACGACAGGCCGATGATCCCCGCACCGATAACGGCAAGGTCAAACGTGCCGCACAGGGCAGACTGAGAGAGTATGGGTGCCTCCTGATGAAATGCTAAGGGAGTCCGCCATTCAAATACTACAAGAACATGACGGATTTGTGGCTGCACCTCGGCACGCAACCCGCAAACAGAACTGCGCCAGGACTTTTGCAGATAGACTTAGGCGCAGTGACTGCCAAGCTCCGCCAAGCGCTCGACAAGGCCAACCCGGTACTGTTCACCACGTTCGCGGGGCTGGCCGGTTTTGCGGCTTACTTTTCCATGTATGCGTTTCGCAAGCCATTTGCTGTCGCGATTTTCACCGCCGTGCCCGGATGGCGTTTCGAACTGGATTACAAAATCGCGCTGGTGTTGGCCCAAGTGTTGGGCTATGCGGTCTCCAAATTGATCGGCGTAAAACTGATCGCGGAAGTCAGGCCGAACAAGCGCGCCGCCGCCATCCTCATTCTCATATTTCTTGCGTGGCTGGCGCTGCTGGCTTTCGCCGTGGTTCCAGCGCCGTGGAATGTCTTGGCGATGTTTTTCAATGGCCTGCCGTTAGGTCTGATTTGGGGTCTGGTGTTCGGCTTCATGGAGGGCCGCCGTACATCTGAAGTACTTGGGGCAATTCTGTGTGCCAGCTTCATCGTCTCCTCGGGAGCGGTCAAATCCGTTGGCAAACTGCTGATGGACACGTGGCACATCGGCCCGTTTTGGATGCCCGCTGCAACGGGCGCGATTTTCTTTCCGCTGCTGGGACTCTCCGTTTGGGGCCTGGCGCAACTGCCTGCGCCCAATGCCCAAGACGAAGCCGAGCGGGTACGCCGTGCACCCATGGATTCAGCGGCGCGCTTACGCTTCCTGCGCCGCTACGGCCTGGGAATCGCGCTGCTTGTCCTGTCGTACGTGCTGACCACGGCTGTTCGGGACTTTCGCGACAACTTTGCTGCGGAGATATGGACGGCGTTGGGATTTGGCCGAGCGGCCGCCGTGTTCACCGCGAGTGAAGTGCCTGTCGCCGTGTTGTCCTTGACCGTGCTGGGCGTCATCATCGTCGTGCGCAACAACGTCAAGGCGCTGATGGTTATTCACGGCGTAGTTTTTGCCGGGCTGTTCCTGCTGGGCGCCTCCACGCTGGCATTTCAGTCAGGATTGTTGTCCCCGCTCGCCTGGATGGTTTTAAGCGGTGCGGGGCTGTACATGGCCTATGTACCCTTCAATGCCATGCTGTTCGATCGTTTGATCGCTGCGAGCGGGACGGTGGGTACTGCCGGGTTCCTGATCTATGTTGCGGATGCCTGCGGCTACCTCGGAAGCTGCGCGCTGCTTTTATGGCGCAACTTCGGCATGCTGCGTCTGAACTGGCTGCAAGTTTTTACCGCCAGCGCTTATGGGGCGAGCCTCATAGGCATGCTGCTGATGGGACTCGCGGCGCTGTATTTTGTACGCAAAACCTCGCCGATCGCGCCCTACCTGTCGTCGAATCTCAGTGGCCGGCGCCCACGTCTCAAAGCGATTATTAAGCATGAAAACAATCCATGAACCTGCCCGATCGCTCGATGTAGTTCTAGAAACGGAGGTGCTGGTCGTAGGCAGCGGTCCCGGTGGCCTCAGCGCCGCGCTGGCAGCGGCCCGCGCCGGTGCGCAAACCGCCTTGATTGATCGCAACGGCTGTTTCGGCGGCAACATCACCCAGGTGGGAGTCGAGGGATTTGCGTGGTATCGCCACGAACACACCGTTGACTGCGAAGGCATCGGCATCGAGCTTGAAAAACGCGCCGCCGCGATGGGCGCCGCCATGCCTGAGCCGCAGTCGTTGAGTCATGCGCTCGATGCCGAGATGTTCAAGTGGGTGGCGGATGTTCTGGTGCAAGAAGCCGGCATTACCCCGTTGTTGCATCGGCTTTGCGTGAGGCCGATCGTC
>JANYAD010000231.1 GCA_025355165.1 Gammaproteobacteria bacterium | reverse complement strand
CTTCACCAGCAACGCCGACATGACCGCCTACGCGTTGCGCAATGGTCTGATCCTTTAAGCACAAGCCAAGCGAGACGTCATGCCTCAAAAAGAAAGCGGCCCGTCGACGGAAAAGCTCAATGAGAATCTGAAAGAAGACGGGATTACCAATCCCAAAGATGGGCGTGGACCCCTGCGACCATCAGAGGATTCCTCCACCAAGTTGCCGCTGCAGACGGACGAACCGAGCAATCACTGATTCGCTGCATCAGACCGGCCCGCCCATACCACCGCCGAGCTAGCGCCAAATTACAGAAACTCGGCCATATCGAAGTCGCATCGCTTCTGCAGTGGTTGCGCCTCCTTGCGTAACTCGCGGCTTTCCAACTGCAGCGTGTACTTATGCGCACCACTGCCCGCATCGTTCAGGTTGAGATTCGATCTCACTCTTCTCACCTTCACTGGGTCAACATTGTCCGACATCGTCATGGAAGAATCCGTTGCAATTCTAGCTCCCCCCTACACGCTCGCCGTCTACGTTAGCGCATTTGATAAAAGGCTTTTTCGCCGTGCTTTAGGGATGATGAGTCAGCACGATTCAAACGTTACGGAATAGATTTGTGCGCTATGACACGCGCGACTGCTGAACGCGATACCCAGCCGGCCCGTCCGGAACGAGTTTTTATCAGCAAGAACCCTTCATGCTCTGCTGTAACTTTCACTGTCTCCGCTTCGGGCAGTACGAACAGCGCCTCGCCCATGGGCACCGGCGATACCCGGACCGGTGTTTGCGCACCAATCACGACGCCCGCGTGCAAAGTTGGCCAGAGTGCGATTCCATTACACACCGTGACAGCCAGCATCAAGATGCCCAACACCAGGGCGGCGCGCTGCATCCATGCTCCCCCAAAAGATATCTGGGCCGCCAGAACACTCAATCCCCCAATCAGCACTCCGAGAACCCCGATCCATGACACGGTTAGGGGACTGAGGCGTCGGGCCACGAGATCGAATGTGCTTCGCGGCGGTTCCGACACATGCGATGCCGCGCGAACGTATTTCAAGTTGGCTTCGATATCCCGATCATTCGGCGCGAGCAGGCTTGCCCGTTCGTAGTTCAGTACGGCCATGCCAAACTTACCTTGGCGCGCATAAAGATTGGCCAAGTTATAAAGATTCGCGGCCGAAAATTCATTCTCCGTATCCTGCGCACAGATCGAGCCGCTCGCCAGCGACAGGCTTACACCTAAGGCCGCCCATTTTAGTGCGCTTTTCATCGGGCCGCCTCGACCGCAACTTCGCGCCGCACGACTCGCGCCCAGCGTCCAAGATCGGTGTCGTCTACATCGTAGCCGGAATACTTGGATTCATCTGCGAAAGCGAAAATTCGGCCAATGTCATCATTGCCTAACCGCTCTTGCACCTGGGCCGCCGTTACCTCGCCCGCTGCTACCTGCCATCGCGCAGCCAGAATCTCTTGCAACGCCTCGCGTGCTGAAGTGAAAAAGAGGCCCGGATTGCCTGCGCGTGCGGCTGCCTCCATTTGCGCGAGCTTGCGCTCAGTCGCGCGTGAGGCGACACGATTGCGGCCGGATAAGCGCCCTGCCGAGCTCCTTCGCCGTCTAACACCGATGCATGCCGCAGTGAACGCCAGCACCAGCAAGCACGGAGCAGCCAAAAACCTCTGCTGCAGATAAGGTGGGGTCAGGGAACGCGCCAGTCGTCCGCCGGCGGCATGGTCCGGTTTGAGACCTTGCGTAAATTCATTCACGGGTGAGGACGCACTGTCGCCGGGCGCTGGGGCCGCAAGAGAACTGTCGGCCTGGGCAGGGGAAATGGTGACCTGAAGTGCCGAGCTATGAACGGTCTCGTAGCGGCGAAGGCTTGGATCGAAGTAACTGAAGCTAAGGGCAGGAAGTGTTTGTACCCCGGGCTTCGAAGCGATGATGGGTTGTTCGAAAATCTTTTCGCCCTTATGCGCAACCGGATCACTGCTGTTGAACGTGGATTTTGGCGGGTAGGTCTTCCATGGATCGACACGTTGCAGCATGGCACTGTCCACCCGATCGAAATTGCCGGAGCCAATCACTCGCATACGCAGGGTTAAGGGTTCACCCACATCGCCTTTGCCCGGGGAAATATCGCTCTCAAGGGCGAAGCTACCTATGGCGCCGTGGAAATCGGCCGGCCGTCCTGCCAATGGCAGTTCCAGTACTCTCAGCTCCTGCGCCGGACTTTCGACCGTGATGTCCTTTGGGGTTGTCGTGCCGAAAAAATTCTGCCAAAAAGGGTCGCCGAATTGATCATCCAGATCGGATTGACGCTTCGAGCGCGTTCTGATCTTGACGGTTAGCGGCACTTGCGCCATTAGCGGAAAGGTGCCCGGCTTGACCACCGACAAACTGCTGCGCCACGTTAGGAGCACGAACGGCTGCCCCTCGATCAGCTTTTCACTGCGCTCGGGTTGGTGCGACAAATTGTTGAGGGCGAAGTTCTCGCCCGTGAGCTTCGGCAGACCATTGAGCGAGCTGACGAATCCGGAACGCATTCCCACCTCCATTTCAATTGGAATGCTTTCTCCCACGTACACTTCTCGCTTTGGTACGGTCAATCGAAGATATGCGGACCCATCTTCGGTGAGATGAATCCCCTTCGGTACCGAAGCGCCTGAAAGTATGGGCGGAGCGTTGGCGGGCTTCGCCGTACTTAAGGCAGCCGCGCCGGCGCTGCCGGGCGGATTGACTTGAAGGACCAACGGCTGAGTTTTTGGCGTGACCCCCGGAATCGTAAAGATGCCCGCGACTTGCGGCGTGACTCGTACCACGATGGATGATGAGGGCAGCGTCGTGCCATTGATAAGCTCGATTTGTCGGGATCGGCCAATGACCTCAAATTTAAGACCTGGTACCACAGGCATGGTCACTGCGGAGGTGCCGTCGCCCAAATTTGTAATCGTAAACTTCGCGGATTCCCCCAGGGTTATTTGCGCCGGCTGGATTGTCGCATAGACCAACTGCTCATCTGCGAGCGCCCCCGGTGCCGGCAGCATACTGATCAAGACGATCAGCCATACAGACTTGCGGTTCGCCCGCATCACCAATTCTTAAATGGTTTTTCCGGGGGCCGAACGCCGCTGCGTTGTGCCACCGGGGCGCCGAGAGCATGACGCTCGTCGCCTTTTACCGAATCGAGAAGTTCGCGGGCCTCCTCGCGAGTCATTTGACCGGGAAGTCGCTGGTTATCGGCCTCCGGTCCGCTCTCTCCCCGCGGCTGGGGTTCGCCGGAATTCGGTGACGGAGGAGCTTGGCCGGCCTGGCCGGCATCGGGCGTCGCCCGCTCCCCCTTTGGCGCCTCAGCTGGCGGCGCAGCACCCCCACCCTGCCCCGAGCTTCGCGGCGGTTCGTGGTTATCAGGCTGAGCGCCGCCTTGGTTGTGGTTCTGCGGCTCATTTTTACTCTGATTCTGGTCCTGATTCTGCCTATCCATGTCTGACCGCTTTTTGTCGTTCTGATTCTTGTTCTGCTGGTTGTTCCGATCTTGCTGCTGCTTAAGCGCATCGATCTTGCGCTTGACCAGATCCCGGTTGTATTCGCTGTCTGCATCGTCAGCACGCAGTTGCAGCGCCGTCTCGTATGCTTTCACCGCATCGTTCCACTTTTGCAATGTTTCCTGGGGGGAAGTCTGCTCCGTTTTCTGTCCATCCCGATAGAGAGTATTACCCAGATTGTAGTAAGCATCTTGTTGCACAGCTAAAGGCTGCGAATCGCTTAGCGGCGCGTGACTGATTGATTGCTGAAATGATTGCGCGGCTTGCGAGAAACGACCCGCCCGGTAGGCCGCCGTGCCGGCGTTGTATTCCAACACGGGCTTTTTTGAGTCGGCACCGGCACTCGAATTCGGTGCGGCGGCGCTTTGCTCATCCGCATCGGCTGCATGCGAGCCTTGCACGTGCGCATTGACGACCAAGATTGAACCATAAAGCAGCGTGGCGAAGGACACTGCACCAGCCGAGCTTTGCGCGACGTTCCGCCGACGCGTCCCGACGAGGAGGCTGGCGAGCAGTAAGACCAGAGAGGCCCCCAAAGGCCACTGATATCGCTCGGTGTAAATTTTTTGCTGCCGCGAGGCCAGGTCATGTTTTGCGCTCGGCCCCAGCACGGTCTTGAATACCGCCTCCAACCCTTCGCCTTGCGTGCCGAGCGGAGCATAGAATCCGTTGGTCACCGCTGCAATGGCTTTAAGCCGCGAGTCATCCAGCCTTGATCTGATAAACGCGCCAGTCTCGTCCTGCACGAATCCGCCGCCTTGAGCTTGCGGTATCGGAATCAAATCTCCTGCCGCCGTGCCAACCCCCACCGTGAAAATCCTCAACCCGTCCGAGGCCGCGGCCGCTCGCGCAGCATCCACTGCGCTGCCTTCAAGCTCCTCACCGTCGGTTATGAGAATCAATATTTTATCGCTCGTGGGACGCCGGCGCAGCGCTATCTGCGCCGCTTCAATGGCGCTTGAAATATTCGTACCTCCCCGCGGAATGGTGTTGGTATCGACTGCACTGAGGGATTCGTGAAAAGCTCCATAGTCGAGCGTGATGGGACACGCCAGGAACGCCGTACCGGCGAATGCCACAATGCCGACGGCATCGCCCTCCAGTTGCTTGGCGA
>JANYAD010000216.1 GCA_025355165.1 Gammaproteobacteria bacterium | reverse complement strand
GCCAACGACAGCAATGCAATCACGCGGCGTCTCGATCTAGATAGGATTTTCCAGGGATCTGGCCAACGGGGTGAAGAGCCTCGGACCCGAGGCGGTCATGAACCAGCAATCCTCGAGCCTAATGCCGAATTGCCCCGGAATGTAGATTCCGGGTTCATCCGAAAAACACATTCCGGCCTGCAGCGGCGTGGTATCGCCGTGCACGAGGTACGGCGGTTCATGCCCGTCCATGCCGATGCCGTGACCCGTACGATGCGACAGTCCCGGCAATCGATACCCCGGACCCCATCCTTCGCTCTCGTAAAACCTGCGCACGGCATCGTCGATGCCGCCCACGGGAACATCGATCTTCGCCGTCTCCAAGGCTATTTCCTGGCCGCGTTTCACGGTGTTCCAGACTTTGCGTTGTTGCGCCGTCGGTTCGCCGACGATCCAGGTGCGCGATATATCGGAATGATAGCCGTGCACCGCGCAGCCGCAGTCCATCAGGATCACCGAACCATCTCGAACTTTCTGCGGCTGGACGGAACCATGGGGATAAGCAGATGCCTCGTTAAGAAGCACGAGAGAAAATTCAGGCGTCGCTCCCAAGGCCACGGTTGCGTTGTCCATCAGCGCCATAATGTCAGCCGCGCTCATTCCTCGGCTTACCTTCGCGTGCACCTGACGCAGTGCTTCGATGGTCACGTCATTCGCCGTTTGCAGCAATGCCAATTCCGCAGCAGATTTGATGAGCCTGCAGGCCCTCACCAGCGCATCGGCGGGGATGATGTCATAGGCGCTCGAAACCTGACGGAGGCCGGCGATGATAAAAAACCGAACCGTCGATTCCGCGGCGAGAACCCCGGAGCTGATCCCCCGATCTTTAAGCGCCTGCACTACTTTCTCAAAGGGGCTCTCGTGTTCATCCCAGGGCCTGATTTCCCCGCCGACTTGAAGAGTCTCGCGTACCGAGGGCTCCTCAAAAGCCGGCGTTATCACGACCACCTGACCGTTGGCTGGGATTACGGCCAGGGTGGTGCGCTCGGAGCGACGCCAGCGAATGCCGGTGAAGTACTCCAAGCTGGAACCGGGCTCAACCAGCATACCGGCGATCTTTCCCTGCGCCATCAAGCTCTGGATCTTTTCGATGCGCAGGCGGCGCTCATCCGCCGAGATCGGCTTGGCATCCGCGGTGATTGAAGCGCTGGCAGTCGCCGATTTGGTCGGCAGAGCTACAGCGAATCCGGCGCCCGAGACCAGGGAGCTGGCTGCGGCACTGTGTAAGAAACTCCGTCGCGACAGCATGGTGGTCCTTTATTTGTGGGTCGGCATAGGATACTGGGGTTATTCCGACAGCGCATCCCTTCCCGCTCCTACAGCGTGCCAAATGACGCCGCGTAGCATGGACGCCTGACAAGCGTGTCGGCCGTCTGCCGGCGAGTAAAAGGAGACAGATTCATGGGCATCAACAAAGATCAGGTTGAGGGTCGGGTGAAAGAAGCCACCGGTAAGGTCCAGGAAGTTGCCGGGAAAGTAGTGGGCAGCACCACCCAGCAGGTGAAGGGCACAGCTAAAGAAGTCGCCGGGGCCGGTCAGGCGAAGTACGGTGACATGAAAAGTAACCTTAAGTCCGAAATGGACAAGGACCCGCGTCAGGATTCAAAAAACAGCCGCTAGTGGCTGGATGAGGGGCTGCGCGCAGCTGCGATACGCTGCGCGCATGCCGCGCCGGGCAGCGAGCTGCCACCCCGTAAATCTAGGAGTATCCGCATGCATGCTTCGCTAGCTTTCCTCAACGGCGCGGGACGATCACGCGCGGTGGCGGCCAAATCGGATCATGAAGGCCCGAGCCTGCTCAATGCCCTACTGTCAACAGCAACGGGTGAGTCGTCCGGGGCGTCTACAGAGAAGGGCCAGTCACAGGACGAGCGCCAAGCGGAGGAGGAAGCGGCGGCGGAAACGGTCTCCAAACCGGGCGCCTTTGACAACGATCCAGATGATCCGACTAATCCTAACGAAGTGCGTGAGAGGCACCTTAAAAAAATTAAGCAGTAAACGATGTAAAAGGGCATCGAACTCGCGGCATCCGGCGTTCGCGACGCCGCGGCAATGGCATCAAGTACCAGGAATTTCCCGGACTAATCGTTCCGACAGCAAAGCGATGCAAGCACTCAATGCGTCGGCCAGTTGCGCATAATCTTTGGGCCGCTGCGTGCTGGCGAACGAGTCGCGGCCGAGTGACACCTTTCCGGTCCGAGTATCCGTCACACGCCAATGAGTTTCGATGGCTACCGGCGCGTCGAGCCGCGTGGTCATGTCGTCGATCTCGACCGCCATTCTAATCACCGGAATGCCGGCCTGATCCTCGCTCCTCGGTAATACCACCGCATTGACCTGACGACGCTCGATGTCTTGACCCAACGTCGCGGTCACCAGATCCGCGAGCGGCGCGGCCCAGCGTTCATGATCGAGGACTGTAACGCCATTGGGCGCCGTCAATACCACCTCCGCGCGGTCGAACAGCGAGGGTACGGTAACCCGCAACGTGATCTGCCGATCGAATTGGGTGCGCGATTCCGTTGCCGCGGCGGGCTGCGCACCCAGCACATAGAAATGATCGGGCTGGCGCGTCGCGCAGCCGCACAAAGCCAAGACAGATAACGCCATGGGAAGTAATTTCATTGTTTGCCTGGTTTGCCGCGAAGCAATGATTCTGGGTGACGCTCAAGATAGTCAACCAACGCGCTGATCGATTTCGCAGCGCGCGATACTTGAAGTAATGTAGAACCCAGATCGTTCTCCAGCGGAGCGTCCTTTCCCAAGAGCTCCTTGGCGTTCTTCAGCGCTCCTTGCGCCTCTGCCAGCGTCGCCTGCACTTGAGGCGCCAAGTTGGCGTCGACATTTTGCAGCATGTGATCGGCACTCTTCAGCGTGTGCTCCAATGTATCCATAGCTGCAATGAGTCGCGCCGAGAGCCGGTCAAAGGGTACTTTGCTCAGTTTCTTGGCGATTACTCCGACTGAATCTTGGATATCATCAAGACCACTTGATACCGTGGGGAAAATAGCCGGTTGCTCCATCCAGCCCACCCTATCCCTAGAAGCGTCCTGATGCATTTCCAGCGCCACGAACTTCTGGCCGGTCAGCAAATTTCCCGTCTTGAGTTCCGCTCGCAGCCCGTGCGACACTAAATTATCAATCATGGCTTTACTGGCCGCCTCGCTCGGCTCACGCACCGGGGCGTCTTGCGGGCGACTTTGCGTTCGACCGCGTAATCGCTGAGGATACAAATCGATAATTACCGGAAACGCGAGCGATCCGGCGTGCTGATCGTACTCAACGTCAACACTCTTTACCTCGCCCACCTTGATGCCTTGCAATTCGACGGGCGCTCCTGCTGACAGTCCGCGCAGGCTACCGCCGAAGTACATGACGAATGCTCGGATTTCAGTCTCGGAGGGACGCATTGCGCGATCCTGATCTTCATACAGCGTAAATATTGCATCGGGCGGGACCGGCGCGACCGCGACGCCGGGCAGCGGTCCAAATGCAACGCCGCCTTCGAGAATGGACGCAAGGGACTCGGTGTGCAGTTTCACTCCATCGGCGTTCACCGACATGTCGATGCCGCTTGCCTGCCAGAAGCGAGTCGCACGGGTCACGTAGGTATCGAAAGGGGCATTGATAAACACCTGAATGGTCACGCCGCTGCCGCCTGGATCCAAAGCGTACCCCACTACCTGGCCGGCGGTGATATGTCTATAGAATAGCGAGGAGCCTATGTCCAACGAGCCTAAGTCATCCGCATGTAAAACAAATTCGCGGCCCGGCAAATCGACCGTCACGATGGGGGGTATTTCCAGCCCGACGTAGTGATCGCGATTGACTTTAGAATTCCCCACATCGACGCTGATGTAAGCTCCTGAGACCAAAGTCGCCAGTCCCGAGACACCGGCGCCGGTAATTCGCGGCCTAACCACCCAAAATCGCGTGTCATCAACCAAGTAGGAACGCGCATTTCGATGTATATCCGCCGTTACGATGACTCCCTTTCGATCATCGCTGACGCGAATGTCCATGACCTCGCCGATCTCGACGTCTTTGTAACGTACCCGCGTCTTATTCGCTTCCAAGCCTTCGGCGTTGGCAAAGCGAATCTCAATCGAGGTGCCCTGGTTGAGTTTCTCGTGAATGACGACGAACCCGCCGACCAGCACTACCACCGCGGGAAGCATCCATACCAGAGGCAGTCGGCCCCACAGCGTGCGAGAGGGCACCGCCGCAGGCAACTCGCCCAATTCCGGTCGTCCTTCCTTCAAGGAGGAGGGTCCCACAACAACCGCTCATCAAAGGTGCGCGCGGCAACCATCGTCAGAACCACGACGGCGCCAAAGGCGAGTGCACCCCAGCCCACTGCCACGGAGGCTAACGATCGAATCTGAACCAGCGCGACCAGCAAGGAAATGGCGTACACGTCGAGCATCGACCAACGACCTATGAATTCGACCATGCGATATAGCTCGCTTCGTTGAGTACGGTATCGTGCGGAGCCGCGCCAGGCCGAAAAGAGTACCACGACAAGTGCCAGAATTTTTAGCATCGGAACGACGATGCTGGCAACGAATACCAAGACCGCGATGGGCCACGATCCGGAATGCAACATCACCAGCACGCCGCTCATGATGGTGTCTTTCTCTTCATCGAAGACTGTGCGCGTATACATCACCGGCAACAAATTGGCGGGTATGTAGAGCACGGCGGCGCACAACAGCAACGCGGTGGTCAGCGCCAGACTATGTGGTTTTCGCGGGTGAAGGTGCGCATGGCAACGCGGGCAGCGCGGGTAGCGCACATCCAGGGCGCGTACCGTGGCGCGACACTCAAGACAAAGAATCAAGCCAAGGCTTTTTCCCGTCTGCAGCGCAATCATGCGCGCCGATCCTCGACCCAACGCCAAAACTGGCCGGGTGAGGTGCGGCTGGTCAGGGCGGTCAACGTAAACATGAGCAGGGCGCACGACCACAGCGCCACGCCCGGCACCACGCGCGCGAAGGCAGCCAACCGCACCAGCGCGACGAGTGCGCCGAGCATGAAGACTTCCACGAAAATCCACGGCCGTATCCGGGTGAGCAAGCGAAATACGATGCGTTGGCCGGGCGCTTCGCGCCGGCGCCGGAGCGGTAACAATAAATACAACAAACTGGTGATTTGAAGAAAAGGGGCCGCAATCGTGGTAAAGAACACCAACGAGGCGAGCAAAGTATGCCCTTGGCGATACAGGCCCAACGCCGCACCCAAGAGCGTGGTAGCGCGTCCGGAACCATTCGACTGAATGGCAACCAAAGGATAAGCGTTGCTGAAGGCAAATAGCACCAGGGCTGATACTGCCAATGCGATAGCCGCATCGATGTTGCCGTTTTCCGCACGTTGCAGCAGCCCGCCGCAACGTGCGCAGACGGTGCGTTCTTTTGACGGGGCCGCCCCGATACAGTGTGCCAGGTCACACGAGGGACAAACGATCAACGCAGACATTAGTGCTCTCGAATGGAATCCCGAGCATCTTGCCTCACGGCTGCCAGCGCGTCGCGTAATTCGTCAATTCGATAAGGCTTGGGGATGATTTTGATAAGCTGCGCCCCAGCCTTGCGTCGCGCTGCCTCGGCATAGCCGCTGGTCAGCAATACCGGCAAATTGGGGCGCCGACGCCGTATCTCTTGGGCGAGTTCTACGCCGTTCATGCGGCCGGGCATCATGACGTCGGAGAACACGATATCGACCGCGCGGCGGTCGGCGAGGGCACCGAGCGCCGCCTCGGCACTGGCTACACGGGTCGTGTCATAGCCCAGTTCATGGATCATCTCGACCGTCAACGCTGCCACTTCGTCATCATCCTCCACCACCAAAACCTGCCCCTCGCCGATGAGTGCCTCCTCACTCATGGGTGCCAGCCCTTCTAAGGGCATGGGCATGTTCAGCGTGCGCGGCAGAAATAGCGACGCAACGGTCCCGCGGCCAACCGTGCTCGCCAGACGTATTGCGCCGCCCGAGGCCTGTGCGAACCCATGCGCTTGGGCAAGGCCTAAGCCAGAACCACTTCCCACTTCCCTGGTGGTAAAGAAGGGCTCGAAAGCGTGACTTAAAGTGTCAGGGGACATGCCGATGCCAGAGTCCGCCAGATCCAGCCGAACAAAATCACCGTGCAAGTCGTGTTGATTCAGACCGGGGCAATTGCGTGCGTTGAGTTCTATTTTGCCCCCGGATGGCATGGCGTCACGCGCGTTTAGTGCGAGATTCAAGATAACCAGTTCCAATTCCGTCGGGTCAACTTCCACACCCCAGAGGCGATCGGCAAAGATCGTTTTAATCTTCACATCGCCCCGCAAACTGCGATTGAGCATGTCCAGCATGTCGCCGATCAAGCGCTTCAGGTCCACCGGTTGGGGTTTCAGCGCCTGGCGCCCCGAGAATGCCAGCAGTTGTCGGCATAGTCGGGCGCCGCGTTGAACCGCGTTTTTCATCGATGCGAGTATCTGCTCGCGGCGCTTTAAATCGGATTGCCGACCGACCAGTTGCAATCCACCCGAGATGACCTGCAACAAGTTGTTAAAATCGTGGGCCACGCCGGCGGTGAGTTGGCCGATAGCGGCTATTTTTTGAGCCTGACGAAGTCTATCCTCCACCGCACGGCGATGCGTCACATCACCGATAACGCCGGCTAGGCGCTGCGCAGCACCGTCGGCAAAAAACGTGCGGCCATTGATATGGATCCAGCGGATCTCTTTCCCCGGACCGCGATGGATTCGAGCCTCCACGTCAATTGAGCCGGTTGTTTTCGCTTGGGAGAATGCCTCGCGCAATGAGGCTTGATCTTCGCTTAAGGTATGATCGACCGTCGTCTGCAAATCCCAGACAGGTTGCAGGTCAGAATAGCCAAAAATCTCATCGTGGCGCAGAGTGCGATGAATCGCGCCGGTGGATAAG
>JANYAD010000212.1 GCA_025355165.1 Gammaproteobacteria bacterium | reverse complement strand
CGTGATCATCGGCCTGGTCGCGGGAGTGGTCTGCTTCATCGCGGCGACATCGCTTAAACATGCGCTGAAATATGACGACTCGCTGGATGCATTCGGTGTCCACGGCATCGGCGGTATCATTGGCGCGCTGCTCACCGGCGTGTTCGTCAGCAAAGAAATTAGCGGTGTGGAGGGTTCGTTCTGGATTCAGTTGAAAGGCGTCGCCGTTACTGTTGCGTACGCGTTAACGGCCAGTTTCGTCATCCTAAAGATTATCGACATGACGATGGGACTGCGCGTCACGGAGGAGCAGGAGCGCGAAGGTCTGGATATCTCGCTTCACGGGGAGAGCATCGAGTAAATCGCCGCCAACGCGGGATGAGCGTAAACTCAGCGCAAAGAAGGAGCGCCAGCTTGCCCATCCTCGATGTGGTGTTAATCGCGATCGCCGTCATCGCATTGTCGGGTTTGCGTGTCGCACAAGAGTACGAACGCGGCGTGGTGTTCCGCTTGGGGCGTTACAAGGGACTGCGCGGCCCCGGTTTGTACTGGATCATCCCGCTCGGCATCGAGCGCTCGGTGCGGGTAGATATCCGCACGCGCACCGTGTCCGCAGAGCAGCAGGAAACCATCACGCGCGACAGCGTGACCATCAAGGTCAACGCCGTGCTGTGGTACCGAATCGTTGATTCGGCAAAAGCGGTCATTGAAGTCGCGGATGCGCCGGCCGCCGTGTATCAGCTGGCTTTGACTGGTTTGCGCAATATCATCGGCCAGCACGACTTGGATGAAATTCTTCAGGAGCGCAATAAGATCAATACGTTGCTGGGCGACAGTATTTCGGGATCGACCGCCGCATGGGGCTTGGAGGTGCAACGCTTCGAGATGAAGGATGTGGAGTTGCCCAAAGCGATGCAGCAAGTGATGGCCATGCAGGCTGAAGCCATCCGCGAAAAGCGCGCGCGCATCATTAAGGCCGAAGCCGAATTCGAGGCCTCGGTCAAGCTATCGGCGGCTGCGGCGCAAATGACCGCCAATCCTGCGGCCCTGGAGTTGCGCCGCATGCAGATGATTTCCGAAGTCGGCGCTGAAAATAACAGCACGACTGTGCTGATGATTCCGTCAGATTTTGTTTCGCTCGCCCATACGCTTAACGACTATCTGGCTCGGCAGCGACCCCCGTCTTAGGGGCTTCCCCAGTCCGTTTTCGGCGACAGGCGTTGATGCGGAAACTTCGCTGCGCGAAGGTTTCGTGATCGAAGTCTCACTTTCAATTTGATTATGCCGGTTACTCTTCGCCTGCCCTTACGACTTGCACGGAGAGAGCCGAATGAGCAATCCCTACAACAGCGCCACCGAACGAGCATCGGTCCTCGGTCCGACACTTTATTTCAAAGGCGATTTGACCGCCGAAGAGGATCTTCTGATTCAAGGACGGGTAGAAGGATCGATCACGCACACCCAGCGCCTGACGGTGGGCCCGCAAGGCACGGTCAAGGCGAATATCAAAGCGCAACAGATCATCGTCGAAGGGACCGTGGAGGGCGATCTGCACGCCGAGAAATCCGTGTTCGTGAAGGACTCGGCAAAGGTGTGCGGAAATATATTTTCACCCACCGTGAGCATCACGGAGGGTGCCAATTTCAGCGGCAGCATCGATATGGATGGTAAGAAAGCAGCTCAGCAACCGGGTAAATTCGAGCCGGTTCGTCCGGTTAAGACCGCCGGTGGCGTCGCCTAGCAATGTCGTGGTTTAACAAACCTCTCAATGGAGATGAACAAATGATGAATGCGAACGCGAGCGGCCGCCCGGAGCCTTCCCTAACTCGTCCGGAGCCGCGAGTGCCGGGTGTCGAACCGCGGCCGCCCGTGCGTATACCGGAACCGGCGCGTGCCGCCGATGCCAAGCCAGTGGAGAGTGCCACGCGAGCTTCCATCTTGGGCCCAACCTTGCGATTCAAAGGCGAATTGTCCGCACAAGAAGACCTGATTGTTCAAGGAAGCGTCGAAGGTTCGATTACCCATACTCAGAGTCTGACCGTGGGCACCGATGGCACGATGAAGGGCGACGTCCGCGCGCGGGTCATTGTCATCGACGGCAAAGTGGAGGGGGATCTGTACGCTACCGAATCGGTCATCATTCGTGCCACCGCCAAGGTCAAAGGCAATATCTTTGCACCCCGCGTGGGCATAAGCGAAGGGGCATTCTTCCAAGGGCAGATTGAAATGCAGCCATCGGGCGCTGCCGTCCAAGAGCATAGCGCTCGCCTGCGCCAGGCCGCGATGCCACCGGCGATGGACGCAGTATCCGTCGATCACATGTTGAGCGCGTCTTAGCGCTGCACGGTCACTCGGGGACGAATAGTTCGGGGTCCACCCAGGCTCGGTTCAGGTTCAAGCCCCAGTGCAAATGCGGCCCGGTGGTGCGGCCCGTCATACCGACCTTGCCGATCGTGGCGCCGGCAGCGATACGCTGGCCGGGCATCACCTCGACGGCGCTCAAGTGACAATACATGCTGATCAAGCCGCGGCCATGATCGACAAATACCGTGTTGCCATTGAAAAAAAAGTTGCCGGTGTCAATCACCGTCCCGCTTAAGGGGACTTTGACCGGCGTGCCGGCGGGCGCCGCGATGTCCATGCCGCCGTGCGGGTTGCGCGACTCGCCATTGAAGATGCGGCGCATGCCGAAGGAACTCGAGCGCACCCCCGGAACCGGTGCTTGCCAACGCAAACTCTGCGGCTGACTGTCTGTCCACCGGCTCAGATCATGATCGATGGTCGCTTTTTCGCGCGCCACCCGTGCCAAATCGGCGCGGGATAAATTTACCTTGGCGTGAGCCACTTTCAGGGATTGGCTGGCGTAGTGCTTGTCGCTGATGAGGAACTCAAGGTCTTGCTTTCCTGCTTGGGTGCGTACCGTGACGTGTTGCAGTACCAGCGGCGCCGAAAGCGGGATGCCGATAATGGCGAGCCACTGCGCGCCCTCCTTAACGACCAATGCGCGATGCCCATCGAGGTCAACATAAGGCATTGAATCTCCATGTGCCTCGAGCCGGATGATTTTGATTCCGCCGGGCACCGCGCTCTCGCGCGGTAGCTCATAGCCAAGGCTGAGCAACGGCCATAGGCATAGAACCAACCAGGTGAACCGATTCATGGCCCTTGAACCTTGGCGCGAATCTTTCCCCTCGCCAGTCGAGCTTCGATCACCGTGCCCACCGCCACCTCCGCGGCGTTGACTAAAATGCCGCCGCCTTCGCGGCTGACGATGGCGTAACCGCGCTCGAGGGTGGCAAGCGGACTCACGGCATTGAGCGTGCGCACCAACGGCGAGAGACGCTCGCGCGCCCGATGCAGCTGCGCAAACGCTGCTGCCTTGAGCCTGGCGAACAGATCTGATTGCCGGGCGGCGGCGCCGCGCACCTGCGCCACCGGACTTAAGTGCCAGAGACGGCCGCGGCGCTCGGTCAATGCCGAGCGGCGCACGGTGAGGTTGTGGCGCATTGCGCGCGACAGGCGCTGCTCCAAATCGTCCAAACACTGTGTTTGCTGAGACAGTCTTGCGGATGGACTGACCAACGCGGCGCGCCCGACGAGCCAACGGAGCCTCTTGCGCTGACCTTCCACGCTGCGCATGAGGGCGCGCTGCAGGCGCGCAGCGATGCGGCCCAGCGAGGCAAGCCATTCCTCGCCATCGGGAACCGCAAGCTCCGCCGCGGCGGAGGGGGTGGGTGCGCGCACATCGGCCGCAAAATCGGCGATGGTGAAATCGATTTCATGCCCGATGCCGCTGATGATCGGGATCGGGGATGCAACGATAGCCCGGGCCAACGCCTCGTCATTGAATGCCCAAAGGTCCTCGAGCGAGCCTCCCCCGCGGGCCACAATCAGCACATCGCATTCGGCGCGCCGGCCGGCCAATCGAATAGCAGCCGTGATCTCGCCGGCAGCCGCCGCGCCTTGAACCGGCACCGGGTAGATCAGAACGGCCACCGCGGCGAAGCGCCGAGCCAGCACGTGTACGATGTCGCGGATTGCTGCGCCGGTCGGCGAAGTAATGACTCCGATTCGCTTCGGCATCATGGGCAAGGGGCGTTTCCTCTGCGCAGCGAATAAACCTTCCGCAGAGAGGCGCGCGGAGAGCTCCTCGAATTGGCGTTTGAGTGCACCTTGTCCGGCATCTTCCATGTGATCGATTAGCAGCTGGTACTCGCCACGCGGCTCGTACAGGCTGATGCGCGCTCGCACCAGCACCTTTTGGCCGTCCCGCGCGGCAAAGGCACACAGCATATTTCGCTGGCGGAACATGCAGCAGCGAACCTGCGCCGCCGCATCTTTAAGCGAAAAATACCAGTGTCCGGAGCTCGGCCTGGCAAGGTTGGAGATCTCCGCCTCGAGCCACAAGGTGCCGAGTCCGCGCTCCAGCAGCACCCGGACCTCTCGGTTGAGGCGTGAAACGCTATAAACGTCGCGATTTCCGGCGGTTTCCATCACGGCATAATACTGCGGTTTACCGCGCAGCACCTGCAAGGTACAATGCGCCGCCTCTCAGACGAACCTGGAACGCGGTATGCGGATTCTTGAAGAGGCACTCACTTTTGATGATGTGTTGCTGGTGCCGGCATATTCCGAAGTGCTGCCCCGGGACGTATCCCTAGCCAGCCAGCTTACCCGCGAAATTCGCGTTAATCTTCCCGTTGTATCGGCGGCGATGGACACCGTCACCGAGGCCCGTTTGGCGATTACCATCGCGCAAGAGGGCGGTATGGGCATTATTCACAAGAACATGTCCGTCGATGATCAGGCGCGGCAAGTCGACCGCGTCAAGAAGTTCGAGAGCGGTGTGATCAGCGATCCCATCACGGTCAATCCGGACATGACCATCCGCCAGGTCATTGAATTGACCCGCGCGAAGAACATTTCTGGCGTCCCCGTGGTGCTCGGTACAAAGGTGGTTGGAATTGTCACCCACCGCGACCTGCGCTTCGAGACTAAGCTTGATGCGCCGGTCTCATCAGTCATGACGCCGAAAGATCGCTTGATCACCGTGCGCGAGAACGCTCCTAAGGATCAAGTCTTGGCGCTGTTGCACAAGCATCGAATCGAAAAGGTTCTGGTGGTCACTGGCGATCACGAACTGAAGGGAATGATTACGGTCAAGGACTTCCAGAAGGCTACGGAATTCCCCAATGCCTGCAAGGATAGCGTGGGAAGCTTGCGTGTCGGGGCCGCTGTCGGCACATCGCCCGATACCTTGGACCGCGTCGGCGCGCTGCGCGATGCCGGCGTCGATGTGATTGTGGTCGATACTTCGCACGGCCATTCTCGCGGCGTGCTCGATATGGTCTCCAAGATCAAAGCGAAGTATCCGGACATTCAGGTGATCGGTGGAAACATCGTGACTGCGGAGGCCGCGCTCGATCTGGTCAAGCACGGCGCAGATGCCGTGAAGGTAGGCGTGGGACCGGGGTCCATTTGCACGACGCGCGTCATTGCCGGCGTCGGCGTTCCGCAAATCAGCGCGATTGCCCGCGTCGCCAAGGCACTCGAAGGCACGGGCGTTCCGGTGATCGGCGATGGCGGCATTCGCTATTCCGGGGACATCGCCAAAGCGCTCGCCGCCGGCGCCCACTGCGTAATGATCGGCGGCATGTTTGCGGGAACGGAAGAGTCGCCCGGGGATGTCGAGCTTTACCAAGGCGGTTCGTACAAGGCCTATCGAGGCATGGGCTCGTTGGGCGCCATGGCGCAAGCCCACGGCTCGAAAGATCGCTACTTTCAAGACACCACCAGCGAACTCGAGAAACTTGTGCCGGAAGGTATCGAAGGCCGCGTCCCCTACAAAGGCAGCTTGGTGGCCATCCTGCACCAGCTTTCGGGGGGCTTGCGCGCCGCGATGGGATATACCGGCAGCGGCAGTATCGAGGAAATGCGCACCCGGCCGCAGTTCGTGCGCATCACCAACGCGGGTGTCAGAGAGAGCCACGTTCACGATGTGACGATCACCAAAGAAGCGCCCAACTACCGGATCGGTTGATGCCCGACATTCATGCGGACCGAGTCCTGATACTCGATTTCGGTGCTCAGTACACGCAATTGATCGCGCGCCGCATCCGCGAAATCGGCGTGTACTGTGAAATTTACGCTTGCGATACCGCCTTTGGCGACATCGAGCGATTCGCGCCCAAGGCCATCGTTCTGTCCGGCGGCCCTGAATCGGTGTATGACATCAAGGGTTTGGAGGCGCCCCGGGAAATTTACTCGCTCGGCGTGCCGGTACTCGGAATCTGTTACGGCATGCAGAGCATGGCCGCGCAGCTGGGCGGTCAGGTCGAAGGCTCGTCGCACCGGGAATTCGGCGCGGCGCAAGTCAGACCCACCAATGCCTCACCGCTGCTCGACGGCCTGGAAGATAACCGCGATTCCGAAGGCCGACGTGTGCTCGATGTATGGATGAGCCACGGCGATCGAGTGACCGCGTTGCCGCCCGGATTCAAAGTCATTGCCGCCAGCGACAATGCGCCGCTTGCCGCGATGGCTGATGAGTCACGGCATCTGTACGGTTTACAGTTCCATCCGGAAGTCACGCACACGCTGCAAGGAGCGGAGATTCTGCGGCGTTTCGTGCGCGAGGTCGCCGGGTGCGCCGCTAGCTGGGCAACACGCAACATCATCGAGGACAGCATCGCCCGGATACGCAAGGAGGTAGGCTCCGACCGCGTAGTGCTGGGGCTCTCGGGAGGTGTCGATTCATCCGTGCTGGCGGCCCTTTTGCATCAGGCGATCGGTGACCAATTGACGTGTGTATTCGTCGATCATGGGTTGCTGCGCCTGGGCGAGGGCGACCAGGTCATGGCGACGTTTGCCGAGCATATGGGTGTTCAGGTGATTCGCGTCGATGCCGAACAGCGTTTCTTGGCGGCATTGGCCGGGGAAGCGGATCCAGAGAAAAAACGCAAAATCATTGGGCGAGTTTTTGTCGAAGTATTCGATGAAGAGGCCGGCAGACTCCAAGATGTGAAGTGGCTGGCGCAAGGCACAATTTATCCGGATGTGATCGAATCGGCGGGCACGAAGACTGGCAAAGCGCATGTCATCAAATCGCACCACAATGTGGGCGGTTTGCCGAAAGATATGAAGCTGAAACTGTTGGAACCGCTACGCGAGCTGTTCAAAGATGAAGTTCGAAAACTGGGAGTCGAACTGGGGCTACCGAAAGAGATGGTGCATCGTCACCCGTTCCCGGGCCCAGGGTTGGGCGTGCGCATATTGGGAGAAGTGCACAAATCCTCTGCTGATCTATTGCGCCGCGCGGACGCGATTTTCATCGAGGAGCTGCGCGCTCACGATCTGTATCATAAGGTCAGCCAGGCATTCGCCGTCTTTCTTCCGGTCCGCTCGGTAGGCGTGATGGGCGATGGGCGGCGCTATGAGCATGTCATTGCTTTGCGCGCGGTTGAAACCATTGATTTCATGACAGCGCGATGGGCGCGCCTGCCCTACGAATTTCTCGATCGTGTTGCGCATCGCATAATCAACGAGGTGCCCGGAATTTCGCGCGTCGTCTACGACATTTCGGGCAAGCCGCCGGCGACCATTGAGTGGGAGTGAACGCTAGCGAAATAATCATAATAATATCAATAACTTATATA
>JANYAD010000195.1 GCA_025355165.1 Gammaproteobacteria bacterium | reverse complement strand
GCCAACGATGCCGCCCAGAATGCCATCGAACATGCCCATCGAGCCGCTCCTTGGAGATGATGCGTGACTGAATCGCCAATGTACCCTAGAGGAGCGCGAGTTTCCGATGCGCACGCTGGCTGGCTGGATCTGTGCCTGGCTGTGCGGCGCCCTCGGCTGGTGGCTGGGCGCGCGCGTCGGCCTGGTTGCAGCCGTGGTGCTGAGTGCGGTCGCGGGCGGCGTTGGCCTCTACTATGGCTACCGCTGGTTCGACCAGAACCTGAAATAGGCCCTAGACCAGCGGCGTGCCGCGCGGTACGTGTACCACCACCGTACCGGCGATCTTGTCGTGCCATGCCTGATTATCGTGGTCGAACGCAATCCAAATGAAACCCAGGAATACAACGAACAACGACAGGAAGCAGCCCAAGGCCCGGACGATGGCCGTCTCCCAATCCACCGCTCGTCCATCCATGCGAACCACGTGTAAATCGAACACAATGCCGCCCACCGTCGAGCCGCGAAGTTTCCACATCACGGCGCCGTAAATGGCCAGCACGACCAGATGGGTGTTGCCGAAGGGATGCAGCAGACTCATGACGAAACCCACCAGCAACACATCGAGCAGCAATGCCGCCATGCGCACCCAAAAGCCTGCACGCGGCAGGGACGCCGAGAACTGCGGCGACGCGGCGGCGGGCGCCGACGTCGACCGCGGCGGCCCTTGGGGGGGCATACCCGCGGGAGGCGGGCCTGCGGAAGACTGAACTGGCTCCGGGTCCAGTGCGGCTGAGGGCGCCGCACTCGACGTCCAGCCCGGCCCCGCCATCGCGGGCGCGGGGCCCGCAGGGGTTGCACTCGCGCCGGCGAATGCGGGCGGGGAACTCGGAGGCGGACTTATTGCCGCCCGCCGGGCACGCGCCTGGACGAGCAGCGTATACACCACCGCACCAAATCCGAAAAACCCCAGCAATTTATAAACCAGGAATCCAACCACCGGAATCACATACAGCACCAGCACCACGGCTCCGCCGATCAGCACGGCCACCGCCGGGTGGCCGGCGGGACCGGGACGCCGGTTCGAGATGCGTCCGCCGAGCCACGCCAGCACCACCGCCTTACCGAATAGCGACATGCAAAATAGCGCGGCCACGACAACGGGCACCGCAGCGATGCCGATGAGCGTGACGCACAACAGCACGAGCAGCACGGGGGTTAGCAAAATGGCAATCAATGCCGCCAGCGCCGCGTGTCCGGGCTGTCTCTCGAGCGTTTGCACGCATTGATCGACGCTGGAGCGGAACATCAAAGCGAGACAGGCGTAAAACGCCAAAAGGCCCAGAGCTAATGTCCAGGCCCATCCAAGCCCCGAAGCGACCGCCAATGGCCTGCCGTATAACAAACAACGATGGATCCAGGTGTCGAGCCATCCGAAGCCATGGATGCCGCCAAGATCGACATCGAGAACTCTTTGCACGGAACCGTGAACAATAGCCGCCGGGTCGCGGTCCACCCTGCCGAGCACCGCCACCACATCGCCGCCGACTTCGGCTTCGGGCCCCAGTTCTACATTTCCCAGAACCGCGACCACGTCCCCATCGACTTTGCTATTGACGTAGTTGTTGCCCAGTACCGCCACCGCGCTATCTCGTACCGGGCCGGTAACCCGCGTGCTGCCGATCACCGAGACCACATCCTGCGCCTCGCCCTCATTGGTGGAGGAGCCTAATACCGAAACCACCGAGTCGGCCTTCTCGCCCGCCAGCAAATGGCTGGAGTGCCCAATGCTTACGAGGCTGCGCTCGCCATGACCGTGCCCGCGATGGCGGCGCTCATGCCGGTCGCGCCCGTCGAGGCGGTCGTTTTGATCCGCTGATTGCTCATCGTCGAAATCACCTCGATCGCTCGGCGTCGCGGGATGATCGTCCGCTGCCGGCGCTGGATCGGCCGCGGCGGTCGATGCAAAGGCAGCTGATCCGGTTTTACTCGCCACGCTCTTCGACAGCACCGCCCCCGGGTGGGTGGCGAGCGCCGCGACGCACACCAAGGTAAACAGGATTCCGCCGCGGCGTAAGAGAGTCATATTCATAAATCACCTAATGAGGGCCGGTACAGCAGGCGGTAGGCCGCCGCGCCGAGGCCAAATAAAGCCAAATAAAGCACCATCCCGAAAGCCAGCGCACCGTACAGCCACAACGGCGGAATCACGCGCACTAGCAACGCAGCGACCCCGCCCGTCGATGACAGCACCATCAATATAGGATGCATCCAGGACAGCGGCAGCGCCGCGGCTTCATTCAAGGACCGCATGCCGATGAGCGCCGAGGCACCGCCCAAAATCGTCGCGGCAATGAGAGCGGCGCAAATCACGATGAAGGCGGCCCGGGGCACCGCCGGCCAATGCGCGAAACCGACTCGCCACCAGGGAAGCGCGGCGCGCAGCTGCAATTCAGCGAGCACGCGCGCCTCGAGCGTAGCGGGTGCCCGGCGCGAGGGCAGGCCGCGCAATGTCTGCGACATCAGTGTTTCGAGTCTCTGCTCCGCTTCCTTGTGCTCGCTCATGATGTCAGCCGTCCAGCGTATCGCGTGCGCCGCCGCCGTTTTGCAGCAAGGGCAAGAGCGCGGCGCGCGCACGGCGAATATCGGTTTTGATCTTGGTCAAGGAGACGTTGAGTTTAATGGCGATCGCCTGGTAGGAGAGTTCCTCGAAGTGGAACAGCACCAAAGGTAATCGCTGATGCTCGGGCAGTTGGCGCAGCGCCGCCTCGACGATGGCGCTGCGCTGCTCGGCGCTCAATTCGGCCAGGATGGTATCCGGTATTGCCCATTCCAATTCGGGCGCATCGGCATCGCCGTCTTGGGCCGCCGATTGAGCCATCTCGGAGAAGAACCGCCAACGCTTGCGATACCGGTTCAGGTAATTGATCGACAGGTTCGTGGTCACCGTTTTGAGCCAGCCGCCGGCCGTCCCGCTGGTACGCAAATCCTCGAAATGCTCGTATGCCCGGATGAATACTTCCTGGGAAATATCTTCAGCCTGCGCATCATTGCCCGCCAGGCGGGCCGCCGTCGAAAAAACCATGTCCTGATAGTCACGCATGAAGTTCGTAAACTCGGCCTTGGTTTGCGTTTGCACTGGAGTGTGTGTTCGTTTAGAAACAAAACACCGCTGGCGACGGAAAGTTGCGGACTTATGGCAGCTGCATCAGGGCCTGCCCCATGCGCACCCGGGCTCCCTCGACGACCCCCTCGGCCAAGCGGATCCCGGCTGGGGCCAGCACTATGATAGTGGAGCCGTGCTCGAACCACCCCATTTCTTCGCCGCGATGCAAGGCGGCCTCGCAGGGGATCACATTAGCGCCGCCATAACGCAGGTGCAACAGCACATCTAAGAATCTAAGCCGGATGCTCGCCACCAAAATGGCCGCGACGGGCACCAGGGTTAGCAAGGCACCGCCCTTGAGCCGGCAACGGATCACGGCACGCTCGTTCTTGCAAAAGAGCCTCGACACGCGCTTCAGTGCGATCGGATTGACATTCCAGGTGTCCCCGGCAATGTAGTTCACCTGCTCGATGCAGCAATCAGCGGGCGCGTGGAAACGGTGGTACATACTCGAGGTGAGGCGCAAGGTCGCATAGTGGCCGCCCTCGTACTGCCTCGCCAGCTGCGCATCGGCCAAGAGATCGCTCAACGCATACGGAAATCCCTTCGCTTGCAGCACGGTGTCGCTCGCAATGGGTCCGCACGCGCCAACCAAGCCGTCGCACGGGCTGATCAGGTGCCGCGGCGACTCATCGATGGGGCGTGCCCCGTCTTTGAGTTCCCGCGTGAAGCAGGCGTGCAGGCTCTTGAAGTGATCGGTCTTTGCCTCGCTTAAGTTAAGTTCGGAAAACCAGCGCCACACCGCAATGCTGCCCCGGCAAACCCACGGATGTTCGATACGGCTCCACCAGCCGAGGAACAGCGTGACCATGCGCCGCGGGATGTGGTTGCTGAAGAAGAAATTGATGTCTTCCTGCTGCGTCAGCCGGCCGATCAGTGACTTAGCCTTCATCGAAGTGTCATTGGGCTGCAATACAGTGCGGTGGCCCTCATCCTTTATGGAATCTCGCGATGATCACCATCGGATACCTCTGCGCCGGGCTTGCCCTGGCGTTCGTGCTGCGCAAAGCGCAGCTGCGCTTGCAGCTGTCTTTGGCTAAACACGGCTCGCTCACGGGCCATTCGCGCATGGCTCGCCGCGTTGCCTCTTGGGTGCCGTTCTACGAATACGCCGAAAGCGACCTCTTCGGCATCGATTCGGCGCCGCCGGACATCGCCGCCCGGCGGCGCGCCGGCTTCATGCGCCTGTCGGCCCTGTTCGCCGTACGCTTCAAGCGCACGCTGCAAAAAACCGCGCAGCTCGGCGGTGTCGTGTCGGATCTTGAGTTCACCTCGCGTTATCGGGTGCCGTTTCAATTCGCGGGCTTCGTGCGGCGGCATTTGAAAACGGGCGCCTTCCTTGAATCCTCTTCGGGCGTGACGGTGACGGATCTTGACGGCAACCGCTTCTACGATGTCACCGGCTCGTACGGCGTCAATGTCTTGGGCTACGATTTTTATAAGGAGTGCATCGCTCGCGGCAGCGAACTGGTGCGCGATCTGGGGCCGGTGCTGGGCGCTTATCATCCCATCATGGCCAGCAATGTCCGCAAGTTGCTGCAAATCTCGGGGCTCGACCAGGTTTCCTTCCACATGTCGGGCACCGAGGCCGTCATGCAGGCGGTCCGCCTGGCGCGCTACCACACGCGCCGTTCGCACCTGGTGCGTTTCTGTGGGGCCTATCATGGTTGGTGGGGCGACGTTCAGCCCGGTGTCGGCAATCCCGTACCGGCGCGCGAGACTTATACGCTGAAGGACATGGACGCGGCGGCGCTGAGGGTGCTTCGCACCCGCCACGACATCGCATGCGTTCTGGTCAATCCGCTGCAGGCCCTGCATCCCAACGCCGGCGCGCCGGCGGATTCGACCTTGATCGACAGCGGCCGCACGGCGCATTTCGACCGCGCAGCATATGGCGCCTGGCTCAAGGCGTTGCGCGAGGTGTGCAGCGAGCGCGGCATCGCCTTGATATTTGACGAGGTATTCGTGGGTTTTCGAATTGGGTTGGGTGGCGCTCAGGAATATTTCGGCGTGCGCGCCGACATGGTGATCTACGGCAAGACCGTCGCCGGCGGCCTGCCCATCGGTGTTCTGTGCGGCAAGCATGATCTGATGCACCGCTTTAGCGAGGATCGCCCCGCCGATGTGTGTTTCGCCCGCGGCACGTTCAACTCGCACCCCTACGTGATGGGCGCCATGCACGAATTTCTGGCGCAGCTCGACCGTGCGCCTACGCGCGCGCTGTACCTGAATTTGGACGAGAAATGGAATGCCAGGGCGCGACAGCTCAATGACAGCTTGGCGGGGGCGAATCTGCCGCTGCGAGTCGCCAACCTGTCCTCGATTTGGACGCTTTATTATCCGCAGCCTTCGGCCTACAACTGGATGCTGCAATATTATCTGCGCGCCACGGGACTGGCCCTGAGCTGGGTCGGCACCGGACGGCTGATCTTCAGCCTGAATTATTCCGACGACGATTTCGCCGCCGTCGCCGCTAGAATCGTCGGCGCGGCCGAACAGATGCAGCAGGACGGTTGGTGGTGGTCCGACGGCCGGCTCACCAACCGGGCGATAAAACGCCGCGTGTTGCACGAAATGCTTCAGGCGCTGGGGCGGCCCGCGTGGGCTTCATGGAGACCTTCCACTTCGCCCATCGGATCGATCAGCTCGCCGCGCATCAAATAGAGCGGCGCCTTCACATAGATCACGGCGTCGTTGAATGGATCGGTGAGAATTTTCGTCGCCCACACCAGACCGGTCTGCACGCCTTTGAGGAAAAACAAGTGAACCATGCGAAACAGCAGCGCCGCGATGCCGACGATGAGCCAAATTTCGCCCACGTGGCGCACGAACCCCGTGTCGACGGCGTGCGGCTTGAATACCCCCAGGAAGGTCGGATCGAACCACAACCAGAGCGGAACCAAAGCCCAAATTGCGTGCAGGATGATCTTGCGGCGCAAGTTGTAGCCCACCTTGATCTGTTCCTTGTGCTCATGCGAGGCCTGATTGATTCGGTCGTAGCCTTTCGGCTCGAAAAAAAAGTGCCCCGATTGCCGGCTGACCATCGAGACCAGCCAACCGATCAGCGCGGATTTCACCGGATCGAAAAACAGGGTGATGTAGGCAATGATGAAGCTGATGGCGCTCAACAAGTGCAACGACTGATTGATGCGGCTATGGTGGTAGTAGCGATGGTCGTCCCAACGCTGCATCTTCAACTCCGACAAAAAACTTTGCATGTAGATTCCTTCGGATTAGCGCCGTAGAGAACGAAGCAAATATAGGATTCCCATTACAGGCGCATGACACGAGCGGTGCGCAAAGCCAATTTCATTTGGAAATAGCCCACTCGTCACAGTATCGTCATCCGGCGGTGTCATGGTTCGATCATGAGAATCATGATCGTCACCGATGCGTGGTTTCCCCAAACCAACGGGGTGGTCAGCACACTGTCGCAAACCGCGGAGTGGCTGAAGCGTTTCGGCCACGACGTCGCCGTGTTGACGCCGCAGAATTTTCGCAGCATCCCCTGCCCTACTTATCCGGAAATTCGCCTGTCCCTCTTCCCGTACAGGCAGCTCGAAACCGCCATCCTCGACTTCGCACCGCAAGCGCTGCATATCGCCACCGAGGGTCCGTTAGGCTTGAGCGCGCGGCGCTTCTGCTTGAAGCGGCGCCTGTGCTTCACAACTTCTTACCATACGCAGTTTCCACAATACCTGCGGGCGCGCTTTCCCATTCCGCTGGCCGTATCCTACGCAGTCTTACGCCGTTTCCATGGCGCGGCGGTACGTTGCATGGTCAGCACCCCATCGATGCGCACGCAACTCGCAGCCCAAGGATTCGCGAATCTAGCGCATTGGCAACGCGGCGTGGACACCGAGAAGTTCAGACCTCGAGCAAAGGAGTTTTTGACGCTTCCCCGCCCCATCGCCGCCTATGTGGGACGGGTCGCCGTCGAAAAGAACATCGATGCCTTCCTGAGCATGCCGTGGGTGGGCAGCAAGATCGTGGTCGGGGACGGCCCGGAGCGTGCCCGGCTGCAACAGCAATATCCCGACGCCACCTTCACGGGCTATAAATTCGGCGACGAGTTGGCGAGCCACCTGGCGGGCGCCGACGTCATGGTATTCCCCAGCCGCACGGATACTTTCGGGCTGGTCAATCTAGAGGCGATGGCCTGCGGTGTTCCGGTTGCAGCCTATCCAGTCACGGGCCCGATCGACGTGATCGAGGAAGGCGTCACCGGCGCGCTCGATGTCGACCTTGCCACCGCCGCGCTGCGTGCATTGAAAGTTCAAAGCCAAGGCTGCCGTGCGCGGGCCATCAAGACAGGATGGGACATTTCAACGCGTCAATTCGAGGGTAACTTAGCACCGTGCCGCGATCTTGCCCCCGACGCCGCGCGTCAGCCTCAACCGAAATTGATCTTGGCTTCCAGATTGGTGCGCGAATCGGCGCTCGACAAAGCTTCTTCCAATTCGATCCGGCCTTCGCGCACCAGATTGTAGAGCGCGCTGTCGAAGCTCAGCATGCCGCGTTCCGTGCCGGTACGGATCGCCTCTTTGACGCCGATCACATCGCCATGCTTGATCAGCTCGGAGATGTGCGGGGTGTTCACCATGACCTCGCAGGCGGCCACCCGAGTTCCGGTCTTGGCAAATACCAAGCGCTGCGAGAGGATGGCGCGAAGATACTGCGAAAGATCCAAAAATATCTGGTTGTGCTGATCGCGAGGGAACATGTTGATGATGCGGTCGAGCGTTTCCGCGCAGTTATTGGCATGCAGAGTGGCGATGCACAGGTGTCCGGTGCCGGCCAGCGCAATCGCCGCTTCCATGGTCTCGCGGTCGCGGATTTCGCCTACCAGGATCACGTCGGGCGCCGCTCGCACGGCACTGCGCAGCGCGCGGGCAAAGCTCTTGGTGTCCAAACCCACTTCGCGCTGATTCACGATGGATTTCTTGTTGGTGTGCAAGAATTCGATTGGATCCTCGATGGTCAAGATATGATCCGATGAGGTCTCGTTGCGGAAATTGATCATGGCCGCAAGCGTGGTCGACTTGCCGGCGCCCGCGGCGCCCACCATCAAAATCAAGCCGCGCTTCAGCATCACCAGCTCTTTGAAAATCTCCGGCATGCCGAGATCTTCCAGCTTGGGCATTTCCGCGGTGATATAGCGCAGCACCATGGCCGGATAGCCGCGCTGGTAGAACACGTTGACGCGAAAACGGCCCAGGCCAATTTCGGAGATTGCGAAATCGATTTCCAGCTCTTCGTTGAAATGTTCGATCTGATCCTGGGTCATTAATCCCAAGGCCGCTTGGCGCACTGTCTCGGGCGTCAATATTTGCTTATTGACCGGGAAGATCTTGCCTTCGATTTTGATCTTCACCGGCGCGTTGCAGCTAAAAAACAGGTCCGATGCCCTTTTTTCGACCATAAGTTTGAACAGCGGCTTGGTGTTCATCACCTGAGCCGGGAGGTCGGCAGGCACGCTCATGGGTTAAAACACCTGTCCTTCTTCTTCCTCGACGATCTCCAGCGACTGGCCGCCTTCTTCCGGATGCTTCATTTCGCGCTTGCTTTCCAGTTTCACGCGCAACCGCAATTCGTTCTTCGAATCCGCGTTGCGCAACGCATCTTCGTAGGAAATCAGTCCGGCTTCGTACAAATCGAACAACGCCTGGTCGAAGGTCTTCATCCCTAAGCGATTGGAACGCGACATCACTTCCTTGATCTTGTGCACCTCGCCCTTGAAGATGAGGTCCGAGATCAGGGGCGAGGCGAGCATGATTTCCATGGCTGCGATGCGGCCGGATCCGGTTTCGCGCGGAATCAGGCGTTGCGAAATCAGCGCACGGATATTGAAGGATAGGTCCATGAGCAGCTGATCGCGCCGCTCTTCAGGAAAGAAATTGATGATGCGATCGAGGGCCTGGTTCGAACTGTTGGCGTGCAATGTCGCCAACACCAAATGGCCGGTCTCGGCAAATTGGATGCCGTATTCCATGGTTTCGCGATCGCGAATTTCGCCGATGAGAATGACGTCCGGCGCCTGGCGCAACGTGTTCTTCAATGCCAGGTGCCAGCTCTCGCAGTCCACGCCCACCTCGCGGTGGGTGACCACGCAGCCCTTGTGGGCGTGCACGTATTCGACGGGATCCTCGATGGTGACGATATGGCCACGGGTCTTTTCGTTGCGGTAACCGACCATCGCCGCCAGCGAGGTGGACTTACCCGAGCCTGTGCCACCGACCAGAATCACAAAACCGCGCTTCGACAGCACCACATCCTTGAGGATGGGCGGCAGCTCCAGCTCCTCGAGCGTGGGGATCTTGGCGTTGATGGTTCGCAGCACGGCGCCGGTGAAACCTTGCTGCACGAAGGCGCTGACGCGGAAGCGGCCGATCCCGGGCGGCGCGATGGCGAAATTGCATTCCTTGGTGGAATCGAATTCCTTGGTTTGCCGATCGTTCATGATGGCGCGCACCATTCCAGCGCTTTGCTCGGGACTCAACGATCGGTCGGACTGGGGCCTAATTTCCCCGTCAACCTTGATTGCGGGCGGAAAGCCTGCCGTGACGAACAGGTCCGAGCCTTTTTTCTCGACCATGCGCCGCAACAGATCTTGCATCAACCGTATAGCTTGTTCGCGTTCCATTAAATGCTGTCCTTGTTCTGCGCCTTGTACTTGGCTTCTTCGCGGCTGACCACACCCTTGGCCACCATTTCCTGAAGACATTGGTCCAGGGTCTGCATGCCCTGCCCCTGTCCGGTCTGGATGGCCGAGTACATTTGCGCGATTTTGCCCTCGCGTATCAAATTTCGGATGGCGGGTGTACCGATCATGATTTCATGCGCTGCAATACGTCCGCCGCCCACGCGCTTCATGAGCGTCTGCGAAATTACGGCGCGCAGGCTCTCGGACATCATGGAGCGAACCATATCCTTTTCCGCGGCGGGAAACACATCGACGATGCGATCGATGGTTTTGGCCGCAGAACTGGTATGCAGCGTACCAAACACCAAGTGCCCGGTCTCTGCGGCGGTGAGTGCCAAGCGAATGGTTTCCAGGTCGCGCATTTCGCCGACCAGCACCACGTCGGGATCCTCGCGAAGGGCCGAGCGAAGCGCCTCGCTGAAGCCCAAGGTGTCGCGGTGCACCTCGCGCTGATTGACCAAGCAGCGCTTGCTTTCATGCACGAATTCGATGGGATCTTCGATCGTTATGATGTGATCGGGGCGGTTATCGTTACAATGATTGACCATGCCGGCAAGCGTGGTCGATTTTCCGGATCCAGTCGGGCCGGTCACCAGCACCAGACCGCGGGGGAGCATGCACAGATCTTTGAAAGTCTTGGGCGCGTTCAATTCGTCCAGCGACAGGATGGTGGATGGAATGTTGCGGAATACCGCACCGGCACCGCGATTTTGATTAAAAGCGTTGACCCGAAAGCGCGCCAGCTTGGGGATCTCGAACGAAAAGTCCGTCTCGTAGAACTCTTCGAACGCCTTGCGCTGCTTGTCGTTCATGATGTCGTACACCATGCTGTGCACTTCTTTGTGCACCAAAGCAGGCATGTTGACGCGCTTCATGTCGCCGTCCACGCGGATCATCGGCGGGACCCCCGCCGACAGGTGCAAGTCCGACGCATTGTTCTTCACCGCAAAGGCGAGAAGCTGCGCGATATCAACCGCCATTTACGGCTCCTAATTCGGCTGGTCTTGGGCCCCAGCAGTATATAAGAGGGTGTTGTCACCCAATATGTTAATTGGTCCGCAGAATTTGACGCTTCCTGTGAACCACGTCCGGTCTCGCATAGGTAGTGCAGCCAATGCCGCGGGGCGAGACCCCGCTACGGTCACACTGGTTGCAGTTACCAAGACGAAGACTGCCGAAACCATCCGCCTCGCCGCCACCGCCGGCGTCACGGATTTCGGCGAAAATTATTTGCAAGAGGCCCTTTCCAAGATGGACAACCTGGCCGATTTGGCGCTGCGGTGGCATTTCATCGGTGCCATCCAGTCCAACAAGACCCGTGCCATCGCCGAACGCTTCGACTGGGTGCACAGCGTCGATCGGTTGAGCATCGCCAAGCGCCTGTCCGAGCAACGGCCCTTTCATTCACCGCCTCTGCAGGTCTGCATTCAAGTGGCGGTGGTACCCGAACCGACCAAGGCAGGCGCGTTGCCCGGGGCCCTGCCTGAACTGGCCGCGGCAGTGGCGGGGCTGCCGCGCCTGCAACTGCGTGGCCTCATGTGCTTGCCGCCGCCGCAACCGGAGGCCGCCGCGCAGCGCGCGGTGTTCGCGCAGCTTCGGGGCGCGCTTCAGGATTTGAACGCCAGGGGCCTCAAGCTCGATACACTGTCGATGGGAATGAGCGCGGATTTCGAGTCCGCTATCGCCGAAGGCGCCACGCTAGTGCGAATCGGGACGGCGCTATTCGGAGCGCGTTGAGACGCTGCATAAGGCTTAGTGAGGGCAGGCATGAACAACATCAGAAAACTGGCATTTATCGGTGGCGGCAACATGGCGGCCGCGCTGATCAGCGGTCTGACCAAGCGAGGCGTGCAACCCGCGCACATTGTCGCGGCAGACCCGAGCACCGATCAACTGCAGCGCCTGGTCCGAGACTATGCCATTCGAACCGCCCCCGACAATGTGAGCGCCGTGGAGGGCGCCGAGGTGGTGGTGCTGGCGGTGAAACCGCAGCAGATGCGCTCGGTGGCTTTAGGATTGGCACCGCACCTGGCGGTGAGCCGCCCACTGCTGATATCGGTCGCTGCCGGTATTCCGCACGCATCATTGGCGCGTTGGTTCGGGCCGCAGGTTGCGGTGATCCGCACCATGCCCAATCGACCTGCGCTCAACGGCTTCGGTGCAACCGGGTTATATGCCCCCGCTTCGGTCGGCGCGGCCCATCGAGCGCTCGCGGAAACCATCATGGCGGCCGTCAGCGCCACGGTATGGGTGGAACACGAATCGCAGATGGATACGGTGACCGCGCTGTCGGGCAGCGGGCCGGCGTATTTTTTCCTCTTCATGGAGGCGCTCGAGGCGGCCGCCCATGAACGGGGCCTGCCAAGCGACGTCGCCCACCGCCTGACCCTGGAAACGGCCTTCGGCGCGGCACAGATGGCGCGCCACTCAGCGGACTCTCTCGCCACCTTGCGCGAGCAGGTCACCTCCAAAGGCGGCACCACCGCAGCGGCGCTCGAGGTCCTCGATGCGGCCGGCCTTCGTGCTATCGTCGCGCACGCGGTGGCCGCGGCCGACCGTCGGTCGGCTGAACTGGCGGCTGAGTTTGGCGCGCTCTAAAGAAAAACAGACCGTCTGAAATGGAAGCTATCCGATACATCGTCGATATGTTGCTGTGGCTATTGCTGCTCGCCTTCGTGCTGCGATTGCTGTTCCAACTGGTGCGGGCCGATTTTCGCGATCCCATGGCCGATGCCATCGTGCGCGTCACCAACTGGCTGATATTGCCGCTGCGCAAGCTGCTGCCGCCGATGGGCAAGGTCGACACCGCCACCGTCGTCGCGGTGCTGATCATCGCCTCGGCACGCACCTTCGTGTTGCTCGCCATGTCGAGCGCAATGCCGGATGTTCTGACCTTGCTACGCATCACCGCGCTGGAGCTTGTGGGGCTGGTGCTGCGCGTCTATCTCTTCGCAATGTTGTTGTATTGGCTCACGAGCTTTGTCTCGCCGGGCGGCTATACACCGGGGGTTCGCTTGCTCTCCTCGCTGTGCGAACCGATATTAAAACCGGTGCGGCGCATGATCCCACGGATAGGACAAATAGATTTTTCCGTCCTTTGGGTGTCGATCGCCATCGGCGCGGTGCTGGTGTTATTGCGTTGAACATCGGCTCGTACATGCCTGATATCACAGTGATCGAAGCAATGCCTTGCCTGCGTAACGAGGTCGGAAGCCTGAAAAACTAGGGCGAACTGCATTGCTGCGGAAAATCTTTTTTCGCATTTGCGCTAAACATCGGCTTTTTTCTATGTTATTTTCGGCGCCGAGTTGATTTTGCGGGCATTTACCGCCCGCGCTCGCAAAACATTTTAGGAGATTTAATATGGCGAAAAAGAATGCAGCACCGACCAAGTCTGAAATTCTCGCTACGATTTCAAAAGAAACTGAACTCTCGAAGAAGCAGGTCGGAGCCGTATTTGACTCGCTTGGCGCCTCGATCAAGAAGAGTCTGCGCAGTCACGGCTTGTTCACGTTGCCCGGACTGTTGAAAATGAAGGTCGTCAAGAAGCCCGCCACCAAGGCGCGCGAGGGCGTTAATCCGTTCAACGGCGAGAAGATGATGTTCAAGGCGAAGCCGGCGAGCAAAAAGGTGCGCATTGCCGCACTGAAGACGCTGAAAGAATTTGTGAATTGAGTTGATTTGATCGACATACCGGCGGCTGAGGCAACTCGGCCGCCGCTGCTAGCTACTCGATCCCGACCAGTTCGACGTCGAACACCAAGGTCGCGCCGGGCGGAATAACCCCACCGGCACCGCTACTGCCGTAGGCCAAATCGGGCGGAATGATGAGTCGGCGCATCTCGCCCACCTTCATACCGATGACGCCCTGATCCCAGCCCTTGATGACCGCGCCGGTATCGAGGGAGAACTTGAACGGCTGGCCCGCATTTCGCGAGCTGTCGAACTGTTTGCCCTTCTGATCCGGGACGCCCGCCTCGTACAACCAACCTGTGTATTGCACGACCGCGCCTTGACCATCGCGGATTTCCGCGCCGGTGCCGGGCTTGAGCGTGATTTTTTGCAGGGAAGCCACCGGATTGGCGGGCGTCGGGGCAGGCTTATCGGACTTTGCGCTGCACCCGGCGCCGAGCGCGATGCAAAGGACAAGAATGACTTTCGATGAATGGTTTGGTGACATCCTCCGCATCATAATGGATTTCGCGCCGCGGGAGTTTTTAAGGAACGCTGCGCAAGAGCGCCGCGTAGACGGCGCAAGCCGCCGCGCCGCAGGCCAGTACCAGGCCCATCTCCTCGATCCAGCAGAGCGTGGAGAAGCGCAATGCGCAGAACGCATCGTCGAGCTCATCCACCACTTGTAACACCCATTCCACGGCGGCAAGTCTAGGTGCATGCCTTGGTTGCAACCGTGAGTAGCATCACACCCTAGGCACGGCGCTTTGCTTGCTATGGTGACTTGGGCTGCGTAGGCTCTACGCACATGCAGCGCATTCTCGTCCTGAATCCCAAAGGGGGCTCGGGCAAAACGACGATAGCCACTAATCTCGCCAGCTATTTTGCGAGTCAGGGCGACCGTCCGCTGCTGCAGGATAATGACCCGCAGGCCTCGAGCAGCCGTTGGCTAAAAAAGCGCAAGCCCGATCAATCCATCATTAATGGCATCGCGGCATTTGAGCGCAATGCAGGGGTGACGCGCGCCTGGCAAATGCGCATCCCGCCCGATGCGGGCCATGTCATCGTCGATACGCCGGCCGCGGTGCCGGCCCAAGAAATGCCCGATATGACGAAGAATGCCGACGCGATTATCGTACCCGTACTGCCCTCGGACATCGATATCCATGCCTGTTCGAAGTGTATCGCCGACTTGCTGCTGATTGCCAAGGTGCGCCGCGATGAATACCGCATCGGCGTGGTAGCCAATCGAGTCAAACGCAACACGGTGATCTATCAATCGTTGATGCGATTTCTGGAGTCTTTGCGTATTCCCGTCATCGCCACCCTACGAGACTCGCAAAACTACGTTCGTGCCGCCGAACAAGGCGTGGGGCTGTTTGAAATGAAGCGCTATGTTGTGGAGCAAGATCTGGAGGACTGGAGACCTATGTTGGCGTGGCTCAAGGCCAAGGAGAGTGCCGCTCAGCCTGCCGGAAGTCTCGACCCTGTGCCGGCCGGATCATTGCCGGTCAGCGCTTAGGGCCGTCCCGGCACCTTATTTTTTCTCGTCGAAATTGCCTCGGGCTTTTTCCGCCCAATTTTTATAACTGTGCCAGTTATAAAGACTGTTGGTGATCGCCGCATGGCGGCCGCCGGTTTTGACAACGACCGAATCAGCGCGAGGGGCCCTGCGGTCCACTCCCGTGTATCGAGTTGTATTTTTAACGTCGCTCATCTCGTGTGCCTCTGTGATGGGGCTGACAGTAAGTGCCGCGCGTACTCCTCGACAGGAACTGTGTCACGAGCGCCAGGCGCTGTCGCGCAATGGCGACAACACTGGGATGGACTTCTCACGCAAGGCCGCGGTAAGTCAAATGCAGAAGTTAAATGGACGGAGTAACGTGGCTGCGCCAAGCATCGAAGAGCGGCTTCAGTTCCTCGAGCGAGGACTCCAGCGCCGCCGGCAGCAAGGTGGTGTACGAGTCGAGCAGGGCCATGGCATTGCGTGCCGGGTCGGTTCGCGTCGCGGCACCCAGGCGCCGCGACATGTCGCGGTTAACCACATGGAGACTGTCGTACAAATCCTTGAGCAGTGCGAAGCCCTCAGTCCCGCCCGCTCCCGTAAGCTCGCGTGCCAGCAGGAACATGCAGACGGTGCGGTACACGGTCTCCGCTTCGGTGGCAAAAGGCAGGTGGAAGCGCGCCATGGGGCGTAACCGATCGGTCCAAGGACACCCGGACGTCGCCATGATCAACCCGATCACCGAACTCATGGCTTGTTGCGCCGTGGTCTCCGCATGCACGATGCGTTCGGCTTGGGTTACCGTCACCCCTACTTTGTCAAAAGAGACCAGAGCCTTGAGAGACTCGACCGCCGGTGCCATCTGCAGCGCCGCAGGACAGTGGGGAAATTCATCCGCGTTCAACGGGCAATTCGCGCACTGGCTGAATTTCAATTCCGTCCAGAAGGGGGGCTCGGCCGGTGTCGCGTTCAAAAGCCGGAAATCGGCCGCTGTGAAAGCCAAATCCAGATGTTTTGTTGAGCCGTCCGGCAAGTCGAATCGATAGTGAATATGCAGCGCGTCGCTCATGCCACGAGTCGGTAGCACGGCTTGTACTCGGTGCCCGTGAACTTCATCCGGCCTTGGGCGACGAAGGAGCGCAACAACTTATCGAGCGGCTCCATAATCGCCGGTTCCCCGGCCAGCTCGTAGGGGCCGTAGCGTTCGATGGCATTGACGCCGTACTCTTTGATGTTGCCCGCCACGATGCCCGAAAAGGCGCGTCGCAAATTAGCCGCACGTTCGTGAACCGGCTGCTCTAAGGACAAGCGCAGCGCGCGCATCGAGGCATGCGTCACCTCGAAGGGGCGTTGAAATTCCAGCGGAATTTTCAGCAGCCAATTGAACCCGTACGAATCGCTCGCCTGGCGCCGATAGTCGCGTACCTCCGCCATACCCTGCACCATGGCGCGCGCCACGCCGGCCGGGTCATCGATAATAACCTTGTAACGTGACTGCGCTGCGCGCCCCAGAGTCGCACCGATGAAATCGTGGATTTGTGCAAAATACTCCGCGCTGTCGGCGGGACCTGTGAACACCACGGGGTAAGGCAATTTTTGATTGGCGGGCTCAAGCAAGATGCCGAGCAAGTACAGAATCTCCTCGGCCGTTCCCGCACCGCCCGGGAAGATGACGATGCCATGGCCCAAGCGTACGAAGGCCTCCAGCCGTTTTTCAATATCCGGCATGATGACCAACTGGCTGACGATGGGGTTGGGGGGCTCTGCGGCAATGATGCCGGGCTCGGTTATGCCTAAATAGCGCCCGTCCGTGATGCGCTGCTTCGAATGCCCGATGGTCGCGCCTTTCATTGGACCCTTCATGGCCCCCGGACCACACCCCGTGCATACATCCAGACTGCGCAGCCCGATCTCATAGCCGACTTTTTTGGTGTAATCATACTCGAAGCGCCGGATCGAATGGCCGCCCCAGCAGACCACCAGATTGGGCCGCACCTGCAATTCCAAGACTCGCGCGTTGCGCAGAATGTGAAATACCGCATTGGTGATGCTGGCCGAGGAATTGAGGTCGTAACGGCCGCTCTCCATGATCTCGTTGGAGATGAACACCACATCGCGGAGCACTGCGAACAAGTGATCCTTGAGGCCCCTGATCATCTGTCCATCGACAAAGGCCGCCGCCGGTGCGTTCTTGATTTCCAGCTTGATGCCCCAGGCCTGGCGCACGATGCGCAGCTCGAAATCCTTGTATTTTTCAAATATCACACGTGCATCGTCGATCTCGCTGCCGGAGTTGAGCACGGCAAGTGCGCACTTGCGAAACAAGGGATAGAGGCCACCCTGGCCTGAATCGAGCAATTTCGCGATTTCCTGCTGCGAGAGGTGTTCGAGGCTTCCCTTAGGCGCCACCCGCGCATCGACCATTTCAGACGATAGAATCGAAGCTTCCACGCAGCACTGTCCTTACGGGTATATATCGATCGGAATATTGTCCTGCGTGCGCATCCACACTTCGACCATGTCGGAGTTCGACAGCGCTATGCAGCCGTCGGTCCAGTCATTCGACTCATAGTACGCTGCCGCGTGGTGCGGCAAGTTCGGATACCCATGGATCATGATCGAGCCGCCTGGCGCCCAGCCCCGCTTGCGCGCGCGCTGCTCATCTTCTTTGTTCGGATAAGAGACTTGGATGGCCAAAAAATAATCGCTTCGCGTATTGCGCCGCGCCAGAAAGTACCTGCCTTCCGGTGTTTTGAAATCGCGTTCCCGCTCCTTGTGTCCGACCGGATTCAAGCCCAGCGCGACCTTGTAAGACCCCAAAAGACGGTCGCCGTGGTAAAGGAACAGCTTGTGCTCGGCTTTGTGGACAATCACGCGATCGGCCAAGGCAGGGTCTGCAATCGAAACACTGCCGCTCCAAGCCGCCGTGGCCAGCACCAGAGATATCAACAGGGTAGTTGCCGAGTATCGGCCGAATCGCTTCAACATTGCTAAAAGTATACCTGGTCGAGGGAACGCAATAATCGGCTCTAGCTCACGTCCCGCTATACTGCGGTCCATGCGCCTGTCACACATCCTTGGAAGTCTGATCATCGCCATGCTGGGCGGGTGCGCCAGCCAGGCGCCCATCAAGCCGGTCGAATACTTGGATGATCGCACCGCCATAACCGTCGGTTCCTTGAAAGAACCGATCGAACTATTGCCAAGCTCTCACCAGAGCGGCGTGCATGTCCTGAATAGCCTTCGAAACAGGGCCAGCTTTGCCTACCTGGGCCCGGTGGAATGGGATCGCAGTGGCACCATCGTGTACGGCTTGTGGGTGCATATCGCGCCCGGCAATGATCAGCCCATCGCGGATATCAGATCGTCGGCTGCATTGACACTCATTCTCGACAGCGGGCCTACTGTACTCACGCCGGTTGATGCGCCCCAGCTCGGCAGGGGCGCCTACCAACCTGTGGCCTCCTGGGGTCAGACCGCCTACTTCGAATTGACCTTAAGCATGCTCAAGCAAATGGCAGCCAGCCAGAAGTTGCAGCTCAAGGTTCGCGCGCTGGACAACGCCATCGTCAACTTCGCTGCCAGCGGCGACACGCACGAGACTCTGAGCGCCTACCTGCATTCTCGCGGCGTCACTGGCGATTGATCGCTTCCACCCGCGGTAAGGCGATGCTAGTCCCGGGCCTCATGTCACCGAAATCCACATCGGGGTTGTACTCGGCGACCAGCCATACCGGCATATCGGCGTGTTGTTGCGCGATGATCCATAAAGAGTCGCCGCGCTTGATCACGTAGTCCTCGGTACCCGAGATGCGGTGAGCGGCAAAAAAGGATTCCTGCAATTGCTGATGATAGTCGCGACGCGCCGCTTCAAATTGCGCGGCGGTGACGCGAGACAAATCCAGTTTCATCTTGTGCCCCAGGGTCACCATGGCGTTTTTGTGCAGCTTGTTGAGTGCAAGCAGCGACTGCGAACTGACTTTGGACCAGTCTGCGAAATGCCCGAGCGTTTCCGCTGCCTGCACCACGACGGTATTGCCCGCGCCGACGCCGTAGTCGGTGGTGTCGGCATTTCCGGTCGGCGAGGCCGCAGGCAGCAACGCCGTGCTCTCGGCTTGTCGCTCGGACACCGGTTCTTTGGGCGGCGGCGGCAGCTTCGCAATGCTCGCAGCGGCCGGCGCAGCGGCTGGCGCAGCGGCATCGGGCGCAGAGGCAGCCTGTGCTGGGGTTGCCTGCGGCGCGGGGGTGCCGGGCGTGGCAGCAGCGATGGATTGCGTCTCCGTACCTTCGGCGCGCGAAGAAGGCAGCGGTATGCGCACCACCTCACCGCGTGCGACGGTGCGTGGGGCGCTCCATCCGTTTGCAGCCAGCAACCGATTGAGCGTGACACCGCTCACCGCCGCGACGCTCGCCAGACTCTCACCGCGGCGCAATTTATGTGCGCCGTCGTTTCGTTGCGCGAGGTAGCGCTCGGCCGGCGGCACGCGCGCCCAGGCGGCGGCAATGTCGGCAGCCTGGGGTAAGCCCGGCACTCGCAGCGCGTATCCGCGCGGCACGAAGCGGGCTTTGCTCCAAATCGGCGCACGCAGCGCGGGGTTCAATACCTTGAGCGCCCCCAAATCCGCCTTGAATGCCTTCCCCAGCGCATCGATGGCGATGTAGTCAGGCACGGTGACGAGGGTACTGGGCGCCTCCGGAGGGTGAGTCAACGGCCCGAAATATTTCTCGGCGTTGCGATCAACCTCAAGCGCCGCGAGGAACGCCACGTAAAAATTGCGCGAGGCAAATCCGAATGTGGCGCCCTGATAGCGCTTGACGATCACGGCGATATCGCTGGTCCCCAGATCATCCTGAGCGCGCCGCAATCCTCCCGGCCCGTGGTTATAGGCCGTGACCGCCAGTGGCCAGCTACCTAGCAGGCGGTAGTTATAAAGCATGAGGTTCGCGGCCGCCTCGGTCGCACTGTAAGGGTCCAAGCGTTGATCGACTAAGCCATCCACTCGCATGTAGCGCTTGGCCGTTGCCGGCATGAATTGCCACAGTCCGGCCGCCCCGACGCGGGAATAGGCCGCCGGGTTGAACGATGACTCGACGTGAGGCAGAGCACCTATCTCCGCAGGTACACCGCGGTCGGCGAGAACCCGCGAAATAGTGGCGCCGTATGCTTGCGAGCGAATCAAGCCTTCGTGAAAGCGATTGGCTTGTCCAAGCTGAAAACGAATCCTCCCGATGCCATCGCGAAATTGGGCCGGGCCGGCTTTTTCGCCGAACGCGTGCAGAATTCGCCGTTCATGGGCCGAGAGATCCTCGATGTTGCCGGCCGCAAATCGGCGCAGCAAATCGGCATAGCGGCTCTTCGCCTGCGCAACCGCGTGCTCGCGTTGGCGCGGCGAATCCGCCGGGTCGAATCGCAACACCTCGTACACCAATCCAAGATTCCAGTCATCGTGCAGCAGACCTTGGTCAGTGGAAACCTCCGTATAGACGCGGATCCAGAAGCGCACGTCGGATTCCAGTTCCGGCGGGTGCGCGAACGGGTCCGTGGCTGGCGCTTGCGCGCCGGCCGAAAAGCATCCGATGAAGACCAACAACAAAGTTGCCGGCAGCAATATTCGAGGTTTCAAGAGTATTTAAGGAAAATCAAGGGCCCGGATAATAGCAGGAGTTTTGCCATGCTGCGGATGCGCAATCAGCGATCTTAAGAATGGCGTGGGTTGCCATTCTTCCCGCTTGCGCGTTGCCGCTGACCGCCATTTCGATGTTGCGCGCGGCCGATATGCCGCAGCCGCTGCAGCCTGAAGAAATGAAGTGGAGCGCGGCGCCGCCGGTTTTGCCGGCTGGCGCCAAGATCACGGTCCTCGCCGCCGATCCCTCAACAAAAGGCTTCTTGTCGCTGCGCCTGCAAATGCCGCCAGGATATCGAATACCCGCTCATTCGCATCCCACGGATGAGCACGTGACCGTTATCTCTGGAAGCTTTGCAATTGGAATGGGAGACAAGCTCGATAAGGCGCAGTCGAAGACGCTCAAGCCGGGCGCCTAGCTGTTGCAGCTGCGGACATGCATCATTTTGCGTGGACCAAGACCGGTGCGGTCGTGCAGGTCGATATGCTCGGACCATTTCAGATTACCTACGTCAATCCAGCTGACGATCCGAGCCAACAGAAATAGGAACCGCTTACCGGCGCCGCCCTTCGGCGAAGGTGCCGCGCGTGCTGGCGCCGAAGCGGTGGCCGGGACTATTTCGCGTCGCTCGGGGTAGATGCCTGGGCCGGTGCGGTGGCGTATTGCCGCCACCGCAGCGGTTTCTTAAGGCTAGCGAGAGGAAAACCGTAACGATTCATGCGGACCTCCCCGTAGCTTCGGGCGATGCGCTTGAGTGACGCACACGGATAGAGATCTTCCCGCGGCAGCGCCGTAGCTGACCCGCGCGACCATCGGTCGTGGAACGCGCTGCCTCAAGTTGAGGCCGCTTTGGATCCTTCTTGGCCACTTGCGTTTTTCGAAGGCTTAAACAGCACACCGAACAGTAAGAAGATACCGACTGCGGCACTCGCGGGAATGACCCAAATTGCGTGCCAATCATGCCTCATCTGCAGACAGGCATGCGCGGCAGCCGCCGCATCGCTGCAAGCCGAATCGCGGATGGCATAGCGGTTCACGACGGCGCCCGAGACGAACGCACCG
>JANYAD010000148.1 GCA_025355165.1 Gammaproteobacteria bacterium | reverse complement strand
AAGCGCATTGCCGCGGAAAGTCCGCGCAGCAAGCCGGTCGTGACGCGTTTCAAGGGCTTGGGCGAGATGAGTCCTCTGCAGTTGCGCGAAACGACCATGGCTCCGCAATCACGCCGCCTGGTGCAAATGACCATTGATGCGAAAGACAGTCCTGACCAACTCATGGACATGCTGCTGGCCAAAAAGCGTGCTGGGGATCGGCGCGAGTGGCTCGAAAACAAAGGCAATCTCGCGCAAATTTAGCGCCCTTTAAGCCGTGAAAGATCAAGAACTCAATTTTGAAGGCGTCGAAAAGGAACCCTTGAAGTCCTTTGCCGAGCGTGCGTACCTTGATTATTCAATGTATGTGATCCTGGACCGTGCGCTGCCTCACTTAGGCGACGGGCTGAAGCCGGTGCAGCGCCGCATCGTGTACGCCATGAGCGAGCTTGGGCTGGCCGCGGGCGCAAAACACAAAAAGTCCGCCCGCACGGTCGGCGATGTGATCGGCAAGTTCCATCCGCACGGCGACTCCGCCTGCTATGAGGCCATGGTGCACATGGCGCAGGATTTCGCATACCGCTACCCGATTGTCGATGGCCAGGGAAACTGGGGCTCGACCGATGATCCTAAATCATTCGCCGCGATGCGCTACACCGAATCGCGGCTCACCCGCTATGCCGACTTGCTGCTGCAAGAGCTGGAGGCAAACACCGTGGACTGGGCGCCGAACTTCGATGGGTCGCTCGATGAACCCACGATGTTGCCGGCGCGCGTGCCGAATATTTTATTGAATGGCGGCTCGGGCATCGCGGTGGGCATGGCCACCGACATCCCGCCGCACAACCTGCGGGAAGTTCTCAAAGCCTGCGTCGCGTTGCTGGACGATCCGGATTTGAGCACCCGCAAGATCATGGCGCACGTCAAGGGGCCGGATTTGCCGACCGGCGCCGAGATCGTCTCGCCGCGCGAAGAACTGGTGCAACTGTATGACACCGGGTCCGGCAGCTTCAAGGCGCGGGCGACCTACCAACTTGAGGATGGCGAAATCGTGATCGATGCGCTGCCCTTCCAGGTATCCGGCGCCAAGGTGCTCGAGCAGATCGGTGCCCAGATGCAGCAGAAGAAGCTGCCGATGGTCGAGGATATTCGCGACGAGTCGGATCACGAGAACCCGACGCGCTTGGTCATCGTGCCGAAATCGAATCGTGTAGATATTCCCGGACTGATGGCGCACGTCTTCGCCACCACCGATCTTGAGCGCAATTACCGCGTCAATATCAATGTGATTGCCCTTGATGGGCGGCCGCGGGTGATGGGCCTTAAGGAGTTGCTGCTGGAATGGCTGGAGTTTCGCAAGTCCACGGTGAGCCGCCGACTCAGTCACCGGCTGGCAAAGCTCAACGCACGGCTGCACATCCTCGAGGGGATGCTGATCGCCTATCTGAATCTCGATGAGGTGATCCGCATCGTGCGCACCGAAGATGAGCCCAAAGCGAAGCTCATCAAGCGCTTCAAGCTCTCCGACGAGCAAGCTGAAGAGATTCTGGAAACCAAGCTGCGGCGCCTCGCGAAGCTCGAGGAGATGAAAATCCGCGACGAGCAAAAAAAGCTCGCACTGGAACGCGAGGAAATCGAAAAGATTTTGAAAAGCAAGGCCAAGCTCACCAAGCTGGTGCGCGAGGAACTCTTGAGCGACGCGGAAGAGTTCGGCGATGAACGGCGCACGCGATTGGTCGAGCGCGAAGCGGCGCAGGCGATCTCCGCCACGGAACTGCTCACCAGCGAGCCCACGACCGTCGTGCTGTCGCGCCTCGGCTGGGTGCGCGCGGCCAAAGGACACGACATCGACGTGCGGGCGTTGAGCTACAAAAGCGGCGATGCGTACCAGGCATCCGCCAAAGGGCGCAATCTGCAGCAGGCTGTTTTTGTCGATTCAACGGGACGTGCCTACAGCTTGGATGCGCATCAGCTGCCCGCTGCCCGCGGTTACGGCGAACCGCTCTCCGGCACGGTTGACCCGCCGGACGGGGCGACCTTTGCCGCCGTGCTGATCGGCGAACCGGACGATCTGTGGCTGCTGGTGAGCGATGCGGGCTACGGATTTGCGGTGCGCTTGAAGGAAATGTATGCCCGCAACAAGAAGGGCAAATCGGTGCTCAAAGTGCCGGAAAATGCGCTGGTACTGCCCGCGCAGCCCCTAATGAACCCTGCGGCCCTTGCCGTATTCGTCAACAATGACGGTGAGGTATCGGCCTTGGCGGTGGATCAAATCGAGGAGATGGGCGCCGGCAAGGGGCAGAATTTGTATGGAATTCCCGGCAAGAAATCCGCCGAACGCGACGAATACCTGGTGGCGATGGCGGTGGTTTCTCCCGGCGAAATTTTGACGGTTTATAGCGGCAACAGCGCGCCGATGAAGCTCAAGTTCGAGGAACTGAAACAGTTCCAGGACAAAAAGGGTCAGCGCCGTCAAAGATTCTCGCGCGCATATAAACAGGTCGACCGGCTCGAAGTCGCGACGGCGTAAGGGCCGGCAGCTCGCTAACGCTCGCCGGACATCGTGACTTCCTCCGGAGCGTTCACGAAGTACCCTTGGATGAACTCGATTCCCAACTGCCAAAGCACTGCCATGGTGTTGGCGTCCTCGACGCGCTCGGCAACCGTTTCGATGCCTTTGCGTTTTGCGGCTTCGACCAGCCCCTTGACGCGTTGCTGCTGGATTTGATTGGTCGAGAGACCTTGCATCAAGGAGCCGTCCACCTTGATGAAGTTCATCTCGATGTCGTTCAGCAGTTTTAGGGGGTCGCGTCCGGTGCCGAAATGTTCCAGGGCGAAGCGAAAGCCGAGCTTGCGCAAGTTCTCGGCTAGCTCCTTGGTCGGGCGCACATACTGATTCGCAAGTTCCTCGGTCACCTGCATGCAGAGGCGCTTGGGTTCGATTTTCAGGGATTTCAGCTGCGTGTCGAGCCAGGGTAGCAAAGTCTTGTCGAGCACCGTGTCCTTCGAGAGGCGCACGAAAATGCAGGAGGCCTTGCGATTCGCGGCGAACGACATCGAGGCACCTACCACCCAACGATCGATGTTCTTCATCAAATCATTGCGCTCGGCCGCGGCGATGAACTCGGCAGGCAGCACTTCGTTGCCCTGCTCATCAAGCATGCGCACCAGCACGTCGAACATGCCCTTGTCCTCACCGAGCAAGCTGGCGATCGGCTGCTGCACCAGTCGGAAGCGATTTTCCATCAAGGCGCTCTTGATGTGCTTCACCCAGATCTTGTCATAGGCCTGGACGCGGGTATCGGTGTCGGATTTGTCCACCACGTACATCTGGTTGCCGCCCAGCTCGCGGCCGCGGCGCGTGGCACTCACCGCGTCCGTGACGGCGGCTCCGACATCCGGATTGCTGGGCGGCAGCAACCCCAAGCCGACGGTGACCGTGGCCGACAGGGTCTTATCGTCAAACACGAAAACATGTGCATGCACGCGCTTGACGATATTCTCGGCCCAAGTCTCCACATCTTTCGCGGTGCCGCGATCGAGCATCACCAGGATGCCGTTGCCGCCGAAGCGTCCGCACAGATCGGTGCTGGTCAATTGCGAACGCAGCAACTCCGCCAATTGTGCCATGAAATCCTCGCTAGAGAGCACGCCGATGGAATGCTGCATATCGGTGAAGCGGTCGGGTTTCATGTGGGCGATCTGACGCACGCCGCCCTTCATGTTCTGCGCGGCGCGCTCGCGCATCGCGGCGATCAAGTAGCGCTGCTGCAAGAACTGAGTCGTGGCATCGTTCTTGACCGCAGCGGCAAGCTGAACTTCCAGATCGCGGTCTTTTTTACGCAACGCTGAAATGGCGATACGCACCGCCGGTTCGTTGTCGTAGTCGGCGCGCGTCAGCACCAGTTCGAGCGCCACACTGGAGCCGTCCGACAGCAGCGCCTGCACTTTCAAGCCGTGGCCTTCCCACTTGCCCTGCAGGCAGGCAACCAGTGCGCCTTTCAGCGCGGGATGAGTCTCCTGCTCGAACAAATCCATGAGCGGTGTGCCGTTGAGTGCGTCGTTTTCGGAGTAACCGTAGAGTTCGAGCCACGCGCTGTTCGCATCGACGATAATGCCTTCCTGCACGTGAGTAATGGCATCGGCGGAACCCTCCAGAAAGTTCTGCAGCTGTTCACGGTATTCTCGCGCCGATGACAGCGTGGTGGAGAGCGCCCGCTCCAGCCGATGGGAGCGCAGCTCGCGGCTCGCGACCGATTGCAGACGGCTTCGATTTTCGAGCGTGACGACGTCCTGACATCCGAGGCGCATCGCCTCGGCAATGGCCGTTTCATCGACGCTCTCGCGCACCAGCAGCACCGGCATGCCCGGCGCGGTCTGTTGCTTAATCTTCATAATGGACGCCAGCTCCACGCTGAGCTCATCGATGAAGACGATCAGCATTTCAGGATTCAGCTGGGTGAGGGCGTCGCCTAAGTCGCTGGCATCGGGCAGCCAGGTACAGTGCACCGGATGGCCGGCTTTGCGCAGTGTGCTGTTGATGGCCTCGACGTGGTCCTGGGACCTCGTCATGACGATCATCGGAACCGCACCCTGGTCGCTCAACTGGCAAATTCCTCATAAATCGGCGGTAAAGTGTAGCACCTTAAATCCGGCCATTCTGGGACGGACGTCAATACCGGGCTCGGTAGGCGACCAACTGGCCACAACCCTTGAGTTGCGGCTATGATACGCGCCCTTCAACTCGAGGCCTTCGATGGCTAACTACAGCACCAACGAATTCAAATCCGGCCTGAAAATTCTCATCGACGGCGACCCGTATGCGATCGTCGAGAATGAGATGGTCAAGCCCGGCAAGGGGCAGGCTTTCAACCGCGTGCGCGTCCGCAACCTCAAAACCGGCCGCACCATCGAACGTACCTGGAAATCCGGCGATACCGTCGAAGCGGCCGATGTCGTCGATACCGACATGCAGTATCTGTACAGCGACGGAGACTTCTTCCATTTCATGGTACCGGAGACCTTTGAGCAACTCACCGCATCCAAACAGGCAGTCGGTGACGGCGCTCAGTGGCTCAAGGACGGCACCGTCTGTGTCGTCACGTTGTGGAACGGCGTGCCTCTGCAAGTCACTCCGCCCGCGCACATGGAACTCAAAGTGGTCGAGACCGATCCGGGGGTGCGCGGCGATACGGCGACCGGCGGCTCCAAGCCCGCCAAGCTGGAAACCGGCGCAATGGTGCGTGTGCCGCTGTTCATCAACGCAGGTGAAATACTGCGCATCGACACCCGCACCGGCGAATACTTGTCGCGCGGTAAAGGCTAGAGTTCGGATCAGGTAAGCCCGCCGCTAGGCGTTGTCGATGCTGAAGGAGAGGGCAGCGGCCAGCGAATCGGCGCCGAGCGCGATCGCTACCAGCCGGTCAAATCCGAGCGCAACGCCCGCGCAATCGGGCAATCCATGTTCGAGCGCGGCCAATAAGTTCTCGTCCAGCGGCGTTTGCATCTGGCCACGCGCTTTGCGCACGCTTAAATCGTGAACAAAGCGTGCGCGCTGCTCCTGGGGCTGCGCCAACTCGTGAAAACCATTCGCCAGCTCCAAACCGTCCAGGTACAACTCGAAGCGCGCCGCCACGGGGGGAGTGCCTTTCTTTAGGCGCGCCAGGGCGGCTTGGGATGCGGGGTAATCGCAAACGAAACAGGGACGGGCCAAGCCAAGCTGGGGCCCGACCACCAAGCCCATCAGCAAATCGAGTTTTGCATCGCGGTCGAGTTGAGTCTGGCAGGTGATGCCATGGCGCATCGCCGCATCCAAAAGTTCGGTATCGCCGGCCTCGAAAGCATCGACGCCGGCGTGGCGGCGCATCGCGGCTCGGTAGCTCAAACGTTCGGCGGATTGAACCGTGCGCACCGGGGAGAGCAGCTGTCCGAGCAACTCTTCCACTTCGTCCATGAGCGCCCCATCGTCGAAGCCCATGCGATACCACTCGATCATGGTGAACTCCGGGTTGTGCCATCGCCCGTGCTCGGCGTCGCGGAACACTTTGCAAATTTGATAGACATCGCCGCTGCCGGCTGCCAACAGGCGCTTCATTGCGTATTCAGGCGAAGGACACAGATACGCTTGGCCGGGCGTGCCCGCAATCCGGGTGCTCAAGGACTCGATCTGCGGATCGCTCACAGCGGCCGCGCTCAAAATGGGGGTATCCACTTCCAGCACGGCACGCTGTTCGAAGAACGCGCGGGCAGCGCGCAGCATTTGCGCGCGCCTCCGCAGGGCCGCCTGGGTTGCCGCGGGCCGCCAACTCATTGCAAAGTCCCCAGCGACTGGCCCACCCTGACGATGGTGCCCGCCCGAAGCTGCGGGTTCAGGCGCGCGCGGCCGCGCTGAAACAGCAAGATCACCGTGGAGCCCATGTTGAAGCGGCCGAATTCCTCTCCTTTGTCGAGCCAAAGGGGGGGCGAGGGCAGCTCGGTCACCTGACGGCGCGCGGCCGGCGTGATATCGCCCGCCCACACGGTGGCGATGCTTCCCACATTCATCGCGCCGACCATGACCAGTGCCATTTCTCCGCATGAGGTGTCGAACAACGTCAGCACGCGCTCATTGCGAGCGAACAGCTTGGGCACGTGCCGGGCTGTTGTGCCATTGACGCTGAACAGCCGCCCCGGAACGTACACCGTCGAGCGTTGCTGCCCCCGCAGCGGCATGTGTACGCGGTGATAATTGAAAGGGGCGAGATAAATGGTCGCGAATGAGCCGCCTTCGAAATCCTGCGCCCAAGCTCGCGATGCCAGCAGTTCGTTGAGCGAGTAGCGGCGGCCTTTGGCCTGCAACAGCAGGTCGCCCTCGATGGCGCCCGCCTCGCTGATTGCGCCATCGGCCGGGCAGGCAATGGAATTGGGATCGGGATCGATGCTGCGCATGCCGGGCTTCAATGCTCGGGTAAAAAACTCGTTGAAGCTGGCGAAGCTCGTCGGCTCGGCCTGCAGCGCTTCGCTCATGTCGACCGGGTAGAGCTTGAGGAAGCCGCGCACCAGCCGATTCTTGAACCAGGGCGAGCGAACGCGGGTGGCGCGCAGGATCAGGCGCGACAAGGCGTGCTGGGGAAGCACATGTTGCAGCCAAACGAAAAGGCGGTCCAGGCTCATGCGTGTCCGGTCACGATGCGGGCAATGTCGCTTTGCAAGGCGTCGCTCGTGAATGGGCCCGTTAGGATGGCGGCAATATCCCCTTTGGGATCGATGACGAAAATGGCAGCCGAGTGATCCACCGTGTCATTGCCGTCCGTGACGGGCCGGTTGCTTGGCGCCACACCCCATTGCTTGGCGAGCGCCTCGATGGCGGGCTGATCGGCGGCGGTCAAGCCGATGAATTCAGCGTCGAAGTAGGCGAGGTATTTTGCCAACTGCGCCGGCGTATCTCGCCTGGCATCGAGGGAGACGAAGATGACCTGGGGCGGCAACGGAGAAGCTTTCGTGCGCATACGCTTCTCCACCGCCGCCAATGTGGCCAGGGTGGCCGGGCAGATGTCCGCACAATGGGTATAGCCGAAGAACATCAGTGACCAATGACCGCGCAAATTGGCCCGACCGAACCGGCGACCCTGCTGGTCAAGCAAGCTAAAATCCGCCAGCGCGTGGCTCGGCACGAGTAAGGTACCGCTGGCAAGAGGCACCACTGGAGCTTTGTGGGCTGCAATGAGCACCGCAGCGCCGCCGGCAGCCGCACAGAGCAGCATCAGGAGCAGTAGTTTAGAGCGAGCCATGCGCCGATTATCCCATACCGCCGCCACGCCCGCCGACAGCGTCGGGCAAGCCATCGTGCGTTGCGCTCGGGCACTTAGCGCGGCGCGCGTGTATTTTGGACACGGTACTGCCGATGCGCGCGATGAGGCAGCGGAATTGGTCTTTTTTGTCGCGGGCCTGCCGCATAGTCGAGGTGCGAGCGCATATGAGCAGCCGCTGAAGCCGCGTACCACGGCGCGGATCAACCAACTGCTGCAGCGGCGCATCGATGAGCGCGTGCCGCTTCCGTACCTCACGCATCGCGCTTTTTTTGCGGGACTCGAGCTGTACGTAGACGAACGAGTGTTGGTGCCCCGCTCGCCCATTGCCGAACTGGTTATGCATCGCTTTGCGCCTTGGAGCCAAGCCCGCCGCGTACGCCGTGTGCTCGACATCGGCACCGGGTCGGGAGCCATCGCGCTGGCCTGCGCCAAAGCCTTTCCGCGGGCGCATGTCGATGCTGCGGACATTTCCACCCCCGCGCTGCAGGTCTGCCGGCGCAACGCGCGTCGGCTAGGATTGCAACAACGGGTATCGGTATTGCACTCCGATTATTTCAGCGGCGTGACGGGGAGGCGTTACGATATCATTGTGAGCAATCCGCCGTACGTCGGGCGCGCCGAGATGCGCACGTTGCCGCCGGAGTACCGTCATGAACCGAAGTTGGGTTTGGCTTCAGGTCGCGACGGTCTGGACTCGGTACGCGCTATCTTGGCCGGCGCTCGGTCACACCTTGTGGATGAGGGGATTTTGGTGGTGGAGGTCGGCAACTCCGAAGCGGCGTTGTTGCGCGCATATCCTCACCTGCCTTACATATGGCCGCGCATTGCGATGGGCGGCGAAGGGGTGTTTGTGTTGAAGGCGAGGGATCTTTAGCGCTCAAGGAGATTGAGGAGTGGCGGGCAATACTTTTGGTCGGGTGTTCACGGTAACCAGTTTCGGGGAAAGTCATGGCCCCGCGCTGGGTTGCGTCGTGGACGGCTGCCCGCCCGGACTTGAAATCAGCGAGCCGGATTTGCAGCTGGATGTGGACCGCCGCCGGCCCGGAACCTCGCAATACACCAGCCAACGGCACGAGTCCGATACAGTGCGCATCCTGTCGGGGGTTTTCGAAGGCAGAACCACCGGTACGCCCATCGCGATCTTGGTTGAGAACGAGGATCAGCGCTCGCGCGACTACGAGAAGATCAAGGATCGCTTTCGACCTGGGCACGCCGATTATACCTATCAGCAAAAGTACGGCTTTCGCGACTACCGCGGCGGGGGGCGGTCATCGGCGCGTGAGACGGTGGTGCGGGTGGCGGCCGGTGCCATCGCGCGCAAATTCTTGCGCGAGCGCCTCAAGGTCACGGTGCATGGGTATCTTGCCCAAATGGGTCCGATCATTATCGAGCCGGTGGATTTGCAAAGCGCCTACGACAATCCATTTTTTTGCCCGGACCCGTCGCGCATTGCAGAGCTCGAGGATTTTATTTGGCGCGTCCGCGAGGCGGGCGATTCCATCGGTGCGCGCGTCACGGTCATCGCCAACGGCGTGCCGCCCGGCTGGGGCGAGCCGGTATTCGAGCGGCTCGATGCCGACCTGGCAAGCGCGATGATGGGCATCAACGCGGTGAAGGGTGTGGAGATCGGCGCGGGATTCAAGTCGGTGGAGCAGCGGGGCTCGGAACATCGCGACGAGATGACCCCTCACGGATTCAAGAGCAATCATGCGGGGGGCATCTTGGGCGGCATCTCTTCGGGACAAGACATCGTGGTGAGTCTGGCGCTGAAGCCGACCTCGAGCATTACGCTGCCTGGGCAAACCATCAATCTTAAGGGTGCGCCCGTGGAAGTGGTCACCACAGGGCGTCACGATCCCTGCGTCGGCATCCGCGCGACGCCGATCGCCGAGGCTATGCTGGCGCTGGTGCTGATTGATCACTACTTGCGCTTCCGCGCACAATGCGCCGACGTGGTGTCGGCTACGCCGGTCATCACGCAGCGATGAGCGCCACCTCGTTACCGCGTATAGCGGTCGTCGGCGCGTCGAGCTTGATCGGGGCGGCGGTGATCGAGGAGCTGCGTGCGCGAAAAATGCGCTACGCCGAGCTGCATGCGTTGGATGATCAGCGCAGCCTCGGCGCACCGGCGAGCAATGAAGAAGCCAAATTGAGCGTGGGCGATGTAGCGGCGTTTGATTTTTCTCGCTCCGACCTGGTCTTTTTCTGCGGTCGCACAGCCTTGTCGGAGCGTTATGCGCAAGCCGCAGCGGCGCACGCCTGGGTGATCGACGGCTCTGCGGCATTTCGCATGAATCCCGAAGTGCCTTTGGTGGCGGCCGATGTAAATCCGCAGGTGCTTGAAAGCATCGGATCGAGCGGACTGATTGCGCTCCCCGGCAGTGCCAGTGTCGCCCTCGCGACCGCGCTCAAGCCCCTACACTCCCTCGCCGGTCTGGTTCGCGCCGAAGTGGCCACCTACCACGCAGTGTCGGGCAGCGGACGCGTCGCCATGGATGAACTCGCCGGGGAGACCGTGGCCATGCTGAGTGGTAAGAAGGCGAGAGGCGTGGCCTTCGGCCGGCAAATAGCTTTTAACGTGATCCCGCTGGTCGACTCGCTGGAAGCGGACGGTGCCTCCCGCGAGGAGCGCAGGCTGTGGGAGGAGACCAGCCGGTTGCTTGATTTACCCGCCCTCACCATCAATGCCACGGCGGTGCGGGTGCCAGTGTTCTTCGGCCATAGTCTCGCGGTACACGCCTCTTTTGAGCGGCCCGTTGATCTCGTGCAAGCCCTTGACGTGCTGCAGCGCGGGAGCGGATTGAGGCTCATTGACCCGGAATCCAGCGCCGAATTTCCGACGCCGGCTACGTTGGCGGTGGAACCCGATCAGGTATATGTGGGGCGCGTTCGGGCCGATATGACCCGTGATCGAGGTCTAAATTTTTGGGTGGTGGCTGATAATGTTCGGAAATGTGCGGCGCATAACGCAGTTTCGGTGTGCCAGATTTTGGTAAATAGATGCCAGTGAGATATAGTTATTGGCTTATGTAAAAGGCAAGTGAGAATTCGCTTCCAAGCCCCTATTACACAATGAACTTTGTGCGCTTGCCTAGCAGAATCCTGGGAGTAGAAATGTTTGTGACCCTGCCTCGCCTAATGCTGATGGCATGCCTGCTGTCCCCGTCCTTAGCGGGGGCCTTGGGCTTGGGTGAAATTCATCTGAATTCATCGCTAAACGAGCCGATGAACGCCGATATCGACCTCATTGCGGCCGCTCCCGAGGAATTAACTGCCCTGCGAGCGACGCTTGCGCCCAAGGATGCGTTTACTCGCTATGGCATCGATCGGCCTCCCTTTCTGTCAACCTTGACCTTCAAGGTGGCCAAGACCAAAGACGGCCGCGATGTACTTCAGGTTCGATCTACCGATTCGATCCCCGAGCCGTTTGTGACGTTCTTGGTCGAGGTGAACTGGGCGCGCGGGCGCCTGATGCGCGAATACACTGTGCTGCTCGATCCGCCTGTGTACACGCCCGGTGAACGGGCGAGTTCCTCGGCCCCCGTCGTGGCCGCGACCACGCCACAGGCGAGCGCACCGGCGCGGACCAAGCCCGCACCGATATCGAGTACGGCAGCCGCTGAGGACAGCGGCGCGGCCACGGCCTCTGGAAAGCGAGCGGGCTCATCTGCCCCTCGATCGGCAAGCCGAGCCTCAGACTCCAACAGCACACGCAACTCGGGCGGCGTTGGCTCGCCCGCGGGCACCGAGGCAACGGCAGGCAATAGCTATCGCGTCGCCCAAGGCGACACCCTTTCGAAGATCGCTCACAGCTTGCGCTCCGGCTCGAAAGCCGACGTTGACCAATCCATGATCGCCATGTACCGCGCGAATCCCGATGCCTTCGGCGGCAACATCAATATCCTACGGCGCGGCGCGGTGCTGCGCGTTCCAGGAGGCGATGAAATCGCCGCTTTGAATCAATCCGAAGCGATGAGTGAAGTGCATCGCCAAATGGATGCATGGCGCGGATCATCCGCCAACCCCTCGAGCGGACATTTACGTCTGGTCACCCCCGGTGCAGGCGGCGGTACGAACGCCAGCACCAGCGAGTCGGCTTCGAGCGGAGAGGCGCAAGCTCTGAAAGGCCGCGTCAAGGATTTGGAAGGGCAACTGGCGGAATCTCAGCGCCTGCTGACGTTGAAAAATAATGAGTTGAGCGAGTTGCAGCGCAAGCTCGGCACGCCTGCGACGCAAACCCCAGCCCCCACGCCGCCGAAAACCGTGGCAGCGCCGACGCCAACGCCTGTTCCGGTTCCAACCACGCCTCCTCCGGTGGAGACGGCCACGAGCAGCACCGCCCCCACGCCTGCGGCATCGACGCCCCTGCCGCCGCCGGCCGAAATCACGGCACCGACGCCGATACCCACGCCGGCGCCGAAACCGGCGCCGCCGAAGAAGCCGGTGGTGGCAGCGGAATCAGGGTCCTTGCTTGACTGGCTGCAGGCCAACTGGTGGATCCCGGCCGCCATCATCCTTGCGCTGATTGCAGCGCTCGCTATTGCCTCATTGCGACGACGTCGAGCCAGCAGCACCGGCAGCGCTGGCGACTTCCCTGAAATGGACGCAACGGGCATTGCGGAATTTCGCGATCCTACCGACAGAATGCCCGCCAGCCGTGGCGCCGACGACTCCTTTGTGGTGGAGGAATCGGGCCAGCATCGCACGCTCGATCCTAACCAGGCTGTGCAGCACTACGGCGAGACGACAGCCGACCTTAAGGCCGCCGAGGACACGATGTCCAGCGAAAGCCCGGTCAATCTTGATCAGGGAGATCCCCTGGCCGAGGCGGACTTTCACATGGCGTACGGCCT
>JANYAD010000085.1 GCA_025355165.1 Gammaproteobacteria bacterium | reverse complement strand
GCACGCAGTCGTGGATCTGCTTACGGATCTGCCGGTCCCACGCATCCCCGCCGCGCAGTTCGCTTTGATCGAACCAGACCTCGATCCCGCCCGCCCGCAGCGCCTCGCAAATGCGCCGCGCCGCCTCGGCATCCTGCGAGGCATAGCTCAGAAATACTGCCTTGGTCGGCTCGGTCATCGAAGCGTCGCTCCCCCGGTCGTGGCTGGGGGCACCTTCTGGGGAGTGCCGCCGACCTCGCCGCGAGCGTCAGCTTATATGATTCTGAACGTCCGCAGTCGAGAGGTGCGAACGGCGCCTTAGGGTCGAAAGTTCGCGTTCGGTCGGCAGCTCGCGGCCACCGGCAAGGTTCGGCCATTACTTGCCGGTCACGGTCCTGAAATACCCGCCCTAAAGCTGACATTGGTGACCCCCAATTGCCGAGTGTTGCCAACGCGTAACGCGTGGACCAACATGTCGATAAAGGGAGACTGTATGGCGGAAGGGATGCTCAGTGGAATTATTGGCGCCGAGGACGAGAAGCCGGACACCGAGGCACCAGATGCGCGTGCTGGCGCCGAAGCTTACGCGTCGGCCGTAGCGGCCAAACTCGCGGGCGGCGACCCCGAGGTGGCGCGGAGAACAGCCGATTTTCTAGCCGATCAATCGCAGCTATTAAAGGTGCAGACAATGCACCTTGAAGACGAACACGCGCTCCGTCTTGCACACCTGGGTCACCAGGCACACCTCCTTCGCGGGCAACGCCTGGGACAGGTTCTGCGTATCGGATTTCAGGTGTTCATCGCTCTCGTCGGGACCGTCGTTGGCGTCGGATTTGCCATCCTGCTGCATGACGCCATGACGTCGCGTCGAGTCATCATCGAGGCTTTTGCGACGCCACCGGCACTCGCGGCGCGCGGCGTCACAGGCACTGTGGTTGCAGCGGGTGTTCTAGACGAAATCACACGCCTGCAGAATGCGACCCACACATCGGTCGCCGCCAAGCGCGACCTATCGAACGCATGGTCTAACGAGGTCAAGATTGCGCTTCCCGAGTCCGGGATCTCGCTTGGCGAGGTCTCAGAGCTGCTGAAGGCACGCTTCGGCGATGATCTGCATATCAGTGGCAATCTAGTGCAGACCGAAACTGGAACGCTTGAACTCACCGTTCGCGGCACTAAAGTGCCCGCCAAGACCTTTTCGGGGGCAATCGGCGACATCGCGAAGTTGCAAACAGATGCGGCCCAGTATGTATTTGCAGAGTCGCAACCGGTGTTGTGGGCCACATATCTGGCCGTTCCTGGCCATTACGAGGAGTCGATCGACTTCGCAAGAAAGCGAGTCGCCAAGGCAGATCCTGGGGATCGGCCATACCTACTGAACATTTGGGGGTTGGGACTGGAGTCCACAGGCGCTCAGCGCGAAGCTCTTGAAATCATCGCTGCGGCGATCGAAATCAAGCCTGATCTATGGGTTGCAAGGCTCAGCCAACAAGCGGCACTCGCAATTCTGGGAGACGAGGAAGGAGCGTGGCGCGCAGGGGAGGAGATGCGAGGAGCAGCGGGCGGGCGTCCGGGTCGAGCACCAGAATACAATTACGGTTTATGGGATTGGCTCACATGGAATCTCCAGGCAGAACTCGCAGCAACAATTGCCGACGCGAATCTGCAGGCAGGGTACAGTTCCAGTCCCATTCCAGCTGGCCCCTCAACAGCAGACATTGAAGCGCGATTGCACAACCCGGCAGCCGCACAATTAGCGATCGATACTACCGCCCCGGATGACGCCGATCCTACGATCGAGGCGGGGCTGCATTTCGTACGAGGAGAGTTAGCGTTGGCATCGAGCGACGCCGGATTGGCCCTTAAGGAAATGGAAGCTTTCGGTAACTCGGTTAAAGACCCAGCCGTGGCCTCCGTTTACATTGGTGGCCAGTGCTGGATCGCACTGGCGGAAGAAGCGGCAGGACATCCCGACAAGGCGGATGCGGTGCTGAAAAACGCTGGTACGTTCGTCGACTGCTACCGATTCCACGGCGACATACTTGTCGGTCGTGGCGACTGGACCGGTGCGCAGAAGGTCTATGCGGATGCGGTGGCGCTCGCACCAGATTTACCTGCGGCCTATTACTCCTGGGGCCTTGGGCTCTTGAGACACGGCGAACTCGCTAGTGCCGCCAAGAAGCTCGCAGATGCAAACAAGCGCGGGCCGCACTGGGCTGACCCGTTAAAAGCGTGGGCCGAGGTGCTGGCGAAGCAAGGCCATGCCAAGGAGGCGCTCGCGAAATTCGATGAGGCCCTCAAGTACGCCCCGAATTGGAAGGAGCTCAAGGAAGCCCGAGCGTCTATAACGAAGAACAAAAGCTAGTTAGATCGCCGCAAAGCGGACAGAAACTACCGTCAACTTCGGGCACTTCTGAGACAATCGCCGATCGGCCGGGTTCAGCACAAAGAGGACAGATCACTTACCGGTGGCCGCTACCGGCGCCCCGCCGATCTTTCACTGTCGAGTGAGTTTGACATTCGCCAATTCAAGCGGGTTTGGATCTCTTCAATCTCATTCTTCA
>JANYAD010000042.1 GCA_025355165.1 Gammaproteobacteria bacterium | reverse complement strand
GAAACCCAGATGATGGGCTACGGCTACGACCCAAGCTTGTCGGAAGGTTCTTTGAAGCCGCCGATATTTTTGACCTCCACTTTCGTATTCAGAACCGCGCAAGACGGCAAGGATTTCTTCGACTACACCTCGGGTAGGCGCGAACCGCCCGAGGGACAGTCCTCGGGACTGGTCTATTCGCGCTTCAACAATCCCAATCTGGAAGTTCTTGAGGATCGGCTGGCCCTGTGGGAACAGGGCGAAGCGGCCGCCGTATTCTCCAGCGGCATGTCCGCCATCTCGACCGTCATATGGACTCACGTCCGTCCTGGCGACGTTGTTCTCATGAGCCAACCGCTCTACGGCGGTACAGAAACGTTGATCGAGAAAACTTTGCCGGCATTTGGCGTGAGCGCCGTCGGCTTCAATCTGGGACACGATCGCCAGTCGGTGCTGGAAGCGGCTGCTCAAGCCTTAAAGAAAGCAGAACAAACCAAAGGCCGCGTCTGCCTTATTCTCGTCGAAACGCCCGCCAACCCAACCAACAGCTTGGTCGACCTGAAACTGATGCGTGAAGTGTCCGAATCCATCGGTTCGCGGCAAAGCGGAGGTCGGCCGCCAGTCGCCGTCGACAACACTTTTCTCGGCCCGGTTTTTCAGCAGCCGCTGCAGCACGGTGTCGATCTGGTCATGTACTCGCTGACCAAGTACGTTGGCGGTCACTCGGATCTAGTGGCAGGCGGTGTCGTCGGCTCGCGCGCCGCGGTCGGACCGGTGAAGAAGTTGCGCGGCGCACTGGGCACTCAGCTCGATCCGAATACCGCCTGGATGATCATGCGTTCAATGGAGACACTGGCGCTTCGCATGAAAAAATCCGCGGAGAATGCGGCGTTGGTGGCGAATTTTCTGCGTGCCCATCCAAAGATCGCGGCCGTGAACTATCTGGGCTTTCTGGCGGCCGATGACCCCCGTAACGCCGTCTTCCAACGGCAATGTCAAAACGCGGGTTCGACTTTTGGCTTCGCCGTCAAAGGAGGTGAAGCGCAGGCATTCCGGCTGCTCGATGCGCTGCAAGTAATCAAGCTGGCGGTGAGCCTCGGCGGTACCGAAACCTTGATGTCGCATCCGGCCAGCACCACGCATTCGGGCGTCGCCAAGCAAACGCGGGACCGCCTCGGCATAACCGATGCCTTAATTCGCATATCGGTGGGCATCGAGGACTCAGAGGATCTTATCGCCGATTTGAGCGCCGCACTCGACACCGTGTAGCGCTTCACACAACCTCCCTCCCTGGAGGCATCGCTCTGGCGGCGCGCTCGTCATTTGCAGCCTCTGCAAGTGAGATGGGCCCGGCACATTGGCTCAAAACTTGAGCCCTCGCTAGCCAAACTGCGAGGCCAGTCACAACTTTTTCGGCCCGTCAGGCAAAAATAGCTCTGTCGGGGAAACCCGCAATGACGTCCAATATATTAGGAGCTTTCATGTACAAGATTCTCAGCGCAGCCGTGGCGACCGGAGTAATGGTTGCGGGCATTGCGCAGGCTGCCACGACGAGTACCACCTTTGCGGTGACTGCAACCGTGCAGTCGACCTGTTCCGCGACGGCCGCAACCTTGGCGTTTCCCAACTACACGCCCGGCGGCGGTAATCAGACGGGCACTACCACCATCAGCGTCAAGTGCACCAAGAACACGCCTTTTACCGTGGCGCTTAACGCCGGCTCGACCACGGGCGATACGTACGCCCAACGCGTGATGGGTTCGGGCGCCAACACCTTGCAATACAACCTGTACACCACCGCCGCGTATGGGACGGTATTTGGCGATGGCACCGCACCCACTGCGACGGTGGCCGGTACCGGTCTGGGTGTCGCGACGGCAAACAGCGTGCAGGTTTTTGGCCAACTTCCCGACAACGCCACGAACCAAGCGGCGGTGCCAGGCGCATACAGCGACACAATTACGGTTACGGTTAGCTATTGATCGAGGCCTCTCGCGGCGGTGTAGCCGCCGCGAGTGCCTTCGGGAAATTCATGCTCAAGATTCTTGCAGTGCTGATCTTCGGTGCGATGGCCGCTTCGGCAAACGCAAGTACGTTCAATATTTCCCCGATCAGAGCGGAGCTTTCGAACAATCACCGCACCGAAGCGCTCACCCTCACCAACGAAGAAGACAGTCCCGTGGTAGTGCAAATCCGAGTGTTGAGCTGGTCGCAAAAAGACGGCACAGAACTGCTCGATGACACGCGTGAAATCCTGGCGACGCCGCCGGTGCTGCAAATACCGGCAATGGGTCGGCAAATCGTCCGTGTCGCGCTGCGTCGGCTGCCGGATTCTGCACAAGAATTGACCTACCGCATCATTTTCGAGGAGGTGCCGCAGGCGGCACCGACGGGATTCGTCGGCCTGCGGGTCGCGCTGCGACTGAGTATCCCCATTTTCGTGGCCCCTGCGCAGGGCAATGCAACCGCTGAAGTCGCTTGGGCTTCGCGCTGGCTTCCAAACGGCCAGCTTGAACTCGCGGCGACCAACAATGGCAGTGGCCACCTGCAGATTACTGATTTCGAGGCGCTGTTTCCGGGCTCGCTGATGCCGCTGCGCGGAGTCGCATCCAAGTATGTGTTGCCAGGCAGCCGCATGAGTTGGACTTTGACTCCGCCTGCGGACGCGATTCGGCAAGGAGCGATTCCGATCCGCGGTCACAGCGACAAAGGGGATTTTTCCGCCGACGTTGCGCCTAGCGCCCTCTAAGTGCCGCGGATTGGCGTGTGGCCACAACAAAGCGGACCCAATTTGCATACGCACTGCAGACATATTCTGGTGTTCTGCTGCTGCTATGGCTCGCGGCCCACTGCGCTGTCGCCGCGCAGCCCTCACAGCTCTCTCAATCTGTAATGGAATTTACTCTGAGCGGCAGCGACTCGGCGGAAATGCTCGTGGTATTGCGTGGTCCGCAAGGCGAATTGTATCTGGAGGAAGGGGATTTCGCACGGTTGCGGTTGCGTCCGCCTGGGTCGGCACCGCTTCTGTTCGAGGGCCGGAGATTTTTCGATCCAAGAGCGATCAAGGGTTGCTCGGTAACCATCGATGAAGCCTTGCAGCGCGCCATCATTGCCGCGCCGACTGCATCCCTGGACACTACCCATCTCAGCGCGGCAGAGCGGCGCTCGCCGGAAATAACACCGGCTTCCCCCGGCGCATTCTTAAATTACCAGCTTTCGACGCAGCAGATCGGCGGTCGGAACTTAGGCGGCGCCTATACCGAGCTGGGTGTTTTCGCCGGAGCCGGCGTGCTGACCAACACCGCGGTCGCCCGCTATGGCGGTGCCGACAAGCAAGTGGTCAGGCTCGATACCACTTACACACGCGATTTCCCGGCGGCCCTTGAGACCTTGAATCTCGGCGATGCTATCAGTGATGGGGCCAGTTGGGGTAACGCGGTACGCTATGCGGGCGTGCGCTGGAGTCGAAATTTCGGGTTGCGTCCCGATCTGTTAACTACGCCGCTGCTTGCCACCTCTGGCAGCGCCACGGTGCCCTCGACGGTGGATGTTTTCGTGAACAATCAGCTGGTGTCCAGCAATCAGTTGCCGCCGGGACCCTTCGTGATCGATCGTTTGCCCACCGTTTCAGGCACCGGCGATGTCAGCGTGGTGGTACGGGATGCGCTCGGCCGCGAGCAAGTGGTTACACAGTCCTTCTATTCGAGCACGATATTGTTAGCCCAGGGCCTGAGCCAGTATTCGGTCAACCTCGGCAAGATTCGCGCCGAGTATGGTTTGCAGAGCAATGACTATGGTCCCCTGCTCGGGGAGGTTAGCTATCGACGGGGCATTACCGACGGCATGACCCTGGAGGGGCATGCCGAATATCTGGCGCGCGAGGCGCACGCCGCCGGGCTCAATGCGGCATTTGCCGTGGGACGAATCGGTGTCATTAACTTCACCGCAGCCAGCGGCGGAGATGCGATTGGATCCGGTTGGCTGCGCGGCGTTGGAGTCGAACATCGCGGCACCAACACCAGTTTCATCGCGAGCAGCCAATGGGCATCTCATGATTTCTCGCAAGTAGGCGAACCTCTGGATCCGGCCCTGCGCATGCGACAGCGCAGCCTTCTGCAGACGGGCACGAGACTGGGTCGCTTCGGATCCCTTTCGCTGGCGTACGTGCGCCAAACCTATCGTGATTCACCGATGCGGCAGACACTCGGTTTGACTCACAGCATAAGCTTCGGACGAATCGGCTCGCTCAATCTCACGCTGACTCGAACCCGCACTGCATCGGATATTTCTAGCAGCGCTCAGAGTTCCACCAGCGCCTACCTAATTTTTGTTTTGCCTTTAGAGAGCCGACGTGCGGCCACCATGGCTCTAGTCGGCGGCAGCGGCAGCGGTGCGCCGGACAATGAGTTGATCGCCTCGGTGGCCCAGAGTCCACCGGTTGGACCTGGCAGCGGCTATCGGCTGAGCGCTTCCACGGCCGGTAATTACGATGCCGATTGGCGCCAGCAATTCCAGAGCGCCGATTTGGAATTTCAGGTGGCACGCAATCGCGGTCTCGAGGGGCGCAGCGCCTACCTCTCCGGTGCGATGACATTGCTCGACGGTCAGCTCGATACGACCCGTTCCGTCAATGGCAGCTTCGCGATGGTGGACGTTGCGGGTCTGGCGGATGTGCCGGTTTACGTGGAAAACCAACTCACCACGCATACCGACGCCAGCGGCCGGGCTCTGCTCTACAACTTGCGGCCCTACGAGGCCAATCGAATCAGTATCACCCCGGAAGATCTGCCCTTGGATACCAGCATCGGTGCCAGCAGCACTATCATGGCGCCGCCGTTTCGCAGCGGCGTTATTGCGCGATTTCCTGTCGAACGAGTGCATAGCGGCACGTTTCGTCTGGTTCTCGATAATGGCAAGCCGGTTCCCGTCGGCGCGGTGGTGAATTTGCGCGGTACGCAGTTTCCGGTGGTGCTGAACGGCACCGTGTATGTCACCAATTACGATCATGGCATGGCGGCGGAGGCAAACTGGCCGGGTGGACACTGCAGCTTCCGATTGGAACCACCGCCGCCGGATGATCCATTGCCGGACATGGGCACCGTGGTGTGCCGCGCCAGCAACGATGCGCTGCGCACGCTATGAAGGGCTGGAACTTAGTGCTCGCGCTGAGCCTTTTGAGCCTGACTGCACCGTGCGCGCGCGCCGCGACCACGGTCAATTGCACGCTAAGCGCGGGCGGCATTGCATTTGGAATCTACAACCCGTTGAGCGCGCTCGCGAATGCATCGACGGGGACACTGCGTGTTGTTTGCAACGGCAGCGGTACCGGATCAGCCAATGTCACTGTGAATGTGTCGTTGAGTACCGGTTTGAGCGGCAGCTATGCGACGCGAAAGATGTTCTCGGGAGTCAACATTCTCAACTACAACATTTTTTGGAGCACTGCATATAGCCAGATTATGGGCGATGGCAGCGGAGGCTCGTTCGCCGGCAGCGCCGGACCGTTTCCGGTGGCAGCCGGGGGCAGCAATGTGGCGACCGGAACGATGTATGGACTCATTCCTGCATCACAGGATGTGGCGCCGGGTGCTTACAGCGACGTGATCGTTGTTACCGCCACGTATTGATTATTCGAGCGGACGCACCGCGAAACGCACCGGCCAAGGATAATCGCCTGCACGAAGCCCCGGCGCCAACGTGAAGCGAAATTTCAAGGATAGATCGACGATTTGAGGTTTTCGCCATCGCTGCACGATGGTGCCGCCCTCCGCCCCCAGCATCAGTTCTGAGTCCAACCCGACGACCCTCATCGCCGAGAGCAAGGGCGCGACAGTCAGTACTTCCAATGCGAATCCGCTCGGGCTGTTGCTGCGCACGGTTAAGTTCGTTGGTTGCACAACATCGATGAAGCCGCGCTGCAAATCCGCATCGGAAATCGCCAGGTCGGCCGGTGCAGACTGAACGTCGATCTTGGCAATGGCGCGCACGGTCACGCTCACGTTGAGGTCAGATCGCACGTCCCGTGCGCCGGCCGCGGTGACGCTGGCGGCAACAATCAGCGCGATGCGTGCCGTGCTCAAGCCGTGATTGTGCGAAGATTTGCTCAAGTCCATAAATAGCGGCAAATAGCGGCCGTACTTTAGCGGCTGAAGAACTAAGGTTATCCTTCAGACATAACGTAAAATCAAGCAGAAGGTTATTTTTCTGAGAAAGCGTATTCCTCGGGCGATAGTGACGGTTGTCTTCTTGCTGCGGCTCGGCGCTGCGCTCGGCAGCAGCACCGAGGAGCTGCCATCGGTGGTCGTCACGGCAACGCGGGTCGCCGAAGATAGCCGTGATTTGCCGCTCTCGATCGATAGAATCGACGCGCCAACCCTGCGCAGCGGCCAGCCGCAAGTCAATTTGTCCGAATCGCTGCTGACGGTGCCGGGCGTATCAGCGCAGAGCCGTCAGAATTATGCCCAAGATTTGCAGCTGTCGGTACGGGGTTTCGGCGCCCGCTCGAGCTTCGGTGTTCGCGGCGTGCGGCTATATTCCGACGGAATTCCGGGGACCATGCCAGATGGCCAGGGGCAGTTTTCGCAGTTTGATCTAGGATCAGCCGATCATATCGAAGTGCTGCGAGGGCCCTTTTCGGCCTTGTATGGCAACTCTTCGGGCGGTGTTATTGCGGTATTCACCGAGGATGCGAGGCCTGGCTACCTGATCGGCGGGACTGCGGATTACGGCTCTTTCGACACGCACCGATACGCCTTGAAAACGACGGGCGATAACGGCGCCGTCAACTACGTCGTGGACGCGTCACATTTTGAGACCAACGGTTATCGAGTTCACAGTGAAGCGCAGCGCAATCTTTTCAATGCCAAGCTGAGCGCCAGCCCGGTTGCTGATTCGAAGCTGACCATCACGGCAAATGCCGTACAAACACCGTTCGTAGAGGATCCCTTGGGACTCACCCGCGCGCAGCTGGCAGCCGATCCGCGCCAAGCCGGTACTAACGCCATTGCCTACAACACGCGTAAAGCGCTGGCCCAAGAACAATTGGGGGCGATGCTCGAAAACAAAGTCAGTGGTGCCGATGAAATTATTGCCAGCCTTTATACCGGTCACCGCGCGACGACTCAGTTTCAGGCAATCCCGAAGGCAACCCAATTGGCGGCGCCGCTCTACCCGGGCGGCGTGATCGACTTGAGCCGAGCCTATTGGGGCGCGGATCTGCACATCACGGATCAACGCTCCTTGGGTGGCACGCCGTTGTTGCTGGTGGGGGGGGTGAATTACGACAATTTGGCCGAAGCCCGCAAGGGGTATCTGAACTTCGTCGGCGCAACCCTGGGTGTGCAGGGAGCAACCAGGCGCGATGAGGCCAACCACGTGTACGATTTCGATCAATATCTACAGGCCCAATGGGACCCGGCACCGCGCTGGCGTCTGATGGCCGGGGTGCGCAACAACGTGGTGGAGGTGAGTTCTCACGGTCACCTGGCCGTGCTCGATGATGCGAATAGCGCAATTCGTTATTCGGCGGTCGATCCCGTGGGCGGCGTGACATTTCGGGCCACCTCGGCAGTCAATATTTACGGGTCCTTTGGCAAGGGATTCGAAACTCCGACGCTGAATGATCTGGCCTACCGGTCGGTGGACGGCAGCCTGCCCGGTCTGAATGTGGCGCTGAAGCCGGCGCGCAGCGACAACTATGAGGCCGGCATCAAGGCCGG
>JANYAD010000024.1 GCA_025355165.1 Gammaproteobacteria bacterium | reverse complement strand
GGCGCGCAGCGCGCCGCGTCCCTGCGGAGATGATCTGAATGCCGAGGCGGCCGCCGAGGCGGCCGCACTCGAGGCTAAATATACCGACCATGCGTTGGAGGCACTCATTCGCGCCAAGGGCATTGATGCCGATCGCGCCGTTACTAATTCCGGGGCCGCACCGGCTTCCGAGTCCGCCTGATGTATGCGGTCAGGCTTTGGTCAGTGCGCCACGCGCGCGGCTTGCACGCCTTTTATGGGGGTTTCGAAGCATTGCTGGTGCAGCTGAACGGCCTGTTCAGAGCACTGGGATACGAGCGTATCGAACGGCCGACGGCGGCCGTCGAGAAAGTCGTGAAAGGCTTGTTATTCGACTGCCGGATGTGCGGTCAGTGCGTGCTCAGTTCAACCGGGATGTCTTGCCCGATGAACTGTCCTAAGACCCTGCGCAACGGCCCGTGCGGCGGCGTGCGCGCCGACGGCAATTGCGAAGTCAAACCGGACATGAGATGTGTTTGGCTCGAGGCCTACCACGGCAGCGAACGCATTCCAGGCGGCGTTGAGTCGATGAGCAAGCTTCAGCTCGCCGTTGATCAACGGCTACAAGGGCATTCGTCGTGGCTGCGGGTCACGCGCGAGAAAAGTAACGCCAGGGCCTCGCCGTGAAATTCGAGGATGAACCCGTACCGGGCTACCCGCTACCGATCCTGCCCGGCCATACCTCTCCAGGGCGGTTCGAGCGGGTGCTGCGCGCCGGCGGCTTTGCGGTTACTACCGAGCTTGCGCCGCCGGATTCGGCCGATCCGGAGGATGTATACAAGCGGGCACGTGTTTTCGACGGTTACGTCGACGCAATCAACGCCACCGACGGCAGCGGCGCGAATTGCCACATGTCGAGTCTCGCCGTCTGCGCGTTGCTGACGCGGGTCGGCTATGCGCCCATCATGCAGATCTCCTGCCGCGACCGGAATCGCATCGCGATCCAGGGCGATATTCTAGGCGGCGCCGCCATGGGGGTCTGCAATATGCTCTGCCTCACGGGCGACGGCGTGCAGGCGGGCGATCATCCGCAGGCCAAGCCGGTGTTCGATTTGGACTGCGTGTCGCTGCTCGATATCGCGCGCACCCAGCGCGATGAACGCCATTTTCAAAGCGGGCGCAAGATCAGCTTCGCGCCGCGCGTGTTTCTCGGCGCTGCTGAAAACCCCTCGGCTGCGCCTCATGTTTGGCGGCCGCAGCGCTTGGCGAAGAAAGTCGCCGCGGGCGCGCAATTCATCCAGACGCAGTATTGCTATGATCTAGCGCTGCTGCGCGGATTCATGGACCAGGTGGAGGCACTCGGTCTGTTCGGCAAGGTTTACATCCTCGCCGGTGTCGGCCCGCTGCGCTCGGCAAAAGCCGCAGAGTGGATGCGCAATAACGTCCCCGGTATGCATATCCCGGACGCGATCATCGCGCGCCTCAGCGGCGCGCGCGACCAGGCGCTCGAGGGCCGCACTATCTGCATCGAGTTGATACAGGCGATGCGCGAGATCCGCGGCGTCAGCGGCGTGCACATCATGGCTTACCGGCAGGAAGAGTCGGTGGCCGAGATTGTCGAAAGATCCGGCATCCTTCAGGGTCGCTCTCCCTGGTATCCCGAACGCGATGCCCCGCAATATTCTCACAGGACGGCAGCTTCATGACCGACACCATCGTTAGTTCTGCCACCAAGGAAGTCGTGATCGGTTTCGATCGGCCTTTCGTTATCATAGGCGAGCGCATCAATCCGACCGGGCGCAAGATTCTAGCTGCGGAAATGACGGCAGGCGATTTCACGCGCGTCGCGGCGGACGCGCGTGCGCAAGTTGAGGCCGGCGCACACATGCTCGATGTCAATGCGGGAATCCCGTTGGCCGATGAGCCGGCAATTCTCGCGCGCGCCATACAGCTCGTGCAGTCGATCACCGACGTGCCGCTGTGCATCGATTCGTCCATCGTCGCCGCACTCGAGGCCGGGCTCGCGGTCTACAAGGGCAAGGCGTTGGTCAATTCGGTGACCGGCGAAGATGAACGATTGGAGGCGGTGCTGCCGCTCGTCAAGAAGTATGGCGCTGCGGTGATCGCGATTTCGAACGATGAGACGGGAATCTCCGAGAACCCGGATGTGCGTTATGCGGTGGCGAAGAAAATCGTCGAGCGGGCGATGGACCATGGCATCCCGGCATCGGATGTCGTCGTGGATCCGCTCGTGATGCCCATCGGCGCGATCAATCAAGCTGGCGTGCAGGTCATGCGCCTGGTGCACCGTCTGCGCACCGAACTGAAGGTCAACACCTCCTGCGGTGCTTCGAACATCAGCTTCGGACTGCCGAACCGGGATGGCATCAACAGCGCATTTCTGACGATGGCAATGGCTGCCGGAATGACCTCCGCGATCACCAACCCATTGCATGTCGAGGTCATCAAGGCGTGCATGGGCGCGGACGTCATGCTCGGCCATGATCCGGATTGCGCCCGCTGGATTCGGCGCTTTCGCGACGCGCAGCCGCCCCCCGTAGCCGGCGCCTCGGCAGGCGCTGCTCCGCGCGGCCGCCGCGAAGGCGGCCACCGCCCACGGCCGGCCTGAGGGCCAGAGAATCGCATGACGACCCGTGATCCGCTCGTCGTGTTCACCCCTTCCGGGAAGCGCGGCCATTTCGCCGTAGGCACGCCGCTGCTGCAGGCGGCCCGCAGTCTCGGCGTGGACATCGACTCGGTGTGCGGCGGCCGTGGCCTTTGCGGCCGTTGCCAAGTGTTGGTTGCGGAGGGTGAGTTCGCCAAGCACGGCGTGTTCTCATCGAGCTTGAGCCTATCGCCGTTTAGTGAGCCGGAAAAGCGCTTTTCACGGCGCATGCCGTTGGCGCCAGGGCGCCGCTTGTCATGTTCGGCGCGAGTCGAGGCCGATGTGGTCATCGACGTTCCTGCCAGCAGTCAGGTGCATCGTCAGGTGGTGCGCAAGGAGGCCGACGCGCATGTGATCGAGCTCGATCCTCTCTTGCGCCTGCACTATGTGCAGGTGAAACAACCGGACATGCACGACCCGTCCGGCGATCTGCGCCGGCTGTTTGAGGCACTGGAATCGGAATGGGGCCTCAAGGATCTGACCTGCGATTTATCGGTAATACAAACGCTGCAGCCGACCTTGCGCAGCGCATCGTGGCAAGTCACCGTGGCGGTGCATGCCGCCAAGCAGATCATCGGAGTGTGGCCCGGCTTGCACGAGCGTGTCTACGGACTCGCGGTCGACGTGGGGTCGACGACGATTGCTGCGCACTTGTGCGATTTGAGCAGCGGGGATGTGGTCGCTTCCGCGGGCGTCATGAATCCGCAGATCCGCTTTGGCGAGGACCTGATGAGCCGCGTCTCCTATTCGATGATGAATCAAGGCGGCGCCGCGCTGATGACCAAGGCGGTGCGCGAGGCCTTGAGTGAACTGGCGGCGGAGGTGGCACGACAAGCAGGCATTTCTCACGAGGATATCCTCGAGGCGACGCTGGTCGGTAACCCAATCATGCATCACCTGCTGCTCGGCATCGATCCGGTGGAACTCGGCGGCGCGCCGTTCGCGCTAGCCGTGGATCACTCGCTCACCTTGCGGGCAAATATCATCGAGTTCAAATTGAACCGCAACGCGCGCATTTACGTGCTGCCGTGCATCGCCGGTCATGTCGGCGCGGATGCCGCGGGAATGTTGCTCGCCGAGCGTCCGGATCTGGGCGAAGAAATCACGCTGTTGGTGGACGTCGGCACAAATGCTGAAATCGTACTCGGCAATCGTCAGCGGTTGCTCGCCTGTTCCAGCCCCACAGGTCCAGCCTTCGAAGGCGCCCAGATTAGCTGTGGTCAACGCGCGGCTCCCGGAGCGATCGAGCGCGTGCGCATCGATCGCGACACGCTCGAGCCGCGCTTCAAAGTCATTGGTTCGGACCTGTGGTCCCTCGAGCCGGGCTTCAATGAAGCGACGGCGGCTACCGGCATCACGGGAGTCTGCGGATCGGGCATTATCGAAGTTATCGCCGAGATGTACCTCGCCGGCATCATCAACCAAGACGGCGTACTGGACGGCAGGCTGGCCGCGCGCTCGCCGCGCATTGTCGCGAACGGCAGGACGTACGCGTATGTACTGCATCGAGGTGCGATGGAGATGAAGATCACGCAAACCGACGTTCGCGCCATCCAATTGGCGAAGGCGGCACTCTATGCCGGCATCGCGCTGCTCATGGAACGGCTCGGCATCGATCACGTCGATCGCATTCGTCTTGCGGGTGCATTCGGCAGTCATATCGACGTCAAGTATGCGACCGTTCTCGGCATGATTCCCGATTGCGATCTTGCGCAAGTGCGTTCGGCCGGCAATGCTGCGGGCACCGGCGCACGCATCGCACTGCTGGATGGCGCCTCGCGCGGTGTCATCGAGGATTTGGTTCGGCGCATCGAGAAAGTGGAAACCGCGATCGAGCCGCGCTTCCAGCATCACTTCGTCGAGGCGATGGCAATTCCCCACAAGAGCGCTGCTTATGCGAACTTGCGCAAAGTCGTCGCCTTGCCCGCGGCCAAAGAATCGGCGAGCCAAAGTGAAACCCGCGGCCGCCGGCCGCGCCGCGTCAATCCATTAAAGGCTGACTAGAGCGCCAGCGGGCACGGCTCAGACATTTGAGTCGGGGAACGCGGCCTTGCGCCTGGCCATGTAGTCGAGCAGCGCCTCATCGATGGCAGGATCCATGGGTGGCAACACGTACTCCGCCAGCTGTTTCTTCCACAGGGCATTCGCGCGTTTCGTCATATCGGGCGACCCTTCGGCTTGCCACTGCTCGTAGCTGTTGTTGTCGGCGAGCGGTGAGCGGTAGAACGCGTTCTCGAAATTTGCCTGGGTGTGGGCGCAGCCCAAGAAGTGCTTGCCGGGACCGACTTCGTGCATGGCATCGAGCGCCTGACCGTTCGCCGACAGGTCCACGCCCTCAAGCAGTTTGTGCATCATGCCGGCCTGGTCCGCGTCCATGACGAACTTCTCATAGCCCATCGCCAGCCCCCCCTCGAGCCACCCCGCGGTGTGCAGCACGAAGTTGACGCCGGCAAGACAGGTGGGCAGCAACGTATTCGCCGATTCATAGGCCGCTTGCGCATCCGGGATCTTCGAGGCGCAGAGGCTGCCGCCGGAACGAAACGGTATCCCGAGGCGACGCGTGAGCGCGGCCATGGAATAGAGCACCAAGGCCGGTTCCGGCGTTCCGAAGGTCGGGGCTCCCGATTGCATCGAGATCGATGAAGCAAAACTTCCCAGCACCACGGGCGCGCCTGGATTGACCAGTTGCACAAATGCAAGCCCCGCCAGCGCCTCGGCAAAAGTCTGAGCGACGGTACCTGCGACGGTGACGGGGGACATGGCCCCGGAAAGAATAAAAGGCGTGATGATCAAGGCTTGATTCGCGCGTGCATAGACCTTGGCGGCGCCCAGCATGGTCGAGTCGTAGGTCATCGGCGAATTGACATTGATGAGATTGATGATGGTCGTCTTCGGCCGGCCACTCAGCGGATCGTTCAGCTCCGCGCCAAACGCAATGTTCGCCATCGCGACGGAATCGGCGGCGCGCTCCGGCGCCGTCACCGAACCCATGAAGGCCTTGTCGCTGTACTTAAGGTGGCTGTACACCATGTCGAGGTGCCGCTTGTTGACCGGCAGATCGACCGGCTCGCAAATCGTGCCGCCCGAATGGTGTAGGTAATTGGCCACATAGGCGAGCTTGACGAAATTGCGGAAGTCCTCGATTCGGGCATAGCGGCGGCCTTCGTCGAGACTTCGCACGAAGGGCGAGCCATAAGCCGGAGCGAACACCGTGTTCTTGCCGCCGATGACCACACTGCGCGCCGGGTTGCGGGCGTGCTGCGTGAATTCACGTGGCGCAGTGCGTTGTATGAGTGAACGGCACATACCCCGTGCAAAATGCACGCGCTCACCCTTTACATCGGCCCCCGCGGTTTTCCAGATCTCAATGGCCTCGGGGTCATCGCGAAAATCGATGCCGATCTCCTCGAGAATGGTATCGGCATTGTGCTCCATCAATGCGAGACCTTCCTCGCTGAGCACTTCGTAGTAGGGAATCTTGCGGGTAATGAATGGGATCGATGCCCCGGCTCGAGCGGTGCGCGCGGCCCGCTTCGCGTCGCGACCGCTGGGCCGCCGCGCGTGGCTGGTTTGCGTGATTTGATCTTCCATCGGTGCTCTCCGGATTTATGCTCTAAGTATGGTCACGGCGTTTGGAGATCAACTTACGGGAGCATTCTCCAGCAGCCTGTCCTCCAAATGCGTGCAGTACCAGTGCACGAATTGAGTCACTCCGGCCTCATGCACCGGCGAATAGGGCGCAGGGTCATATGCCGGCGAGTTCACGCCGATCTGATTTTCCTGGCAGTTCCGAGTGTCGGCCGCGTTGGTGGCCAACCACACGCCAGTCAATTCCCGAAGGTCGTAGTCTACCCCTTCGACCGCATCTCGATGCACCAGCCACTTGGTCGTCAACTGGGTCTGGGTCGGGCTTATCGGCAGCACGCGAAAAGAAATGGCGTGGTCGGCGAGTACGTGGTTCCAACTCGTCGGGAAGTGAAACATGAGCAGAGTGCCGATATCCGGTTCCGTAATAGAATCCGCCAGCGGCCGCCGCACGGCGGCTTTGCCCGACATGGTGAAGCTCACCGACCCCTCGAGCAGCGGCGTGCGTACGGTGCGGCACTGGCCATTGGGGGAGAGGTGAAACTTACTCGGAAGCCCGATGGATTCCCAGTGAGCCCATTTCGCCGCCGTTTTCGGATTTGACGCGGCGTCCTCGCCGTCGGTCGCGGTCGGGTCTTCCGGAAAAGTACGGATCAGCTCGGGATGGTTGGCCGCGCAATGATAGCACTCGCGATTATTCTCCCAAACCAGCTTCCAATTAGCCTGCTCGATGATGTTCGACTCAAAAGCAACCTTGGTCTGATGCAAGTGATGGAGCCTGAAGTACGGTTCGATATGTTGTCGAAGCGCCTCGAAGTCCGGCGGCACTTGCGCCAAGCAAATCCAAATATAACCGCCGACACCCCTGCAGTGCACCGGCTTCAAGCCATATCGCGATTTATCGAAGTCACCGCCCATGTCGCGCGCCGCAATCAAGCGGCCGTCGAGCGCGTAGGTCCACTGATGATACGGACATACCAAACGCGGCGCGGTACCGTGCTCTGCCGAACATATTCTGGATCCACGATGCCTGCAAGTATTGTGGAAGGCGCGCAAACCGCCGTCGCGGTCGCGCAGCACGACGATCGGATAGTCACCGATCTGGATCGTCAGATAGTTACCGGGATTCGCCACTTCGCAGTCGTGGCCCACAAATAGCCAATCGCGGTACCAAATCATGTCCAGATCGACTTGGTAATCCTCCGGGCTGCAATAGAAATCTCTCTCCAGAGCGGTTTCAAGATTGCGCCCCCGCAATCGGCTTAGCATGGCATCGCGCGCGGTCATGACGGAACTCCGATGTGCATAACCATACAATATCAATATTCTCCGGCGCGCCGGTGCTTCAAAGCGACGCTTTTTACGAAATTTACGACAGCAGGATGTAACGCCGGAATGGCGCTTTCGCACCGTCGCTAATAGGGGTCGTGCTAAATCGGCCGATCGCCGATGATCGTGGCTCGATTCATGACGCGGCGGGCAGGGCGGTAGTCATCGGTGGCATAGTGCTGCGTCAGGCGGTTGTCCCAAAACGCCACGTCTCCGTCGCGCCATTTCCAGCGCACCACGAACTCCGGTTTCGAAGAATGCGCATACAGCATTGGCAGCAGGGAACGGCTTTCCGCTGCGCTCAGCTCATTGATGTGCGTGGTAAATCCATCATTGACGAACAACCCCTGCCTTCCTGACACCGGGTGGGTGCGCACGACGGGATGCGTCACGGCAGGATTATTGCGCTTGGCTGTTTCTAAGCGGGCTTGTGCCTCGGCAGTCATGGCGAAGCGCTCGCTGGGAAATGACTGGGCGATGTTGTGTGTCGCCGTCAGTGGTTTCAGGAACGCCCGCATGGCCGGCGAGAGCGCTTCGTAGGCGGCGATATTGCTGGACCACAGGGTATCGCCACCCTGGGGTGGCAGCATGCGTGCCGCCAGAACTCCGCCCATGGGCGGCGTCGTCGAGAACGTGACATCCGTATGCCACATCGCGTTGTCTTGAAGATCGACCAAGTCGGTATCGAGGACGATGATTTCCTCAGCTTCGGCATGCTTGGGGTAAATTGGGTGGATGTGCAATTCGCCGAAATGCGCGGCGAAATCGCGATGCTGAACCGCTGTCAGCGTTTGGTCGCGAAAGAACAGCACGTGATGTTCCGCCAACGCCGTATTGATGGCTTTGAAGTTTGCATCATCGAGCGGATCGGACAGCCGGATTCCCTGAGCCACGGCGCCGATGCTGGAAGTCAACCGGTTAAATGAGATCACGTCAGTTTTAACTCGTGTTCAAAAATGAGAGGTCGTTGGCTTACAGGGTATCTCAGCGCGCGCCAATAGGCCTTCGCAGCCTCAAAATAGACCCGCAGGGCGTCATCACCGAGTGGGTTCGGATGCCAAACCAGGCTCAAGGTGGTGAGCGCCCGCCGGGCCATCGATGACACCATCGAACTATTGGCGGTTGATGGGAACCGATTGGGGAGGACGGTCCGATCCTGCATTGTCGCAGCGATGGCAAGGCAAGAGCGCAATGCCGCAAAAGCCTGGACCGACAGTCTCAGACAGGCAACCGGTCCGGCGTACTTGAACGCCAACTTCGTTTGCAACTTTAAGCGCACTATCGAATCTCCGTGGAAAGATGAGCGTGCGATGTGCCAAAGCGCCGGCGCGCGCCAAAACCCAGCAGCAGCACCCCCAAACTGATCACGCCGAACAAGAGGGGAATTCGTTGCTCGGGGATGAAGGCCATGGCAAGCAGTCTGCCGAGCATACCAGCAATGGCCAGGTAGGTCAGGTAGGGGTAAGCCCACATTCGTATACCAAGCCGTGAGGGGTCTTCGCGCTCCCACTGCGAGCGCAGACGTAGTTGGGATATGGCGATCGAAATATAAACAAACACCGCAACGGTGCCGTAGGAGTCACCAGAAAAGCGAACACCGCATTCGGCGATAGGTACGACATCACCACCGCGCCATAGCCGAAAAGCGTGCCCAGCAAGATGGCGCGGGTCGGAACCCCGGTGCCGCTGAGTCTGGCAAGCGCCCGGGGTGCATCCCCGCCTCGTGTGAGCGCGAACAACATGCGCGACGAGGCGTACAAACCTGAATTGAGCGCCGATAAAACTGCGATAAGCACCACCGCATTCATGATATGCGCGGCCCCCGGAATGCCCATCGCCCGCAAGGCGCTGACATAGGGTGTGGAGATTTGCTCGGAATTCCACGGCACCAAGCACATCACCAAAAGGATCGAGCCCACATAGAAAATCAGCACGCGTGATATCACCGAGTTAGTAGCTCGAGGCACTGCCTTCGCAGGTTCGGCTGCCTCGGCTGCGGCGATGGCAACAATCTCGGCCCCGAAGTAGAAGCCGGTCGCGGCGACGGCGCCGGTCAGAATAGGCAGCAAGCCGTTGGGCGCGAAGCCGCCGTGCGCGCTGAGGTTGGCGATGCTCGGTGCCGCGCCCGGCCAAAACCCGGATAGGCACATACCGCCTAAGACCAAGAACAAGAGTATCGCCGCTACTTTGATTGACGCGAACCAGAACTCGAATTCGCCGAACGATCGCACCGTGATCAGATTTGTGATCGTCAAGCACAACAGCAGCGTCAGGCTGACCAGCCACGCCGGCAGGCCGGGCAGCCAAAAGTGCACCAGTCCCGCACCGGCGACCGCTTCCAGCGCGACCACAATGACCCAAAAATACCAATACATCCATCCGGTCAAAAATCCCGCCAGCGCGCTGAAGGCCGGCCGGTCTTTCCAGGCCAGACGGGCGTACTCGTAAAATGAGCCCACCGCCGACTGCGCGACCGCCATTTCGCCCAGCATGCGCATCACCAAAACAATGAGCAGGCCGGTGATCGCGAATGAAATCACGGCCGCGGGGCCTGTCGCCTTGATGACCACTCCGCTGCCGACGAAAAGACCGGCGCCAATGACGCCACCGAAGGCGATCATCATCATGTGCCTTTGCTTGAGCGTGTGGCGCAGAGCGCGCGAACGATGGGCAACTCCGCTCGTTGCGCTGGTTTTCGATTCACCCGTAGCGGCGCACTCCCATCTGCCGCAACGCATCAGCGATCGCGTCCACCGCTTGACGCAATATGTCAGGACCGATTGCGCCGATGCACCCGACCCGAAACGTATCCACCGTTGTTAGCTTGCCCGGGTACAAGATAAAGCCTCGTTCCTTAACAAGTCGATAGAACTGCGCGAACTCGTAACTAGGATCGGGCGGGGAGTAAAACGTCACGATGATAGGCGCCTGCAACGCGCTGGGCAGGAAAGTCTTGAAACCCAAAGCGCGCATGCCCTCGATTAGCACATGGCAGTTTTCGGTGTAGCGCGCTAGACGGGCGGGCTGTCCGCCTTCAACGAGAAACTGATCCAGAGCGGCGCGCAGGGCTGCGACGACATGCGTGGGCGGCGTGAAACGCCATTGGCCGCTCTTCTGCATGTACTGCCACTGATCGACCAAGTCCATTACGAGCGATGCGCTATTGTCCGCCGAGCTTTCCAATGTCGCGCGGCGCGCGATCACCATTCCCATCCCTGGAACGCCCTCTAGGCATTTTCCGGAGGCGGTGATCAATCCGTCGAATGCCAACGATCGTGCATCGATGTCGATGGCGCCAAAGGAACTCATGGCGTCGATGATCAGGCGGCGGCCGCGATTGGCCACGGCGGCTGCTATCGCCGGCAGCGGGTTTAAAATACCCGTACCGGTCTCGCAATGCACTTGGGCAACATGCGTGATGTCGGGGTCCGCCGCCAGCGCAGCATCGATGCGCTCTACATCGGCGACTTCCCGCTCATCGTGAGGAAGAACAACCGATTGACGGCCTAAGTACTTGAGAATGCGAAATATACGTCTCGCATACGCCCCGTTGTCGGGGACCAGCACCTTGCCGTTTCGCGCAACCAGCGTGCCCAGTGCGGCTTCGACAGCGAAGGTCCCGCTGCCTTGCAGTGGGATGCAGACGTGATCGGCCTCGGCATGCAGGATGGCAATCAAATCACGGCAGACCGATGCGGTGATGGCGTTGAAAGCGCCGTCCCAAGATCCCCAATCCGAGAGCATCGCAGTTTTGGTTTCTGTCGAGGTGGTCAATGGACCGGGGGTCAGCAATATCGGATGCGTCATTTCACTTTTCCTAATCGCGGTACGTAACGAGCGCATCG
>JANYAD010000232.1 GCA_025355165.1 Gammaproteobacteria bacterium | reverse complement strand
ATCGCGCGGTTGCCGTCAGCCAGAACGTGCCATTGATTTTGCGCGGCGAGGCACGGGTGCTATCCAAAGCTCCGCAAGTGAGCGCTACTCTCGACGAAGACTTGCTTGCGCGCTTGGCGGACCTCTACTCTCGCGACGAGTGGTTCTCAGCACGCTTGAGCGAGGCGGTGCAGACCGACAAAATGGTCGATGATGCCCGGCGCTCGAGCGATTCCGACCGGGTTACGGCGGCGGCCCGTATGGCGGCTGAGTTAATGGGCAGTGCAGGCGGTCCCGAAATCGCGGTCATCGAGGCCAGCGGCTGGGATACCCACGCTAATCAGGGCGGTGCCACGGGAACTCTTGCGGCAAGGCTAGGCGGCTTGGATCGGGCGGTGAAGGCGCTTGCCACAGGCCTGGGTGCCTTATGGCAGCAGACCGCGGTTCTTATCGTCACCGAGTTCGGTCGGACTGCGGCGATGAACGGCACACGCGGTACTGACCACGGAACCGGTGGCTGTGCGTTTTTAGTCGGCGGATCCGTGCGCGGCGGACAAGTGATCGCGGACTGGCCGGGCTTGTCCTCGAAGTCGCTGCTCGACAATCGCGATCTTAGGCCTACGCTCGATTTACGCAGCGTATTCAAAGGCGTGCTCGAGGAGCATATGCGCATCGATGCGCATACGCTGGCCAACCAGGTCTTCCCTGACAGCCACGGCGCGCGCCCTCTGCAAGGGCTCATACGCGCCTAGGCTATCAGGTCAAACATCCGCAAAATCTACATCCCCGACGATTCGACGCCAGAACTCATCGACGGAGGCGTATCGGACTCCGACATCGATGCAGGCGCGGTCATCGGCTCCTGCGTCGGCGCGGCGGGTCTCGACGCCGCCCTGGGCTTTGGCGAGGCTTTCTTAGGCTGGGGCTTCGGTGCAGCCGGCGCTGCCTTCTTCTTTGGGGCCGCTTTCTTCACGGCCTTTTTTGCCTTCGCCGCCACCTTTTTCTTTGCCTTAGGCCGCGTCTTCTTGGCGGGCTTGCGCTTCGCCGCGCTGCGACTGGCCGACGGTCGCTTGGCCTTTGCCATCGGGCGCTTCGTCTTGCGTTTTTTCGACTTACTCTTTTTTGCCATGGTCACTCTTCTCCTGGACATCTTTTTCGAACTCGCCGTGAGAGTAGCCCTGAAAAAGTCTGCTGTCATCTGTCCGTGGGCACTGGAGTCGTTCTCCTGGATTGCGTAGGCTGCTGCGGTGTCCACGAATGAAACCGTTCGCCCTTTAAAAGATGTCTGGTTAAGACCTCGCCGCGTATTTCGGGAACTGGCGACACGCCCCATCAGCGCCGCCGACTATTTTCTAGCGGCGGTTCAAGGCATCGCAACTTCGATCATGGTTTATCGAACCCAGCTGTCCGGATCGAATGCCAGCGTAACGGAGATACTCACGAGTTCGATTATTTTTGGCCCCCTGGTGGGTGTGGTGAGCATGGTTTTGTTTGCCGCAATCTACGGGCGATTAGGCCGACGTGCCGGCGGCAAATCGACGCGCAACCAAATATTTCATGTCTTGGCATACGGTGGCACCCCGGTGGCCTCATCGCTGGTGCTCTGGATATTCACAGCGCTGCTGGTCGGGGAGCCCGCGCTGATCGAACGGCCCGGCGTGGAAATCGACGGCTTCGTCGCCTTTATGCTGCGGACGCAGTTCGTTTCTTACATGTTACTGCTGATGTGGAGCGTGGTATTGCAGGTGATGGGCTTCAGCGAGATTTTGGGGCTCACGACGCGCAAATCCTTCGGAGTTTGGGTGTTGGGTCAACTCTTGGCGCTGCTCTTGATGCTGTTCTTGAGCATCCTCATCGGCATTCTCTTCCCCGGGCTCGCGCCCACGACGCCCTAGCTCAACTTTCAGCGCTATCCAGACTAGGGTTGTTCGGCGACTCGGGTAGCGGCTTTGGCTCGCGCGCCCTCATCGACCCCGAGGGGATGACAGCGGCGGGTGCCAGCACCGGCGGCGCAGCGTGCAACCGTTCGATCACGGACTTCGCCACGTCGGCCGCTGATCGCAGGGTATCGGGCGGTTTTGGGGCCTTGGGTTCAGGCTTGCGTGTTTTCGGTGCGGATTTACGCGCCGGCTTTTGTATCGCACTGCGCACCGGCCCATTGGCAGTGGTCGCGATTGGCTTGGAGGGGCGCTCCCGGGCGGCGACGGTGGTCGCCATGGCAGCGGCATCTACATTCCGGCGCGCCTGCTTCGCTGCCTTTTTCTCCAACTTGAACACCTTGCGCGCCTGCTTAAGCAACGCCTTGGCTGACCGCACGTGTTCTTTCGCGCTGGCGGCTCGGGCAGCCGCCTTGGCGGCTGCCGCCTTCAGTTGTCGCATCATTGCAGGTTTGCCGGCCATGACGTTTAAGGCAGCACTCGAAATAAGAAATCCCTGATGTCGGCCACTTCCTCGGCGCAAACCGAATGTGCCATCGGGTATTCGTGCCACTTTACCGCGTAGCCGTGCGCCAGCAAAAAGTCGCGAGACTTTGCCCCTAAGAGGAAAGGAACCGTACTGTCCGCTTGTCCGTGTGCCATGAAAATGGGGGTGGCGTCGTTCGCCATTGCCCGTTCGGCCGCAAAAGTGACTTGACGCGGCACATAGCAAGACAATGCCACCACACCGGCCAGCTTTTCAACCAGACGCGAGAGCATGTACAAGGACACCGCGCCTCCCTGCGAAAACCCTGCGAGCACCACTCGGCCGGCCGCAATCCCCCGGGTAGCTTCCCGGGCTATCAGTTCCCGAACTTTGGTGTCCGCGTCGGCAAAACCCGCCGCGTCTTCTTGGGCGCGCCGATCCAGCCCAACAATGTCGTACCACGCGCGCATGCGCATACCACTGTTGATGGTAACCGGGCGGACCGGGGCGTTGGGGAAAACGAACCGCCATGCTGCCGTGCCCTTCCGCACTAGCTCCGGCACGATCGGTTCAAAATCATGTCCGTCAGCCCCTAAGCCATGCAGCCAAATGATCGCCGCGTTGGGATTTGGCGCCGTCTCTACGTCAATGGTTTCCAGCATTTTCGCTAATGTACTAGGAATCTGCCGCCAATGCGGATTGGATATCATCGCCGCCATGCCCATGACCATCAACCATTTGCGCCGCTACGCCATCGCGCGCTCTCTGTTCAAACCGACCACGCTCAAGCGCGCCATCGAAAAACTGGGATTCGTTCAGGCCGATCCCATCCGCGCACCGGCTCGAGCCCAGGACCTGACTCTGCGCCATCGCGTCAAAGGCTACCGTGCCGGAGATCTGGAGCGCCGCTATCCAACACTCGAGCTCGAGGAGGATTTTTTTATTAATTACGGCATTCTCCCTCGCGCCTACCACTCCCTGATGCACCCGCGTATTGAGCGGAGCAAATTGCCTCCCGCCCGTGAAAAACAGGCCCAAGCCATTCTCGCATTCGTCCGAGAACGAGGAGCTGTGCACCCCCGCGCAGTGGAGGCGCATTTCGGTCATGGCCGCGTTACCAATTGGTTCGGCGGCTCCTCCAATGCAAGCACTCAATTATTGGACGGCTTGCATTATCGGGGCCTGTTGCGCGTGGCGAGACGCGAGGGAGGCACGCGGGTCTACATCGCACGCGAAGCGCCGTCTGTTGAGGTGCCGGACATTTCTGGCCTCGAGACCGCGGGGTCAAAACTCGACGTGTTGGTGGATGTGATCGTTCGCAAATATGGGCCAATGCCCGCAAACAGCCTGTCCTTCCTGGTAAACAAGCTGAAGCACGGCGCGCCGCAGTGGGACAAAGAGCGCGCGGCGGCGTTGACGCGCGCCAAAAAGCGTCTTGGGAATAAGCGCATCGATGGCATCGAGTGGTACTGGCCCGCGGAAGAAAGGCCGCAGTCGCCGCGGTGGCGGCCGGATGACGATGTGCGGCTGCTCACGCCTTTCGACCCGGTTGTTTGGGACCGGCGCCGCTTCGAGATTTTCTGGAACTGGGCCTATCGCTTCGAAGCCTACACGCCGGCGTCAAAACGCAAGTTGGGCTACTACGCCTTGCCGCTGCTTTGGCACGAACGGGTTATAGGCTGGGCAAACTTAACCGTGGCCGACGGTGAGCTGCGCGCCGATTTCGGTTTCACCGACCGCCAGGCTCCGCGCAATCCGGCCTTTCGCGATGGACTCAAATCGGAATTGGATCGGTTTCGAACTTTTCTCGGCGTTGAACGATGATTTGGTAAAGCGCAAACGCCTCGCGATGCAAGCGCGTTGCGCCAGCGTCGATGCCCAAGGCCTAGTGCTGATCGCGTGACGCAAGTGCCGATCCTGCGCCTGCCGCGTTGACCGAAGCCGGTTTATCGCCGGTGTTTGCCGAGACCTGCGGCCGACCGCGCGGCCGTGTCACCGGTCATTGAACCCTAATTCGCGGCATTGGCCGCCGGATGCAATGTCGGCTTGTCGATCGATCCGCCCATGGCCACTCGACTCTGGCAGTGCATAAGGGTTCGGCGTGCGCGGGCAGGATACGGGCCAGCGGGGTCGCCATGCTTACTGCAACAAACATCTTTTTAATGTGCATCGTCGTGTTCTTTCATGACCGAACACAGCGCGCGGCCTTCACCCGTTGATACGACAGACCCTCAAGATTTCTTCCCCGGCATCGCCAAGGTTTCCGGCCCCCACATATCGTAGCTATATCGCGGCCGGCGGCCCTCGATCAACTGTTGACACCCATTGCATTTTTATGCAACATACTTGCAATTTTATGCAAGCACCGAAAGCTCTATTGGCCGAATCCGATCACAGTAACGCTCCCGCGCGGCGCAGCCTGCTGGCGAAAATAATCCGTGAGCACAGCGTCGGACGCCAGACCGAATTGGTGGAGCTGCTACGCCGGTCGGGACACATCGCGACCCAGTCGAGCGTGAGCCGGGATTTGCGCGAACTCGGCGTCGCCAAAATAGGCGATCGTTACGTCCTGCCCGAAACGTCGAGAGTGCCCAGAAATGACTTTTCCTCGCTCAAGCAATTCGTCAGCGCGAGCTTCACCGCGGGCACCAACCTCACTGTGTTGAAGACGACCATCGGCTCGGCGCAAAGTGTGGCCGTGGCCATCGACTCGGCTCAGTGGCCCGAGGTTGTAGGCACCATTTCGGGGGATGACACCATTTTCATCGCCACGGCCGGCGCGGTGGCTCAGCGCCGCTTGAGCGAGCGCCTACTCTCCCTTTTCGGACGTTAAATACATGACATCCCCCCACCCGGAATGCGCTGAACCTATTCTGCTGGCTTTTTCCGGAGGTCTCGACACCTCATTTTGCGTCCCCTGGCTAAAAGATACCTATCAGCGGCCCGTCATCACTGTGACGGTGGACACGGGCGGCATTGATACCGCGGCGGCAAAATCGTTGGCCGAGCGTTCGCTGGCCTTGGGTGCCAGCGCGCATCATTTAGTTGACGCACGCGGTACTTATTTTGATCAGGTGTTGAAATTCTTGATCATGGGCAATGTGCGGCGCGGAAACCTGTACCCGCTGTCGGTCGGTGCCGAACGGGTGCTGCAAGCGCAGACGATCGCTCAAATGGCGCTATCGCTTGGCGCCAAGATGGTGGCGCATGGTTGCACCGCGGCGGGCAACGATCAAGTTCGCTTCGAAGTGGCCTTGCGCACGTTGGCGCCGGAGCTGGAAATCCTTGCGCCGGTGCGCGATAGGTCGTTCCAGCGGCCAGAGCAGCTCAAATACCTCGAGCAACACAATCTGCCCCTGCCGCCGTTCGGCGCAGCCTATTCGGTCAACCGCGGCTTGTGGGGCGTGACCATCGGCGGCAAGGAAACACTCACCTCTCAGGGCAGCATTCCCGATGATGCCTGGGTGCTGTCGAAGGAAGCCTTTTCGCACCCTCGAGCCCCGCAGCGGCATAGCGTCGGGTTTACGCGAGGCGTGCCGAGCAGTTTGGACGGCAAGCGCCTCTCGGCCGTGGCCATCATCGAAGAACTCGAAAAGCTGGCGGGCCCTTTCGGAATTGGCCGTGGCATTCATTTGGGCGATACGGTGATCGGCACCAAGGGCCGCGTTGCTTTCGAAGCGCCCGCTGCGGAGGTACTGCTCACGGCGCACCGCGAACTCGAGAAATTGGTCTTGACGGGCAAGCAAGCGCGCATCAAGGAAGCCGTCGCGCAGCCGTACGGGGATCTGGTGCACGAAGGTCAGCATCTGGACCCCGTGTGTCGCGACATCGAAGCGCTGCTGCAATCTTCACAGGCGCGCGTCACCGGCGAGGTAGCGGTGCTATTTCGGCCCGGATCCCTCTTCATCGAGGGGGTAACCTCCCCTTTCTCGTTGATGGCCGCTAGCAAAGGCGTGTATGGCGAATCCGCCGGCGAGTGGACGCCCGCGGACGCGCTGGGCTTCTCCAAAATGCTGGCCTTGACCGGGGTTTTCTACCAGCGCGCCGCGAAGCTTCAGTAAATGAATGGCATGCGAACCGTAGTTGTCGACAAAATCGCCTCGGTAACACAGGCCCGTGGTCTGTCGCACGAGCTGCGCATTGCGGCGGAGATCCCGTGCGAGGAAGGCTTGGTGCTGGTGGTCGAAATTCTCAACAACAAGGCAAATTACAACACCCTGGAGCTCGCCAGCGGACGCATGGCAAAAATCGTCCGCGGCGACATCGTGGTCGGGGCCCTAGGCCATCGCAAGGCGCTGTTTGGGTACTCGGGGCATATACCAGAGGCGCTCAAGCCCGGCGATATCATCCAGATGCTCAATATCGGCGGCGTGCTCGGCATCTGCGATTCCGCGACCCAAGACAAGGGCAAACCTTTCGATTGCAAGGTATTGGGTGCGGTGCTGACCTTCCCGTACCTCGGCGAGCGCATCGGAGTGCCAGCCAAGGTGGGCTACAAACCGCTGGATTTCGAGGCGGCACTGGATGCGCGCGCAGTGCCCGTGGTGGCGCTGGCAGGCACCTGCATGGAAGCGGGAAAAACCGCGGCCGCCTCGGCCATCATCGCGCGGATGCGCCATCGCGGATTGATTGTCGATGCCTTCAAGGCAACCGGCGTCTCGCTGCGCCGAGATATTATGGCATTCGAGGATTCCGGCGCCCGCCGCACCATGTTATTCACCGACTTGGGCATCGTGACCACCACAGCGGCATGCGGTCCCGCGCTGACGCGCACCATGCTGACGGAGATGGCCGCCGGTCAGCCCGACGCCATTGTCTTCGAATTGGGCGACGGACTCTTAGGCACGTACGGCGTGGAGGCCATTCTGCGCCAGCCGGACATCAAAGCGGCACTCACGTGCGTGGTGTTGTCGGCCAATGATCAGGTCGCGGCGTGGGGCGGCGTCAAGTTGTTGCGCGAGCGCTTCGGTATCGAGCCCTGTGTGGTGACGGGACCTGCCACCGACAACCAAGTGGGCATCGAGATCATCCGCGAGCAGATGAACGTTGAGGCCTTCAACGCCATCAGCCATCCTGCGGATTTGGGCGATCACATCATCGGCGCGATGGGGTTGCGCAATGTGCGCAAGATCAGGGCTGTGGGTGAATGAATACCCGCACCCCGGCCATCGTTCTCGGCGGCACCGGCTATGTGGCCGGCGAACTGTTGCGCCTGATCGCCGGCCACCCGCAGCTCGAAGTCGCCGCGGTGCTGTCGGACAGCCAGCCAGGCCAGAAAATTGCGGATGCCTTCCCGCACTTGCGCTGCGCCTATCCGGAGCTCAAATTTTCGGCAGCCGATGAGTTGCCGGCCATCGTCGGCCGCTCCCCGGTTTCGGCGCTGTTCTCGGCTGCACCGCATGGGGTTTCGGCGGCCATTGTGGATCGGCTGTTGGCAGCGGCCTCCGTGGCGGGCACGCGAATCCATTGCGTGGACATCTCCGCTGACTTCCGTTATTCGAGCCAGGCTGCCTACGAAGCGGTGTACAAGCGTGCGCACGGCGCGCCCGAGCGCATCTGCGAGTTCACTTGCGCGGTGCCGGAGCATCTCTCTGCATCGCCCACGCCGCATGTAGCGCACCCCGGCTGTTTCGCCACGGCGACGCTGCTCGCGAGCGTGCCGCTGCTGGCATTGGGCCTGACCGACACGCGCCTGTTTGTGACCGGCATCACGGGCAGCACCGGCTCGGGACGCAAGCCGGTTGAGGGCACGCATCACCCGCTGCGCCACAGCGACCTCTATGCTTATGGAGCTTTGAGCCATCGGCACGTGCCTGAGATCACTGCCTGCGCAAAACGGGCGACAGGCATCGAGGCTGAATTCAATTTCGTGCCGCATTCGGGACCCTTTGCGCGCGGCATCCACGTCACGGTGCAGGCTAGCTTGAAGGGCTCGACCTCCACGGCGCAGGCGCTGGATGCGCTCCGGTCTTTCTATCAAGAGTGCCCTTTCGTGCGCATCGGCGATGCGGCGCCGCGCGTCAAAGACGTGGCCGCGAGCAATTATGCTCACCTTGGCGCCGTCACCAACGGCCATTCCATCGCTGTGATGTCAGTGCTGGATAACCTCAATAAAGGAGCCGCCGGCGGCGCCGTGCAATGGATGAACCGGCTATTGGGCATTGCCGAGACCGCCGGCCTGGCCACTCCCGCACCCGGTTGGACGTAAACGAATGGCAGCAACAAATCCCACCGCGGCGCATACGACGCACCTGGCGAAGGTGTTCGCGCAATATCCCATTCAAGTGGCGCATGGCGAGGGTGTGTGGCTGCATGCGCGCGACGGTCGCAAGGTGCTCGATTTTTACGGTGGCCACGCAGTGGCGGGCCTAGGCTATGGTCATCCTCGCTGGCTCGCGGCGCTTGATCGCCAAGCGCGGCAAATGGCCTTTCAAACCAATGCGTTGCCCATGGTCATTCGCGAACGCGCCGCGGCGCGCCTCACGAAGTTCGCGGGACTTGGGCTCGACACGGTTTTTTGGATCAACAGCGGCGCCGAGGCCAATGAGAACGCTTTGAAGCTCGCCTTCAAAATCACCGGTCGCAGCAAGGTGGTGGCGTTGGAACACGGGTTCCATGGCCGAACCGCCGGGGCCGGCGCCGTGACGTGGGGAGCCTTGGAAAAATGGTACGGATTCCCGCGCAGGCCCTTCGATGTGACCTTCATTGCGCGTGACAATCCTGCCGCGGCGGAACGCAGCATCGACCGCGAGACGGCAGCCGTCATCGTCGAGCCCATTCAGGGAGTGGGCGGGGCTTTCGACGTCGGCAAGCCGATGCTGGAGGCGTTGCGCCGGCGTTGCGACGAAGTGGGCGCTCTGTTGATTTTTGACGAAGTCCAATGCGGCGTGGGCCGCACCGGCTCACCTTTTGCCGCGAACTATTACAATGTGGCACCGGACATGATCACGGCGGCGAAGGCTCTGGGCAATGGCTTCCCGGTGTCCGCGCTGCTGCTGTCGCGCCGTGTTTCGAACCCGCTCAAAGTCGATGACCTGGGAACGACCTTCGGCGGCGGCCCGATGGCCTGCGCGATTGCCGAGGCAGTCATCGACACCATCGAGTCGGAATCTTTGCTCGCCAACGTGCGCCAGGTTTCCGCCTACATACGCTCGAGCTGCATCATCGGGCCGGTCACCGGCATACAGGGCGCGGGATTTTTATTGGGTCTGAAGACTTCTCGCCCTGCCAAAGAGGTCCAAGCGGCGCTCATCGCAAAGAACATTCTCACTGGGACCAGCGGCGATCCCCACATTTTGCGGCTCTTGCCGGCCTACATTTTAAATGAAGGGCACGTCGATATTTTGAGCGATGCGCTCGCCAAGATCTCGGCATGAAGACGATACGCATGAAAAGGTTCATCGACCTGGCGGATTTTAGCCGCGAACAAGTTCTCGACCTGCTGAGGCTGGCGCAAGCGCTGCAGGATAAACCGCAGCCGCATGCTCTAGTGAACAAGGTGTTGGGTCTTGTGTTCTTCAATCCCTCGTTGCGCACCTTGGCCTCGTTTCAGGCCGCAATGGCGCGTCTCGGGGGAAGCTCGTTCGTCATCACCCCGGGTCAGGGAACATGGCAGCTCGAGACGCAGCCGCACGCCATCATGAAGGGAGCGGCAGCCGAACACATCCGCGAAGGCATACCGGCGCTGGCCTCGTATTGCGATGTACTCGGCGTGCGCGCGTTCGCCGACGGCAAGAGTCTGGAGGGAGACCTGAATGAAAGTCTGTTTCGCATGATCGAGGAGCTGTGCGAGAAGCCGCTGGTCAATATGGAGTCGGCCATGAATCATCCCTGCCAAGCGCTGGCCGACTGGCGTACCTTGGACGAACTTCAAGTTCCGATGCGTGCAAAATTCGTATTAAGCTGGGCGTATCACCCCAAGGCGCTGCCGCTGGCCGTCCCCTCCGCAACCGTGCATATGGCTGCGATGCGCGGCATGGATGTCGTGGTTTTACGTCCCGAAGGCTATGCACTTCCCGAGCAGGTGATGGAGAAAGCACGTTTGGCGGCGCGCAACTCCGGCGGTTCGGTGTCCGAAACCTCCGATCGCTATACGGCTTTGACGGGCGCGAGCGTGCTGTACGCAAAGGAGTGGGGCACGACCACCTATTATGGCGACTCAGAAGCGGACTCCAAGTTGCGCGCCGACCTATCGGACTGGTGCGTGCGCGAGCCGTGGTTTCAGGGCACCTTGCCGGATGCCAAGCTGATGCATTGCCTGCCGGTACGCCGCAACGTTGCCGTTGCAGAGGAAATACTCGACGGGCCACGGGCCGTGGTGAAGCGTCAGGCCTTCAATCGACTACCCGTGCAAATGGCGGTGCTGCATCGCATGCTGGCTTAATCCGTGGCGCAACCGGCCCCCCAACCGTTTGTTGGAGTTTATAAATGATCATGAGCCGACCCGATCCGACTATCGCCGTGCGAGCGCTGAAGAGCGCGGCTCCCTACATTCGCATGTACAAGAACAAGATTTTTGTCATCAAAGCGAGCGGCGCAGTGTTCGGCGATGAGGCCTCGACGCGCGGCTTGATCGAGCAAGTCGCCATACTGCATCAGGTGGGAATCAAGACCGTGCTGGTGCACGGCGGCGGCCCGCAGCTCGATACCTTGCAAAAGACCTTAGGGCTGGAGACCAAAATGATCGATGGCCGCCGGGTTACCGATCAGAAATCAATCGACGTGACCGCGATGGCGCTCAATGGCCTGATCAACACGCGCATCCTGGCAATTTGTCGGGCGCTCGATATTGAAGCGGTCGGTTTGAGCGGAGTGGATGCGGGTCTCATCCGCGCGCACAAGCGCGCGCCGGTATTCATCGAGAGTTCGAATGAGACCGTGGACTATGGATTCGTTGGCGACATCGATTCGGTGAATACGGCGGTGCTGGAGAAATTATTGGAGAGCGGACTGATGCCGGTGGTCAGTCCCTTATCGGCCGACTCGCACGGCACCTTGCTCAACATCAACGCCGATACCGTCGCCGCGGCAATCGGCGGGGCGCTGTCGGCTGAGAAACTCGTGTTGTGCACCGGCGCCCACGGCATTCTCGAGGACGTGGACGATCCGAGCTCGGTGGTCTCCTATACCGACATCATGGGACTCAAGCGCCTGCGCTCAGAGGGCAGCTTGAAGGACGGCATGCTGCCCAAGGCCACAGCCATCGAAAATGCGATTCGCGGCGGCGTAAGGCGCGTGCATGTCATCAGCTACAAAGCCGCCGACAGCTTGCTCGCGGAGATTTTTACCAACGAAGGCACGGGCACGCTGGTGGTGGCTGACTTGAATGCCCTGACGCCCGCCGAACAAATGCCTCAGCCGTCATGACGCGGCTCTGGGATAAGGGTTCCTCGCTCGACGCCCAGGTGCTGAAATACACCGCCGGCGATGATTATGTGCTGGACAATCGCCTGGTGCGCTACGACATCATCGCCTCGATCGCACATGCCGAAATGCTCGGCGAGCAGACACTTCTGTCGCAGCTCGAGCTTGCCGCTATTCGATCTGCGCTGACGGGCATCGGTGAGGAACATGTGCTCGGGAAGTGGCAGGTGTCGCTGGAAGATGAGGATTGTCAGACTGCCATCGAGAATCTGCTGACAGCGCGCATCGGTTCGGCGGGCGGCCGTCTGCATGCAGGCCGCTCGCGCAACGATCAGGTGCTCGCCGCCTTGCGGCTCTATATGCGGGATGCCGCGGAGTCCTTGACCCAGAGCGCCGCGGCGGTGGCCGATGCGCTGGAGCGTTTGAGTCAGCGTCATGTCGATGTGCCGCTTCCCGGCTACACCCACATGCAGCAGGCGATGCCGAGCACCGTCGCGCTGTGGGCGGGCGGGTTTGCGGCAGAGATACGCGACGATGCGCAAGGACTGCAATTGACGCAGCGGCGCATCGGCAAGAACCCCTTGGGATCGGCGGCAGGCTTCGGCACGCCGAACCTCGACATCAGCCGCGATTCCACGCGCCGGCGGTTAGGATTCGCGGTCACCCACGAACCGGTTACGGCGGTGCAGCTCTCGCGCGGCAAGGCCGAGGCGCAACTGCTGTTCGAAATCACGCTGCTGACGCAGGACATAAGCAGGCTCGCGGCCGACCTGATCCTTTTCTTTTCTCAGGAGTTCAGCTATGTGAGCCTGCCGGCGACGTTTACCACGGGCTCCTCGATCATGCCGCAAAAGCGCAACCCCGATGTGTTCGAGCTGATGCGCGGCCGCAGTGCCGTGGCGCAGGCGGCGCTCAACGAAGTGCTCGCCATCACGCAGAAATTGACTTCCGGTTATCACCGCGATTTGCAACTCATCAAACCGCCGCTGTTCCGCGGCATCGACTCATGCCTGCAGACCTTAACGATTCTGCCGAGCGCGCTGGATGGCGTACGCTTTCGCCCGGAAAATATTCACCTCGATCCTTCGATCCACGCTGCCGCCGAGGCGAACGCGCTGGTGGCGAAGGAAGGGATTCCATTTCGCGAGGCCTACCGCCAGGTAGCCGCAAAACTCAAGGACACCCAATGAGCATTTGGCGCAGCTTGCAAAGCATCGAGCAATTGAACGGCAACCGGCGGGGAACGCTGATCGAGAATCTGGGGATTATGTTCACAGATATCGGCGATGACTATGTGCGCGGCACGATGCCCGTGGATACGCGGACCGCCCAACCTTACGGTCTACTGCACGGCGGCGCCTCGGTGGCACTCGCGGAAACCTTGGGCAGCACCGGGGCCGCCATGTGCGTTGACACGGCTGAGTATCAGGTGGTGGGACAGGAGATCAACGCCAATCACGTGCGGGCGGCGCGCAGCGGCCTGGTGACCGGAACCGCGCGCGCGGTGCATCTGGGGGGAAGAACCCATGTCTGGTCCATCGATATTTACAACGATGCGCAAAAGCTCGTCTGCATTTCGCGCATCACCATGGCGGTGATCAAGCTCGGCGCGCTCGCCTCGTAGCACTTTGCGCTGGCATTTGTCACCCGAAAAGGCGTATCTTTTGCGCCATGAAAAAACCTACCGTCAGTATATTTCGCCAGGCATGCAGCCTGTGGATCCTCGTTGGATTGTCCGCAACCGGGTTGGCCCAAACCCCCCCTCCTGCGACACCGAGGCCGCCCCCGACCACCGCACCGGGAGCCGATCCGGGACCGCCCGCGACGCCCGATCAGATCAGCCATGCATTCGGCTTGATATTCGGCTCGCAAATGCACAACGCGGGGATCACCAACGAACTGGTCCCTGAGGCCGTGATGCGTGGCATCAAGGAAGGCCTGCAAGGCCAGCAGCCTACCCAGGCGGATCAGATGCACATCCAGACGTTCGTGCGCTCGGTCAGCGAGGCCGCCGCGGAGCGTAATCAGGCTGCGGCAAAAGAATTCCTGGCGAAAAATGCACGCGAAAAAGGCGTGGTCACGACCCCGTCGGGATTGCAGTACAAGATCGTCGCCTCCGGCGATAAAAAGGCGCCTGCGATTACCTCCAGCGACACCGTGACCGTGGAGTATCGCGGCAAGCTGATCGATGGCTCGGAATTCGACAGCTCCTACTCCCGCGGCGTGCCGGCTACCTTTCCGGTCACCGGCGTGATCAAAGGATGGCAGGAAGCACTGGTCATGATGAAGCCGGGCGCCAAATGGGTGCTTTTTGTGCCGCCTGACCTGGCCTACGGCGCTGCGCCTAAGCCAAAGATTCCGGGAAACTCGGTGCTCATCTTCGATGTGAATTTGTTGAGCGCAGAGCCGGCCAATGCGCCGCCTAAATCGCCCCCCGGAACTCCGCCCTCGCCCCTGCCGCATACCAATAATTAAGGTGCTCAACGCCGCCGTGGAAGCGGCCGGCGATTCTGCAGCACGAAATCAAGCGCATTGGTGAGTTCGCCCAGTGGCGGACTCGCCGTGCGCGGCGAGTCCGCAGTCGTGCTGGGCGATCCCGGGCAGTGCGTCAAGATCGATGGACGTCGCATAAGAAATCGGTGCCGTCGCTGTGATCCACCGCGCCTGGCGAGCGGCGAAATCATGATGGCGCGAATTCTCAAGGGGGCCTATGAGATCGGCTTGCGGAGGGGAATCATGATCCGCAGGCACCCCAAATCCGTCATACCTTATGTGATCACCAGGGGATTTCACTGCGCACCTAACTGCTACTGCGCGCCCTCAATTTCGAGCGCTCGCCGATCGATCGCCTATTTGACTGACGAGTCGTGGCTAGAATTGCCACAGCGCACTAACCATCAATGCGCTCGGATCCCCGTGAGGTGAGCTGACGCGTTCGTATTCCCCTCGCATAATGAGGCCGAAAGGAAATTTCGATTGTACGCCCGCGCCATAGGCAACCCGCGTGTCGATCACTTGGTGGCGAGAGACGGGCACGAAGTTCGGACAGGGAGTTTGTCCTTGGACACACGTCTGTTGGACGAAGTCGGTGAGATAAGTCGACAGCCGCGCGGCGCCAACTTTGGCAAAGATGTCGAGGAACGGGATGGGTATGGGTAAATAACCGACAGCAAATACCGCGGGGGCCGTGGGATGCGAGTCGCTGCCCGATACGTTGTAGTCTTCATGATGATGGCGATACGGCTGGCCGAAGTCGATGTACTCGGCCTCGATGCCGATCAAGGAGACGGGCCTGATACCCACTAGGCCCTGCCACGCAGTTTGGTAATCATTGTAGTACCCAGGATATCCGTAGCGGGAATCGTCGCTACGGACTTGGGATTCCCCGGCACCGGCGCCGACATAAAATCCCAGAACATTATTGGCAAAAGCCGCTCCCGAGGCGCCGCACGCTGCCGCCGCAAGCAAGGTCAAGCCAAAAGCCTTTGAAATGCGCATACCAATCTCCAATTCGATAACGCGTTCGACAGAAACTCGTTGACGGAAGTTCCGGCTACCTCAAGCGGCACGGCGGTATACTTATCTCCATGAAGATTGGGCGGTCATTGTTGATTGTTTGGCTCGCAGGGGGTGTGCTTGCATGCGGGCAAAAAGGGCCGCTGCTCATGCCGGATGCCCCAAAGCACAAGCGCGCGATTCCGATACCACCGAGAGCGCCGGCCAAAACCACGGCACATCCCGCGCCGGCAGATGCGCCCCCGTCAGGAGCGCCTCCCGCGACCAGCCCGGCGCCGGCGGCGCCCTCACCGAGCACGTCGACCGACCCGAGCTCACGCCCCTAACCTTAAGGGTTATGGCTTCCATGAGTGCACGCAAATTAATTTTGGTCGATGGCTCGGGGTATTTGTACCGAGCGTTCCATGCGCTGCCGCCGCTGACGAACTCGCGCGGCGAGCCAACCGGTGCAGTGCTGGGCGTGCTCAACATGTTGAACAAAATGATCAAGGAGGAAGCACCGGACCGGATTGCGGTCGTGTTCGACGCACCGGGCCGCACCTTCAGAGACGACCTATTCGATCAGTACAAAGCGCACCGCGTGCCCATGCCTGACGATTTGCAAGCTCAGGTACAGCCTCTTTACGACACGGTTGCGGCGATGGGCGTGCCGCTGCTGCGAGTGTCGGGCGTCGAGGCGGACGATGTCATCGGCACGCTGGCGAAACAAGCGGCTGATGCCGGCTTCAAAGTGATGATTTCCACCGGCGACAAAGACATGGCGCAATTGGTGGGGCCGAATGTGGAACTTCTGAACACCATGAGCAACACTCGCTTGGACCGCATTGGCGTCAAGGCGAAATTCGACGTTTTTCCGGAACAAATCGTCGACTACTTGGCCCTGGTGGGAGACGCCTCGGACAACATTCCCGGCGTCACCAGCGTGGGGCCAAAGACCGCGGCAAAGTGGCTCAATCAATATCACAATCTCGATGCCTTGATCGCGCATGCCGCCGAAATCGGCGGCAAAGTCGGCGAGAACCTGCGCAACGAATTACCCATGCTGGAGCTGTCGCGCAAGCTTGCGACCATTGACACCACCTTGCAGATGGAAGTCACCCCGGAGCAGTTATCACCGGGCGCTCCCGATTCGACCCGCCTGCGCGAGCTGTATTCTCGGCTGGAATTACGCGCACTGCTCAAGTCGCTCGGCCCGCAAGCGCCCCCGACGCCGGCCGATGGCAGCACGGAAATCGATATCATCATCACGGAAACGAACGGCGCTCAAGGACGGGAGATCATGGCGGCGGTCGCTGTGACCAATGCGCCCGCGCCGCGTGAATATCACAAGATCGTGTCGCAGGAGCTTTTTGATGAGTGGCTCGGAAAACTCAAGTCTGCGCCGCTCATTTCCTTCGATTCCGCAACCGACAGCCCAGATTACATGAAAGCCCAGATCGTGGGCGTCGCGTTCGCGGTTTCACCGCGCGAGGCTGCGTATGTGCCGCTGGCGCATGATTACCCTGGCGCGCCGCAGCAGCTCGACCGCAGCAACGTGCTCGCTGCCTTGAAGCCCATTCTCGAGGACTTGACCAAGGCGAAACTAGGCCATCATCTTAAGTTCGATGCCCACGCGCTCGCTAATTACGGCATCGCGCTCAACGGCCAGCGCTACGATTCCATGTTGGAATCCTACGTCTTGAACAGCGTGGCGACGCGCCACGACACGGACGCGAGCGCTCAGAGATACCTTGGCGTGAAAACCATTCAATACGAGGACGTCACCGGCAAGGGCGCGAAGCGAATCGCGTTCAATCAGGTCGATGTCGATCAGGCTGCCGAATATGCCGCTGAGGATGCGGATGTGACACTGCAGTTGCATCAGGCGATCTGGCCGCAAATCGAGGCGAATCCTTCGCTCAAAACCGTCTACGAGCAAATTGAGCAACCGCTGGTGCCCGTGCTGTTCCGCATGGAGCGTGCGGGGGTGCTGGTGGATCGATCGCTGCTTCGCACGCAGAGTTCGGAATTGGCGGCGCGAATGCTGGAATTGCAGTCGCAGGCTCACCAGGAGGCCGGCGGCGTGTTCAACGTGGATTCCCCGAAGCAGCTGCAGGAAATTTTATTCGGCAAATTGGGAATCCCGGTGATTCGCAAAACGCCCACCGGTCAGCCATCTACCGCCGAAGATGTACTCGAGGAACTCGCTGCCACGCATCCGCTGCCGAAATTGATTTTGGAATACCGCGGCTTGGCGAAGCTCAAATCCACTTATACGGATAATCTGCCGCTGCAAATCAATCCCGCGACGGGGCGCATTCACACTTCTTATCATCAGGCCGTGGCCGCCACGGGAAGGTTGTCCTCGCAGGATCCGAATCTTCAAAATATTCCCATCCGTACCCAGGAGGGACGGCGCATTCGTCAAGCTTTCATCGCAGCCCCGGGCTACTCTCTGGTGGCCGCCGACTATTCGCAGATCGAGTTGCGCATCATGGCGCATCTGTCGCGCGATGCGTCCTTGCTGCGAGCCTTCGCCGAAGATCGCGACGTCCACCAGGCGACCGCCGCCAAAGTGTTCGGTCTTGCACCCGATGCGGTTAGCGCAGATCAGCGCCGTTCCGCTAAAGCCATCAACTTCGGTCTCATGTACGGCATGTCGGCATTCGGACTGGCAAGACAGCTCGGCATCCCGCGCGGCGAAGCCCAAAAGTATATGGATCTATATTTCGAGCGCTATCCTGGTGTAAGGCGCTACATGGAAGAAACGCGCCGCCAAGCACGCGAAACCGGCTATGTGGAAACTGTATTCGGCCGCAGACTTTATCTGCCGGAAATTCAATCGCGCAATGCCGCATTGCGCCAGTATGCGGAACGCAGCGCCATCAACGCACCGATGCAGGGAACGGCCGCCGACATCATCAAGCGAGCCATGATCGAAGTGGATGCGTGGCTCTTGAGTTCGCGCGTCGCGGCACGGCTCATCATGCAGGTGCACGACGAGTTGGTGCTGGAAGTGGCTGACGACACGGTCGCGTCCCTCGTAGGACAGATACGCACCCACATGATCCGCGCCGCGGATTTGTCAGTGCCTTTGAAGGTGGATGTAGGCGTCGGCCGCAATTGGGATGAGGCACATTAACGTCTCGCCTTGTGGCGCAATATTGAGACATCGGCGTCATCACCAGCGAATGAACGTGCAAAAAAAGCCGTTAAATGGACTGGAACTTTCGCCGCGCACCCCCATCTAACTCAGTGAGCGTTAATGACGCTCCTCGCTCTTCTCCCTGAGCGAGCTAGACCCGGTTTGTCATCCCCATGCCGGGTTGGTCTGCCCCGTTGGTTGCCACAAGCGGCCACCGGGGCTTTTTTTATGACTCACCGCTCGGTTGGTCCAACCAGCGCTGCATGACCTCACGCGCCTCCTCCATGCCTTGTTTGTTGTGCGCTGAAAAGAGTTGCGCGGATACCGCAGCATCCGCGCCCGCGGCGAGCGTTTCCCGCAATACGCGCAGCGAATCCTGGCGATTCAACTTGTCGGCTTTTGTCAACAACACATGCGCGAAGCGATTTCTGGCAAGCACCCATTCGAGCATCGCCACATCTTGAGCGCCCAGCCCTCGCCGGCTATCGACGATCAGCATCAGTCCCACCAGCGACTCCCGCACATTGAAATAGTGCTCCATCAGTTCCAGCCAGTGCATGCGCACGCGCTCGGGTACTTTGGCGAACCCGTATCCAGGAAGGTCGACCAACCGCCGCTCGGGCGTTAACTCAAAAAAATTGATCAGCTGAGTTCGGCCCGGAGTGCGGCTCACGCGCGCAAGGCCGGCCCGCTGAGTGATGCTGTTGATGGCAGTGGACTTTCCCGAATTCGAACGTCCCGCGAACGCAATTTCCCTGCCCTTATCCGGGGCGAGTTGATGCGGCTCGGCCGCGCTGGTCATGAATTTCACGTGGGAATAGCTAGTCATGGCCGCCGACGGACGCAAATTATTGACTCTAGTGTACAATTTAGGGTTGGCATTGGTTCACAAATAACGGGGTGTGAAGGCGTCATGAAGCGGCTTTTGATTCTCGCAGCAACAATTTCGGGCGTTCTGGCAGCCGCCTCCGCACTGCCCGCACCGAGCGTAGAAGCCGGTGCCGCCAAGGCCGCTACTTGCCAGGCCTGTCATGGGGCCAACGGCAATAGCAACAATACGCAATGGCCGAGTCTGGCCGGAATCGGCGCGGACTATATCGCCGAGCAGCTCAACAATTTCAAGACAGGCAAACGCGCGAACCCCGTAATGATGCCGATGGCGGCAAATTTAACCCCCGACGATATGGCTGATTTGGGCCTTTATTTCGACAGCTTGACCAATACGGGACTGGAAGCGGATCCCTCTTTCTGGGAAGCGGGTGAAAGGCTTTATCGCGGTGGGGATCAAACCCGCGGAATTCCGGCATGCATGGCCTGTCATGGGCCGGCGGCTCGCGGCAACGCGCCGGCTAAATTCCCGGCACTGCGCGGTCAGCAGCCCGGTTATGTGATCAAACAGCTGAACGATTACGCCTCGGGCACGCGTACCACGGGACCGAACGGCATCATGCAGACCATCTCCAAACGCCTGACGCCCGACGATATTCGCAATCTTGCCTCGTATGTCGAGGGTCTGCGCTGATGCGCCTGCACTGGTGCTCATTTTGGATGGGGCTTGGCGTCGTATTGGCTCTGACTGCTTGCGGCAGACAAGAGCCCTCAGGGCTCGCGCCGGAAAAAGCGCCTGCGCCCGCTGCGGCGCCTGCTGTGAAGAGCACGGCCCCGGCAGTGCCCGGCAAAACGGCTGCGGATGCCGGCAAGCCTCAGACCGTGACTCGACTAAACGAGGACGGTTCGGAGACCGTTGAGGAAACATCCGGTGATACGGGCGCGCGCAATCCCTTGCTCGCGGCTGTGGCATCGACGGTGGCCGCGGCTACCGCGACCGCATCGGCAGCGACGCCTTCAGGGACCTCGTGGCAAGAGGGCACGAATTACACTCGGGTGGTGCCAGCGCAGCCGACAAATGTTCCCGCAGGGCAGGTAGAAGTGCTCGAGTTCTTTTGGTACGCCTGCCCGCATTGCTACGCGCTCGAACCGACGATTGCTTCGTGGCTCAAATCCAAGCCGGCCTATGTGAGTTTTTCCCGCGTGCCGGTGCTGTGGAACGAGGGCCATCGATCCTTGGCGCGTCTGTATTACGCGCTCGATAGCATGGGCAAGCTGAACGAACTGCACAGCGAGATTTTCAAGGAGGTTCAGGTCAACGGCAATCCGCTGATCGGTCCCGATCTGAACAACGCCGCGGCGGCCGAACGGTTGCAGCTCGCCTTCATCAAGAAACTGGGCCTCTCGGAGGCCGATTTCCAGAAGGAGTATCACGGCTTCAACGTCGAGACCGCTCTGCAGAGAGCCGATCAGCTCGCTCAGCGGTATCGCATATCTTCGGTGCCCATGTTCGTCGTGAACGGCAAATACGTCACCGATGTGACTATGGCGGGCGGGCCGGAAAAGCTCATGTCCTTGCTCGGCGATTTGACGGCGCAAGAGCACAAACACTAGCCGATGCTCACCCATACCGGGGGCTGTCACTGCGGCCGCGTGCGCTTCGAGGTCATCGCGCCGGCGAACATCGATGTCGTCGAATGCGATTGTTCCGTGTGCAGCCCGGTCGGCTTTTTGCATCTGATCGTACCCGCCGAGCGCTTCAAGCTGCTGCGCGGCGGCGATGCTCTCACCACTTACACGTTCAACACAGGAGTCGCTAAACATTTGTTTTGCGCAACCTGCGGCGTCAAGTCGTTTTACGTTCCGCGCTCGCACCCTGACGGCTTCAGCATCAACGCGCGCTGCATAGATGGCGGCACGATTCAGTCGATGACGGTAAGCGCATTCAACGGACGAGACTGGGAAGAGGGCCGAGCGGCCTACCGGGAACCCAGCTAAGGGCTCAGGTTTTACGCATCCGTCTGCATATTGAGACAGTGCCCGAAACCCGAGCCGCGTTATGTTGTGATGCGCTTGATCAGTTTCCTGCCAGGCACGAATATGTGACCCGTATCTTCGATGCTTCACGAGCATTCGAGGATGCTCGTGGGGTAATTCTGCCTCGAGGGAGATGCTAGGAATGTCAGCAGATGTCTTAAGCGAGGGAACGCTAGATGCTCATCGCGAGCAGCTGTGCATCGCACTCCGCCAAAGCCTTCTGTTGACCTTAGTTGTCTGCATTTATGCGAGCGCTGCGCAGGCGGATGACCGGCCACTGCATACCGATCGATCACTGGTACGCGAAGCGCCGTATTTTCAGTCTCACGAACTCGGCGCCGCATCGAAGCTCTCTGCGCCGGTCGCATCGTTAACGCCCTCGAACGATTTCCAGGAGTTTTCGGCCACCGAGTTTCGGCCGAGGAAGCGCAATAGCTTGGAGCTGGAGTCCGGCATGAGCCGCGGCCCCCTCCTAGATGCGCCCATGCTCAACAGCAACTCGGTTTTTCAGCACATGTCTGATTTTAAATCGCAAGGCCGAGTGCGCCTGTTGACCCTGTGGCAAATGCGAGGCAGCTCGCTATCCTTGCAGGCGGGGAAGCACGGCTCACCGTCGCTGCAGTGGAGCACGCCCTGGGTACGCAATGCGAGCGCTTCGCGCGGCCTGTTCGATCGACTGCTGCCCTTGCCGCAGAACGCTTTCGGTACGCGAGGCAATCTGCCACATCTGACGCTGTCAGCGCCGACGCAGTCCAGGACACTGGAGCCGGCGTCGGGAAGCAATATCAAATAATGCGCTGCGGTTATTGCTGCGCGCCCTCCGCATAGCGGCGGAAGAAACTGTCTTTTTTCCATTGCGGACGGCCGGGATCATTGGCGACCTCAATGATCAGTGCCCGAATGAATTCCTCGTAGCCGGCCGCCGTCGCCAAGTCCACCGGCTGATTGCTGTCGTCAGAGGGCGCATGATAGCGTTCGGTATGCCAGGTCTTAATCGTCGCGGCTTGCGCCGATCCCGGCACCGCGCCCACGTCGATCATGACCGAGGGGATGCCGTGGCGTACAAAGTTATACTGATCGCTGCGAATGAAGACATTGAGCAACGGCAGCGGATCAGGTTGAATCTGCAGTTTGAATTGAGCGCCCACTTGCCTCGCTCGGTCGCCGAGGTCCGACTCCGCGAGTCCGTACACCGTGAGCACCTTGAGCGGCACGATGGGCAAGAACATGTCGGTGTTGATATCGGCAACTATCGATTTCACCGTCACCGTGGGATGTTGGGCAAAGTATTTCGAACCCAATAGCCCCTTCTCTTCGCCGGTGACCCACACGAAAAGAATCGAGCGTTTAAGCGTGGTGCGCGATACTTTCAGTGAGCGGGCGATATCCAGTAACAGCGAGCTTCCCGATCCATTGTCCATGGCGCCGTTATAAATGCGGTCGCCGTTGATGGGCTCGCCGATACCGACGTGATCGATATGCGCGGAGAGAACCACATATTCATCCTTGAGCTTTGGATCCGTGCCTGGGATGCGGGCCACGACATTGGTCGAGTCCACATCCTGCGAGCGGGTAACGGTGGTGGCGCTGAGCGACATATTCAAAGCAAAGTGCGGCAGCGGCTTACGATCCCTAGCGAGCGTCGCCAGTTCCGAGAAGTGATGCCCGCTGCCCTGCAAAAGCAGGTCCGCGAATTCCGGATTGAAAGTCACGGCCAGTTTCGCCCCGGCGGTCTCATCGAATTCAGGGCCCACCAGATCCATGCTGGGATGGTTGCGGTTCAAGGCCATTCGCGACCAGGGCAGATCCATGGAGGCCGGGTTTGGAATTTGAATAATGCCGATGGCTCCGGCGGCCTTCAAAGCCCTCCAGCGCTCGGCGCGCGATTGATAATGGGCGCTCAATGCGGAAGGAATGTCGGCCGGCGAGCCGGTGATGATCACGGCCACTTTGTTGTTAAGATCGAGACCGGCAAAATCGTTGTAGTTGTTTTCCGGAATGTTCAGACCGTAGCCCACGAACACCAAGGGGGCCTCGACTTTCGGCGCCGACGGAAACCGCGTGCTGAAAAAAGCTTCCTCTCCGAGGGACACTTTGTGAGCCTGCCCTTGCAGCACGAGGGAAAGTTGGGAGCTGGACTCATCGATCTCCCGCGTCCGCAATTTGACGCTTTGATAAAAGCCGTCTGACCCCGCCGGCTCCACGCCCAGCGCTTTGAGTTTACCGACGATGTATTCTTGGGCCTGCCGCTCGCCTTTACTACCGGTGTCCCGGCCTTCGTACTTATCGTCCGAAATTTCCTTGACTGTGTCCCACCACGTCGTGCCGTCGAAATGCTCCGCGCCATAGCTCAGGCAGGCGATACTGAATAAAGACAATGCCAACAATTTTCGCATCATGAAGGGCTCGGCGTTTCTTACGATGCGCAACAGCTTATACTGCAGGCCATGCAGACGAAAGCCGGAGATTAGGTAGGGCTTCAGACTCCAGCACGCCGTTGTGAGAATCTCGGCGGCGAGATTGCGAAGGCCACGGCTAATTTGATATCTGCGCAGGGCATGTCCCCAGTTGGGACTTTTTTATTTGAGTGCGCCCGGCGGGATTCGAACCCACGACCCTCGGCTTCGGAGGCCGATACTCTATCCAGCTGAGCTACAGGCGCATTGTAGGGGGGCGCGATACTACTCGCCGTTAGCGAGTGCCGTCCAGCCTTCAGCCCATAATGTCGTGTCCGGCAGCGATCCTGGGCAGGCGCCAGATTACCTTGAGTCTCAGGCGGCGATACGTCTTAGCAGACGACCGAGCGTGACTGAGACAACACCGAGCGCGATGAACACGGCGAGAAGGCCGCCGGCATTGATCATCGTCCGCTGATAACCGACGGCGATGGCACGCCGTGTTTTCTGACTACGTGCCCCTCATGGGTGCTCGTTTTGCCTCGTTTAAGGAGTGCTTGGCAGATTCTCGAAAAAATCGACCAGTCCGGTCTCCAAGGAATACTCCGCGCCAACCACCATCAGCCCCGCATTCTGGATCAGATTTTCGATGATGTCAGAGCCATGCCGCAAGTGATTTACCGAAGCGCGGATGTTGGCGCGACAGGCTTCGCGCACCAAGGCATCGTGATCATTCCTAAGATCGCTCAATAGCAATTTCTCGATTCCCGGCCTGATGAAATCGACAATGGAATGCAGATTTCGAGATTGATTTTCCACCGGCCGTTGCAGCTGCTGAAGTGTAGTTTCAATTGCGCCGCAGCGGGAATGGCCCAGCACGACCACCAGACGAGTGCCGAACTGTTCAGCTGCGAATTCGACGCTGCCGATGAGCGATGGGGCAACAATGTTGCCCGCTACGCGAATGACGAACAGGTCGCCTAAACCTTGATCGAAAACGATTTCCACCGGAACGCGCGAGTCGGAGCACCCCAGAATGGCGGCGAAAGGCTCCTGGCCTGCGGCGAGTTCCAACCGTCGCGCGCGGCTTTCCACGGTGTCTCGGCTCGTAACTTGGGAGGCGAAGCGGTGATTCCCGTCCCGCAACAGCGCAAGCGCTTCTAAAGCCAAGATCATCGGTGATTCACCGCATTCTCCCAGCGCGTGTTGGAATTTCTAAAGAGATCGACGGGCCGGCGCTTGGTGCCCAAGAATGCGCGCGGGCAGGAACAGTATCGCTCGAACCAGCGCAAAGATGGCATCGAACGACAGGGCGACCGCCCGGAACGGCAAGGATAGAAGCCACACCAAAGGCCAGACAACGATGGCTAGGATCGCCACCGGCCAGCACAGCACCAATAGCACACACCACAAGAGCAAGGTTTTCACGTCGCGCCCCTCCGCAATTCTTCCGGCAATTTTATCATATTCAGCGTTGTGCGTGATCGGCGGCCGGCAGGAGCCCTGGGCGCAGCAGTTCCATCTGCCTTTCGGGATTGGCGGGGGACGTGAATCCATACCGGGACGTAAAGGCCATGCGCATTTTGAGTACCGAGGGTAAAGCGCATAATGGTGCGCAGTTGCGAGTCAGCGAGGACTCGGCTCAGTAATTTCTTACTGATGCCACGGCCGCGAAACTCCGGAATCCCGAATACATCGGGCAAGTGTGCGTAGCGGACGTAGTCGGTTACCACCCGTGCAAAGGCGACTTGCCGGCCATCGGCATAGACGCCGAAGCACAGGGAGTGTTCGATGCATTTCTCGACGCTCGATCGCGATCTCCCGGGGATCCAATACGAGTGATTCGCATGAAATCCGTGGATCATGGCCACATCGAGCCGGCTCCTGTCAGTCGAGATATCGATGGTGCTCATTTGCCTTCACTAGCCTCCCGTTTCTTTCCGCAAGCTTTTCGGTGGCGCCAATCCGTAGCTGGCCTCCGCCAAGCTTCGCACTTCGGCCCAGTCAACTGCCTCCACGTTCAGCCTCATTCCAAACCAGCCTCGCGGGCCGATATAGGCGGAGAGACCAAAGCTTCGCGGCTCACGCGAGGCGCGTTCGACGTTCTCCCCCGAGCGCTGACTTACACACTCGAAGATGATGTCGCCGTGATAGTTATTCAGAAAATAGGCAAATATATTGCCGCGGACGCGAAACTTGAGCGTGATTTGCACCCGGGCAGCGAAAGACTAATCTTGCCAAAGCGGTTCCAGATCTGCCTCGCTCGCTGCGCCGTAATTTTAGGGTCGGTCATCTAGTTCCGACCGATGATTTTCTCGTTTTGACTGAAGTTCGCGGCGCCCAGCGGATTTGACGTACTCCCTGCGTCTGAAGCGCAAGGCGGTCCAATCCTCGTCTATCGCGACCGAGCGCACAGTGTCGAAGCCCGCGGCTCGAAGCACGCTCCAACCCGTGTCGCGGTTGAATTCGCATCGATAGCGCTTGGAGGTTCCCTTTGGGTAAGCGAACCACAGCACTGCATCGCCCTCGGCGGCGGCCGTAAGGATTTTGGAAAGGCGATCGAGCTGTGCCTGTGTGATGGCAAAGGCCAGGCCGAACTTTATCGCCTGCGGCTTTCTGGGATTGCGCGCTATTTTTATTCCGCTGAGCCGCTTCAACTCGCATTCGAAGGAGTCCGGCGCCTCGAACACGGCGATCTCCGTGTGCTCGCCGAGATTGAGTTTTTTAAAAAGAGGCGCGGGGGCTGCGGGCTTCATCGCTCACCAGACTCGGTGTCGGCATTGGAAGGCCGTAATGGAATGGTTCGATGCATCGGGTTCACGAAGGGGTGCAGCTCAGTGTGCAGGAGTGAATGCCAGCCGAATTCCAATCAGAACGAACACGAAGCCCACACACCGGTTAAACCATCGTTTGAAGGCCGCACTCGGTCCAAACTTGGTACTAAGGCGTGCCGCCGACCAGGCTACTAGGAGATTCCACAGCGTGCCGTTGAAGTCGAAAACGACGCCAAGGAATAGAAATGCCAGTGGCTTGGAGCTTGCGTCCGCCCCAACAAATTGGGGCAGGAACGCCAAGAAAAACAGTGCGACCTTGGGGTTCAGAACATTGGTAAAAAATCCTTGCAGGAAAACACCGCGAATTGTCGCCGATTGGGGCACGAAGGTGACTGCAGAGGATTGAGATTTCCCCGCGGAGCGAATCAAGCTGATGCCGATGTAGAGCAAGTAAGCCGCGCCGATGAGCTTGACGGCGGTGAACGCAGCGGCAGAGGCGGCCAGAATGGCCGAAAGCCCGAGTGCGGCGGCGCAAATATGCACGAGGGTGCCGGCAGCGATTCCCAAGGCGGCGACGGCGCCAGCGCGCCAACCGTCGGTAGAACTGCGCCCGACAATGTAAAGCGTGTCGGGCCCAGGAGTGATGTTCAGCAGCAATCCGGATAGCACGAAAAGCCAAAGATCATGTGTGCCAAACACCCGGTTACCTCTTCTGAGCCAGCAGCGCCGCACGGCGCTCCAAGCTTTCCTTCGGCCATTGTTCAGCGGTCTTGTAATACTCGTGAAATGCGGGTGTACCAGGCGGCAGCTGCACCCAGCGTTGCTTCGAAGCGGTAAAGATGTGCACATCCGGCGGCAGCCGGTCCGGTTCGTCGAGCGAGCCGACGCGCACGAAGCGTACCGCGTGGCCGGCGCCCGCGTAGTTGCTCCACACTGCAACCAAACATTGTGGGCATCGCGCGATGCGTTGACCTTTGCCGCTGTTCGATGGCGTATCGACTATCTGTAAATCGCCTTCCATGAGTTGCACACGGTCCGCTTCGATCATGGCATTCAGCGCGAATGCGGTGCCGGTCTCGCGTTGGCACCAGCGGCAATGACAACAGTGCACAAATAGCGGTTTCGATGTCATGCGATAGCGCACGAAGCGGCAGGTGCAGCCTCCATCGTAGCCAACTGAATCCGGGATCAATGGCATGAGACTTTCTTAGCCGACCCGGACCCGCGCCGTCACTTCGATCTCTATTTTCATGCGCGAATCGAGCAAACCGGCGCAGATCATGGTCATTGCGGGCCGTGAGACACCGAAATACTTGCGCAGCACCGGCCAGCAGTCGGGAAAGCGCTCGCCCTCGGGCACAATGTAATTGACGCGAACCACGTCATTGAAATCCGCGCCCGCCTGGCGCAGAGCGGACTGGATGTTCTTGAGACACTGCTCCGTTTGATCGAGAAAATCGTCGGATATGGTCATGGTGTCGTAATCGAAGCCCGTTGTACCGGAGACGAAGACCCATTCACCATCCACCACGGCGCGCGAATAGCCAACATCGAGTTCAAACTTTGACCCTGAACTGATTAGACGTCGCGCCATTTACGCTTCCTTCTTCTTTGGCATGTTACGTCGACTGCGGAGATCTTCGCCATGCGTGTCGAAATACCATAAGCCGGCGGAAAATGCGAACCACCAAGCCGCCGCGAGCCACCAAGCCCCCAAAAACTCCGAGTAGGCGCGTGCGAGGAATGCCAGACCCGTTGCTAGCAAGCACACCACTCCTATGGCGAGAATGATTCTGGCAGACAAGGCTCGGATCCAAAACTTACGTATGAGAGATCCGTACGTGATCGCCCCCGAGAGCGCACACAGCCCCAGCACCACATAGAGCCTTTCGCTTCCCGGCAGCGCTGCGAACAGCGCCATCCCGATGATGCCGACATACAGGGTTAGGATGCTCAACGCGGCGGCGATCACGACAAATGCGGCTTTGCGCGCAAGACTTGCAGTCGGCGCGCCCAGCGACACCACAATTGCACAAGCGTGCGCAGCGCCGTCGATGGCAAAGGTGAGTAACAAGGAGTTGCGCAGAAGGTCCAGGCGCGCTAATAGCAACATGATGACCGTGGCTGCCGCGAGCACGCCGAAGTGGCGCGGGTAGTAAAGATGTGCCGCGGGGCGGGAATTAGTAGTTGCCGCGCCCACGATCGCAAGTACAGAAAGCAACGGTAAATTTGCCAACGAATACCGGGTCCAAGTAGGGGCAATCGTTGTGGATGGACATTGCCTAGGCTCCCGGTTCCGCCCGAGACGGTGGCGGCACGTATCGCTGCAAAACAAGCAGCAATGCGCCGGTGAGGATGGCCATGTCGGCCAGATTGAAAATGCCGGTGCGCAACGAGCCGATCCCGACATTTAAGAAATCCGTGACGCGGCCTTGGTAAAGCAGCCGGTCAATCAAATTGCTCATGCCTCCGCCCGCTACCAGGGCAAGCGCGACGAAACGAGGCGGCCCTAAACGACGGGCAAACAGGGCTACCCACAGCAAACCCAGCACGAGTAGTGACACCCCCGCCGTAAACAGGCCAAAGCGTAGTTGATCGGGGAGCGCGGCACCAAGGCTTAAGAATGACCCCGGATTTTCAACCAGCTGTAGGCGCAAGGAATCGGCAAACAACGATTCAGTGACACCCGTGCTCAAGAAGGCGCGCGCGGCTGACTTCGATACTTGGTCGCACCCGACGCAGCAGCATAGAGTCAATACAACAACCAGGACTCTGGGAATTGTTCGCATGGCGTCTCCGTGATCAGAACTTAGTCTGATCGCCCGTCTTTGGCTAAGTTTCAGATCTTTTGCCTGCCTGTCAAAATATCCCACCAGAGCCGCCAGTCGCCCATCAGGCTGAATCCCGGATATTTGAAGGTCGCCGGCTTATTGTGTTCAAAAAAGAAATGTCCAACCCAAGCAAAGCCGTAGCCCTGCAGCAGCGCGATACCCGCGATCCACCAGCGCTGCGTCAGCGCCGCCGCGATGAGCAACCCGAACGCGATGCTGGTTCCGACAAAGTGCAGCCGACGCGAGGTGCGATTCGCGTGCTCCTTGAGATAGAACGGATAGAACTCGCGGAAGGTGCGAAATTGCTTTGAGGCGTTCATACAAACTGCGCCCTTTTTTGCGCTGCGAGCTGCGAGGCGAGCCAAACCAAAGGATAAGCCATGTCGCGCAGCTGAGCGAGAACTACGGACTTGTTCCACGCTGTCATTTTCGCGTGGCGATCTGCCAAATATTTGCCCATTGGTCCTTCACCATGCCACTTCGGTCGCCGTAGGGCGTATCCAGCGGAGCCTCGATGGACCGCGCCCGCCTTTCACGGCCCGACTCCATACCGTGTCTGCGTTCTCGACACAGACATAGAGGCACGCCGGCATGGCCTCACGCACGCACGCCTCACTTATCATGAGTACCGAATCGCCTACGTACAGCTCTGCCGGTATTCCAGATCGATATTCGCCGGTCGCTGCAAAAACTTCTTTAACGAAGGCGACTAACGCCACGGCGCCTCGAACAATGATTCGTGGCGTAACAGTGTGGTGTCCAGCCGGCTGAAAAGCGGGCGGGATGCGGTTCTGATGCATTAGTATTATCGTTAGACATTACGGAGCGACAATGCCATGTACAAGGTACCCTCTACCGGACTGTTGTAATAAGGTTCAATTTCGGTAAAGCGCATCGAGCGATACATCGCCTGGGCTTCGGTCATGAAGGGCAGGGTATCAAGCAGCATCCTCTCGTACCCGGCGAAGCGTGCTTCGTCGATCAAAGTCGCCGTCAGCAAACGACCCAGCCCTAGACCACGGCCCGAAGGGCGAACGTAAAGACGCTTCATTTCACAATCCACATCGCTCACGGACCGTAGGGCCACCACGCCAAGCGCTCGTGAACCGTCCTCGGCGAGTAACAGGCGGCCTAACGGCCGCGAATAATCACCTGGCAGCGCGGTAAGTTCCTCATTAAACCCTTGAAAGCCAAGACTGATGCCCAGAGCTGATTGGTATTCCAAGAACAGTTCTCGAACTTGCTCGATATCGGCAGCCGTCTGAGCGTCTCGGATCGTGGGCATTACAGGCCTGCCGATTGATTGCTGATCTACCCTAGTAATTGTAGCGCTTATCTCGAAGCCCACGGCACCACTCGATGCACACAATCTCAGACGTCACTCTTGGGCTTGCGCGAAGATAAAGCCAAGTGCAGCTGCAACCGAAGGCGGGCACCGGGACTCGTCGACTGCAACTCTTGCAAAGCAGTGGTACGTTTAAGCCCTTTTCAGGCTCAACGGAATGGACTGCGAATTACGCATCAAGCCGCATTCAGTGGTTGGGGTGAGTTGATTGGCTCGACAACTACCGCCGTGCCGTAGCACAGGACTTCCGCGGCGCCAACCATGGGACCCGTATCATAGCGAACGCCCACCACTGCGTTGGCACCGAGCTTTCGGGCATGAGCCAACATCAGTTGAAAGGATTCTTCGCGCGCTGATTCACAAAGATCCGAGAAGATGCCGGCTCTTCCGCCGAACATCGTTCTCAGTCCGCCGAGAATGCTCAGCGGCAAAGACCGTGTTCGAACCGTGATACCTCGCACTACCCCGAGCGACCTGGCCACTCGAAAACCCGCAAGTTCGAATGTGGTTGTGGTTTGCATTGCATCTGCCCTCGCCATTGAGTTTCCACGGACCGCTTGTATTGTTACGACTTGTTCCTGTGTCGCACCCGAATCTCACCCACCCAAGGGTCTATAGCCGGCATCCCTTAAGCTGGTGCGGAGGTTAACTGCGTCAGCTTCCTCTGCGCCGCGCAGGCGTAAGTCGTACGAAGATCCGCTCGCAAACCGCAGTTCCTCTTTGATGAAAGCGATGACCTCTTTGCACGGAATGCTGCTGCCCTGCGCTTCCCTGGCAAGCGATACTACACACGCGTGGCTTGTCCCATCCACCACGATTGTGACGTCTGCTTTCTCTGAGGTTGATGGCGGTGAGGCATCGATTGCCGGTTCGGCGGACCGCGATCCGCACGCTGCAACGAGGAGGATCGAGGCCGCTGCGAAAAAAAAAGCTGCGCGTACCTGCATAAGAACCTCCACGATCACTGAACACCGGATACATATTTGCGCTCTGTAGATAGTGCACCACATCACCCACTTTCCCAACTATGCGTGAGTTGGAAAAAAGCACAGCCCGGGGAAGCCTGACGCCTCCCGCTCGAGCCGGTGCTACTTCGCCGCCCCCCACTTTCTAAGCCTTGAATTTGGGATCGAAGAGCATCCGATGCGTGTTGCCGGTTTACAAGCGCGCGGCCCTCAATGTCACTGCCGTGATTGCCGCAATGAACTCGACCAGGTGGAAAATTTCGTATCCGGGCTTAGATAAATATCCACGCCGCGCAATGTCCGCGCGGCAATCTCATCGACTCAACGAAAACGTCTGTGGCGGGTGCGCTCCAGCCATTGGTTGGCGTCAATCCTGCGAAAAAACTCGCAGTTCGCTTTACCGGCGAGCATATAGAACCGATCGGGGCCGTCAAAATGAATGTCTCGGACCTCGAAGCTGCCGCGTCGGCCGATTCGTATGACTATGTGGTACGCGTTTTGCCACAAAACGCTGTACGGCGATGACCCCGAGATTTCCCAGGCGTGGTAAATATGCGTTCGCGTAATTTTCCACATCAGATTCCCAAAGAAACCACGCGAGGACAATAACTTACGGGCTCTCGCATTGGCGTTCTTCGGAAAGCCCCAAAATTCCAGCGTACGGGCGCGGTCGGACTTCCAGATGCCGATCAGAGTGGGTGCCTTGGCTGTGACAGGTGGCGAGCGCTGGCTCATGAGCCTAATGATTGGATTGCGCTGCGCGCGGGAGGGCAACCGCAAATCGAAGCTGATTTTCCCACGTCACAGACTTCCTCCCATGACCCAGCAATGTGCGCAGCATTGGCCGCGGCATGAGCGTTCAGGTAACGACAGCGCAAAGCTCATGACTTTTTCACAAATCGGTATGCTGGTATTTTTCTCAACTAAGCGGCTCGAGCGGGCTTAACACACCCTTATAGCGTGAGTTGGTCGACGCGCGCAAATGAACATCAGATGACGGCGCTTGACCATCCTGCCAACTGCTTGATGAGCGCCGTTGACGGTGTCGTATCCCATCGCACACGATTATTCCAGCGGCGCTACCGGACCTTGGCCATTCACCGTCGAAGGATAGATTTTGATATGCGAGGTGAGCCGCATGAACGCGTCCATGCAGCTCAGGCAAGGCCGCTATTAGGTACTTTCTCTAACTCTGGTTCGGACGTTGCTTTTTGATCTTCGCCGCACGTATTCGAGGATCTTCAGGGGCGACTCCTTCGAATTGCGAAGCTTGCACTTCATCCAGTATGGTGAGCGTGGATGTGTCCGGAAGCTTCTGCGGGTCGCCGGCTCGGGTTCTCACCCAAAATGCGTTCCCCCGGGAGTCATGCTCGGTGCGGCCGCCTCGCCCGTGAGCACGGCGTGGAAACTTGGGGCGCGGAATTCTGGCGGTATCGCTCATGGCATTATCTTAGGCTCGCCGTCACGCGACCACCGTGACCCGGTACGTCGACCGCGGGCCCGAAGGAGACTTGATCGCTCATCGAGCAGCCAACTGACTTAATGGCACTTTCTACGGCATAACCTGGCGCAAGCGAGTTATAACATATGCTAAATCAAATTCTGTGCGAGAGCGGCCTGCCGCCTTTTTTGGCGCAATGACTTCATCCGTCCACTAAATTGCGGGTCGCAATCTCACTACAATAACGTCTATGACCGGCGTATCGAGCATGAGGGGCAATAGCGCTTTTCATGAAGCAGACGGCGCCGAAGTGGTGAGGAGAGCGAAGCTCTCACTTTGAGGACGAGCTGCGTCCGATCCTGGCGATAAAAGGTTTTTTAGGCTGCAGCGAGCGCACTGATCGTGACGCAATACCCGTCTGGATCTCGAAGCGAGAACTCCGCGGTTCCAGTGTTCGGGTTCACGTGGGGATCTTCCTCAATTTGTTTGACGAGAGCGCGGGCTCTTGACAGCGAGAAGTCGAAATCATCAACGCGGAAAAACAAAAGGAGGCCGTTGCCGGGCTGCCCGCGATCAGGGCTGGTCAGCGACGGATGCTCGTCGGCCCCCCACTGGTGCAGGCAGAGCAGGACCGTTCCATCCGAGTCGAGGATTTGACCGAAGTCGTCATGGGCGGGGGCTGTTCTCTGCAGGCCAAGGAGCGACTGGTACCACTTGAAGCTGCTGGGCACATCGCTGACACCAATGATGGTCCACATGCGCGTCATGGGGTCACGTAAAGGCTGGCATTGCGGTGGAGCGGCGCGGTTCGCGAGCCGGCCGAAGCTGCATTATCCAAACCATCGCTTTTCCTGTTACCTTCATCGAGAGACGACGCTCCAGCGCGCACCCGCCGCCCCAACGCAAGACACGGAACAGCGCAGGTGCGAATTCGGACGGGTGTGCAAAATGGCAGGGCTAAGAGAGGTTGTCGCCCGATGCACATAAATTATTGCTTCCAATGTAATAGCAGATGTTCGCATCGATGGGGTAGTAACGCGTGCAGGGGTGAGGCGATTCAATGAAATCTACGCGATGCCTAAAGTGCAAGTTTCCGAGTTCGTCGATTCGATAGCACGGCAATTTTTGTTTGCTTCAAATTCTCTTTGCAAAAAGCCGGTATGCAGACGAACAAGTTGGACGCGCCCTGCACGAAAAGCGCAAGCAGCGCGAGGTGCCGCCCGCGATGGACAGGGCTGGCATCACCCTAGCCCGGCCATCGAGAAGTTGGGCCATGCGGACTTCAAAACACCAGATCTATGCCCGCCGTCCTGGGCAGGGGCCAGGATGCTGCGACCGGGTGTTTTCGAGCGCCAATCGCGCGTTTGCCCGGGCGCCGTGAGTCGGATTGAGCCCGCCGCTATTTCGAGATTGCCTTGCTGCCGTTATACTGTCGCACAACTTGAGTTTTTCTCATTGATACAGCGAGTTACCGTGTCCAAGTCAGAATCGTCAGATACGCAGTTTTTCAATTCCTTCAGTTTGGTAATCGGTCTGCTGGCCGCTTTCGCCATTGTCCTGTTCGCATTTGCGAGCTCTATCGGAAAATCTCACCAAGGCCAGGCTGTCCTCCAAGAACCTCTGCGGATGGCGGATGTGCAGAAAAATATCGAGCCAATTGCGCACGTTGCAATTGCGGGTAAAGACAATTCGGCCCTGGCAGCATTGAGCGCCCCCGCGGGCGCGTCGACTGCTGCTAACGTGCCGACAACCGCAGAACAGGCCTTTACTCAAGTATGTTCGGCCTGCCATTCCACGGGCGTCAACGGGGCGCCGAAAATGGGTGATCACGCGGCGTGGGGTCCTCGAATCGCGCAAGGGAAAGAAACCCTCTACAAAGACGCCATCGCGGGCAAGGGCAACATGCCGCCCAAGGGTGGCACGACGTGGCCGGATGCGACCATCCGCATGACCGTCGACTACATGATCTCGCAAAACAAATGACGAGACGGATCGGCGCGCCCAGGCCAGCCGATCCAGCGTTTTAAGTTTCGCCTCGGTCAAATTCAAAGTGTCTATCCGTTGCTTGCGCTAGGTCCGCGATTAGCGTGCGACTTATTGGCGGTCGGTGATAGGCCCTTGTCGAGTCGCTTGATCGCTGCCGTTGGCTGAGCGGGCTCGATGATTGAGTGCCGACGCTCTTTTCACTGCGATGCGCCGCTACGAAAATCATCGCTTTCTCGAGCCACGGCTTCGGCGAACCCGACCAAACCAAATGCAGGCAACCGTTGCCGAGATGCGCCTCGACGCGAACCGCAGGTGCTTTAAGGCCAGCGGGCGCATGGCTCAAGATCGAGCTCAGATCGTGGGAGTGTGCATCCAGCGCTTTATGAATGATGCGCCGGGAGGACTATTGAGAGGCGTGCTTCGCTTCGAGCTCTTTCAGCCGTGCTTCCAGCATGCTTAATTTCTCATGGCTGCGTTCAAGGATGGCGGCCTGCACGTCGAACTCTTGGCGCGTGACCAAATCAAGCTTGGCCAATTGCGCCTGCAACACGGCTTTGAAATTACTCTCAAGATCCCGCCCGAATGCGCGCAATGACTCGGGCATGGAATCGGCCAGGCGTTTGGCCAAATCGTCCAGGCCATTGGGATTGATAAAACTCATTGCTACCTCCGATCCGCTTGGATCTCACTGCCATCGCACTTAGTTTATGCGTGAATGCTGTGCTTCTGCGCCAGATGAGTGCAAGGGTTTTGATCGCCGCTCGTAACCCCTTGATTCGGCACCGTCGACGGCTGGCACGAAAGCTGCAAACCTCAAGTTCAATATACGCGGAAGATATCGGAGGCGGTCTGAATTGAGGTGAAAGCGCGATAAATGCATGAAGCTAATCACTGCGATCATCAAACCATTCAAGCTCGACGAAGTTCGGCAAGCCGTTGCCGATATCGGCATTCAGGGCTTAACAGTCACTGAAGTGCTCGGGTTTGGATACCCCCAAGCGCCAGCGGGGGTACATCGGGAAGCTGAATGTCTTTCGGATTTTCTACCGAAGGCGAAGATTGAACTCGCGGTGGACGATTCGATTGCTGAGCAGGTGATCGAAGCGGTATGCAACGTGGCTCGAACAGGAAACCCCGGAGATGGAAAAGTGTGGATTTTTGAATTGGAACAGGCGTTGCGGGTACGAACCGGTGAAACCGGCCCGGATGCCATTTGAGATCGGCCTCGCCCACTGTCGAGCGAGGCCAAAACTTTTGACGATTTAGGAGCATCTCGCGCCGGCAAGCCAGCCAACTCCCCCGTCGGTGCGATATCCCGGCGGCGCGGGTTCCTCATTTGGGACCCGCGCCGTTTTTTATATATACACGCGCCCGACGCAAGACGCTGTGGCGTTATACATCACACCATTTCGATACTCCATGCGGCAATGCAACATTTTTATTCCCAATTCCACGCTAAACTGCTTCCTACTCTAAGCCGGAGCCTCCCTTCCATGAAAATGGTCATCGCCATCATCAAACCATTCAAGCTTGACGATGTGCGCGCCGCCCTGGCCGAAGTGGGTATTCAAGGCATTACCGTGACAGAGGTCAAAGGCTTTGGGCGCCAAAAGGGCCACACTGAGCTTTATCGGGGGGCGGAATACATTGTTGATTTTCTCCCCAAAGTGAAGCTCGAGTTGGCCGTCGACGACGATCAGGTCGATCGAGTTGTGGAAGCGATAATTGAGACCGCGCGAACCGGTAAAATCGGCGATGGCAAGATTTTTGTTTCCGATCTTGACCAGGCGCTGCGCATCCGGACCGGCGAGGCGGGCTCCCGCGCCCTTTAATCAAGCAGTACCGTGTAGCAATCAATCGAGGACCGGACGATGAAACGCTTTTTGCTATTCGCTGCCCTGCTGGCTTGGTCAGGGTTAGCCTCTGCGGTGGTCTACAAGTGGCTGGACGGTCAAGGCAAGCTGCAGTACGGAGACCGTCCGCCTGATGGCGTGCATGCCGAAATAGTAGAACTGCTCGGCACCCATGCGGCCTCCACCCGCACCGCCCCTAGCGCGCCCGCCGCGCCCACCCCTGTCCAGGCCGCATACAAGGGCGCCGGACTGAAAGCTGCCAACGGGGAAGCGGAGGAAAAAAAAGCGGTGGAGCAAGATGTCGCGCAAACGCGAGACAAGCAATGTACCGAGGCTCAGGATCGCTACAAGAAACTTATCGAAGGTCGGCGCCTTTACAAGCCCGGTCCCAATGGCGAGCGCCAGTTCATGACCTCGGAAGAAATCGACACCGAGCGACTGAACGCCAAGCGCGACATCGATACGATCTGCAACAGTACGACGTGATCCTCGCCTAACACGAGACCCCTCGTTTGACTGCCGCTGTGACTGCTCGGCGCTGACCGCTCGACCTCACAGCTCCGCCCGTTATCCTCTGATGCTTTCCCGGCCCGCTTTGCCGCGGACGGCGCAAAGCCTTAACCTAAGCGTCCTCAGGATTTTGACGTAAGGACATGCACATGCAAACGGGCTTCGTTGGATTGGGTGCCATGGGCGCACACATGGCACGCAATCTCCACCGCGCGGGGTTACTCACCGGTGTCTGGAATCGCACCCCCGCGAAGGCCAAGGCCTTGGCGGAGGAATTGAAAGTGATCTCCTTTGCGAGCTTGGCGGAACTGGCCGGAAACTGCGAAGCGGTGGTCATTTGCGTGTCAGCGGACAAAGATTTGCGCGAGGTCATAGCGGGCTTGGAGCCGGGTTTGAGTCCGAACATGATCGTCGCGGATTGCTCCACCGTCGGAAAAGACACGGTGCGCGAGATCCATGCGCAGCTTTCTCATATCGGCGTCGGCTTTCTCGATTGCCCGGTCAGCGGCGGGGTCGAGGGCGCGCGAACGGCATCGCTCGCGATTATGTGCGGCGGGGATGAAGAGGTATTCAATCGCGCCCAGCCTATTTTTGAAAAGCTCGGCAAGGCCGTCGCGTACATGGGTGGAAGCGGCGCAGGTCAAGCCACCAAAGCCGCCAACCAGATCATGTGCGCGGGCATAATCCAAGCAGTGGGCGAGGCGATGGCCTTCGTGCACGAAGAGGGCGTCGACCTGAAGAAAGTGATTGAAGTGCTGGGTAAAGGGGCGGGCTCAAGCTGGTACTTCGTCAATCGAGCGCCCTTCATGGCGAACAATAGCTTTCCCGCGGGCTTCCGCGTGCGCTTGCATGATAAGGACCTACGCATTTGCCGCGAGATGGCCGCAAAGCATGGCGGCGTGCTGCCTGTGGTCGAGTCGACGCTCGAACAGTACGAGAAATTGATTGCCCAAGGCTTCGGTGATGAGGACATCTCTTCCATTTATCGGCTGAAGACCAAACTGTTTGCAGAAAAGCCCGAATCGAAATGACCGTCCTGCGCATCGCAACTCGGAAGAGCCAGCTGGCGCTGTGGCAGGCCGAGCACGTAGCCGCGCTGCTGCGCGAAGCTCATCCGGGCATCGAAATAGAATTGGTGCCGCTGGTGACTCAGGGCGATCGCATTCAAGATCGGACTTTGGCTGCAATCGGCGGCAAGGGTCTGTTCATCAAGGAACTCGAAGTGGCGCTCGCAGACCTGCGTGCCGATATCGCCGTTCACTCCATGAAAGACGTGCCGGCCGATATTCCCGGTGAACTGATGATCGGCGCGGTATTGACGCGTGCGGACCCCCGCGATGCGCTGGTGACCACATCCGGCATCGAGCGAATCGAGGCTCTGCCGCACGGCGCGCTGGTCGGTACATCGAGCCTGCGGCGGCAAGCACAGCTGTGTGCCTTACGCGTGGATTTGCGCATCGAAGCGCTGCGCGGCAATGTCGACACGCGGATTCGCAAGCTCGATGCCGGGGGCATGGACGCCATCATTCTGGCGTGTGCGGGTCTGATCCGCTTGGGTCTGCAATCGCGCATTACCTCACGCATCGATCCGGATGTCTGCCTCCCTGCCGTGACCCAGGGCGTGATCGGCATCGAGTACCGCCGCAGCGATACGCGCACGCTGGATTTGCTGCGGCCTCTGGAGGATCCGGCGACGCGTTTATGCATGGATGCGGAGCGCGCCTTCGCGGCGCGCCTGGGCGGCAGCTGCCAGTCGCCCATTGCAGCCTACGCCGAGCTTGCGGCCGATCGCATGACGCTGCGAGGCTTGGTGGCTGAACCTGATGGATCGCGGGTGCTGCGAGAATCATTGTCGGGCAGCAGTGAAAAGCCGGCCGCGCTGGGTGAACAGTTGGCCGATCGTATGCTGGCGGCCGGCGCAGGAGCCCTGCTCGAGCGCCTGCGTACGGCTTGAGCATGCCCATACTTCATGGCGTCGGCGTACTGGTCACGAGACCGGAGTTGCAATCCATGCCGCTCTGTCGTCTGCTTGAAGCCAAAGGCGCGAGCACGCTACGTTTACCGGCGGTGGAAATAAAGCCGTTAGGCGACCGGCGCGCGCTTTCCGCACATCTCGGGGACCTCGATCATTTCGATCTCGTCATTTTCACCAGCGCCAATGCGGTCCGATTCGGTGTGTCGTTCCTGGACCAAAGACGCGGTCTGACGCTCGCCGCCTTAGGCCCTGCGACAGCACGTGCCTTGAACCAAGCGGGTTACCGGGTGGCGATACACCCCAACGACTCCATCGACACCGAGGGTCTTCTTAGGCACGCCCAGTTGGAACGCGTCGCAGGCCAGCGCATTTTGATATTCAAGGGCGGTGATGGCCGGGAACTGCTCCGAGAAGAGCTCACGCAGCGTGGCGCGACCGTGGTGACCGCTGATGTCTACGAGCGTGCGCCTACCATCCCCACCGCGGCCGCACTCGCGACGGTGCATGAACGATTCGCGGCGGGCGCAATGCACGTGGTCACTGCGACCAGTTTGGAAGTGGGACGTAATTTGCTCAATCTGGCGACCGGCGAGCGCGCCCCGCCTGAATTGCGCGACGAGTTCGAACAAATGCATTGGCTGGTACCCAGCGAACGCGTTGCATTGGGCCTTCGAGAATTGGGTCTGAAGGCGCCGCTGCTGCAAGCCTCGTCTGCCGAGGATCAGGACTTAGTCACCGCGCTGCTCCGCTGGCGCTCGAGCGTATCGGGCGCGTAGTCGAAAGAATCGAAGTACAGGCGATTCGGAGCAACCCCACGGACATCGAATTCGCGCCGCACCGAGGCGATCATGGCCGGCGGACCGGCGGCATACACCTCAAACGCCGCAAGATCCTGGATATCCTTGAAGGCGGCTTGGTGCACCCAGCCGGTGAGTCCGGGCCACTGCGGCGAGGCTTCCGATAGCACCGGTACATAGCGTAAGGAGGTGGCGCGGCGGGTTAAAGCTTCGAGGGTGGCGTGTGCGTACAAATCCTGCTCGCTGCGAACCCCCCAATAAAGCCGCATGTCGCGGTCTAGGCGTTTCTCGATGACATGGCGCAGGATACTCAAAAGCGGTGCAATCCCGGTGCCGCCGCCGATAAGCAG
>JANYAD010000162.1 GCA_025355165.1 Gammaproteobacteria bacterium | reverse complement strand
TGTCGCCGCTGTATTCCGCTGTCGATCTGGCCAAGGCCGTTCCGACCTCGCAGCGCGATGCGCCCATCTACAGCGTGCGCACCTATGATCAAACCCTGACTTTTTACTTGCGCCGCACTGTTACCTTGGTGGGTTATCGGGGCGAGCTCGACTATGGCTTGCGAAGGGCTCCCGGCGGCGAAATTGCAGACGTGGATGAATTCCTTCGATCGTGGCAGGCCCACACGCGCGCCTTTGCGCTGATGGACAAGCGGCTGTTCGATAGCTTCAAGGAGCATGGTGTGCCTATGCGAATCATCGGTGAAAATCGGCGTGAAGTGATGGTGGCGCGGCAATGAGCATCATCACCTGGGCGTTGATCTTGAGCGGCGTGGGGTTGAACGCGGCAGCGCAGTTGCTGCTTAAAATGGCGACCCGGCCTCTGGGGCATTTCACGGTGTTCAATGCCGATACGTTGAACAGCAGCGTGCTCATTCTGTTTAAGAGCGTGCCCTTTTGGAGCGGTATGCTGTGTTACGGGGCGAGCCTGTGCGTGTGGCTGGCGGCCTTGGCGAAGGCGCCGGTGAGCACCGCGTACCCGATGTTGTCGCTCGGCTATGTCGTGGTGGCCGCCGTCTCGGTGGCATGGTTGGGCGAAACGCTCACGGCGGCTAAAATAGTGGGGATTGCATTGATATGCGCCGGGGTGGTCCTGGTGTCGAGAAGTACCGTATGAAACAGCCCTTCCTCCCCTTCGCGCGTCCCTCCATCGATGAGCAAAGCATTGCCGCCGTTGCCGAGGTTTTGAAGTCCGGCCAATTGGCGAGCGGCCCCAAAGTCGCCGCCTTTGAAGCCGCTCTGGTCGCCTATCTGGGCGGCGACCGCCAGGTACGGGTCATGACCTCGGCCACCGCTGGACTTGAGATGGCGCTGGAAGTGGCGGGCATAGGTTTTGGGGATGAGGTGATCGTGCCGGCCATGAGCTTTGCCGCCAGTGCCAATGTCATCGCGCGCTTGCGCGCGAAGCCGGTTTTCGTGGATATCGACCTATATACCCGTAACATCGATCTTAATCGCGTGCCGGCTGCGATCACGCCTAAAACCAAGGCCATCATGCCGGTGCATTTCGCGGGGTTGCCGGTGGATATGGACGCTCTGTATGGTCTGGCCGCGGCGCACGAGTTGCGGGTGGTGGAAGATGCCGCGCACGCCATCGGCTCTCAGTACAAAGGCAAGCCCATCGGCAGTTTCGGGGACCTGGTGGTGTTTAGTTTTCACCCCAACAAGAACATGACCACTCTCGAAGGGGGGGCCATCAGCACCGGCGATGCCAGGGCGGCCGAACTGTTGGAGCAGTACCGATTCCACGGCATCAAGCGCAATGCTTTCGGGGAAGTCGATGTTATGTTTCCGGGCGCCAAAAGCAATTTGACCGACGTGGCCGCTCAAATAGGCATCGATCAACTACGGCGCTTGGATGGGTTCAATGCGCGGCGGCGCGAGCTGGCTCACCGCTACTTCGAGGCATTGCAGGGATTCACCGGCGTGGTATTGCCGGCGCGCGGAGATGCGGGACATAGCTGGCACATGTTTCAAGTGCTGATCGATTTCGCGGCGCGCCGCATGACGCGCCCCGAATTTCAAAAACGCATGGCGGATCGGGGGATCGGAATTGGTGTCCATTATCCGAGTATTCCCAGTCTTAAATTTTATCGCGAAGCCGGCTATCGCGACGAAGACACGCCTGTCGCAGCGAGGGTAGGGCGCGAGACGGTAACGCTGCCGTTGTTCCCTGCCATGACCGATGAGGATGTGCTGCGAGTGGTTGATGCGTTAAAAGCGGTGCTCAAACATGCGGTCGTAGCGTCCACGGTGTAGACAAATTGTTTGCGAGCCCAAAGGGGAAGGCGCAGACTGCCCCGAGCTAATTTAGCTGCAAAGGAATTCTTACCATGAAGCGTTTAATGATTCTGGCCTTAGGCAGCGCGGCGCTCGCCGCGCCCCTGTACGCAGCACTTGCGCCAGGCGCTCAGGCACCTAGTTTCACCACGCAGGCGACGCTCGCCGGCAAACCGTTCACGTTTTCCTTGGCGGATGCGCTCAAGAGCGGACCGGTGGTTCTGTATTTTTATCCGGCCGCATTCACACCAGGATGCACGGTGGAAGCGCACAATTTCGCCGAGGCAACCGACAAATTTAAATCTTTGGGCGCCACCGTGATCGGCGTTTCGCATGACGACATCGACAAGCTCAATAAGTTTTCGGTGAGCGAATGCCGCAACAAGTTTGCCGTGGCGGCCGATCCGGATCAAAAAATTACCAAGGAATACGATGCGGTGCTGGCAGCCAAGCCCGAATACGCCAATCGCACCTCCTACGTGATCGCGCCGAACGGCAAGATCATTTATGAGTACACGGCAATGGATCCTAACAAGCATGTTGAGAACACCATGGCCGCGGTCGAGAAGTGGAAGGCCGAGCACAAAGGCTAGAACGCGGCACCGGGCCGGCCCACCGGCCCGGTTGTCAGATGGGTTTAATGCACTCGCGCATAAAGTCTAGCAGCGCAGCCGCGCATTGCGCGGCGCAAGCCTGAAGCAACAAATGCGGCCCGTCGATTTCGATGCGCTTCGCGTGTGGGATGCCGCGGCAGATGCGCCTGGTCGCCGCTTTCGATATCACCCAATCGCGACGCGCACTTAACACCAGAGTTGGCAGCCGGATAGCGCCGAGCGTCGAATTTTCATCGGCGCCGAGAAGGGCGGCAATGCGGTGTCGAATTACCGCCGCCGAGACGCCGGCCATGGCGCGTTCCGATTGCCGCGGCGCCCGCTCGGGCGATGCCGAGCCCCACATCAACGGCGCCCGCACCCAACGGGGAAAAGATTTCAGAGGCAGTAACTCTGCCAGTGGTCTCGCCCAAGCAAGCCAAGGAAAGGGATTGCTGGCAAATGTGACGCACAAAATAAGACCCACGAGGCCTGCGGGTGGGCGCGCCGCAATGCGAATGGCGATGGGCCCGGAAAACGACTCACCCAGCAA
>JANYAD010000177.1 GCA_025355165.1 Gammaproteobacteria bacterium | reverse complement strand
CGTCGCAGAATCGACTCTATAGCCGAATACTGGCCGCTTCCGGCAATGACCGCTTCTGCGAACCGATAGACCGCCTCACGCAACACGCCAGTATCGATGGGCCCACCCGGAATGAGCGAGAAGGCGTCCTCGAGGGGCGTCGCCTTGGGGCCAATTTTGAGCGCAATCTTGCCCGCCTCCTCGTTCAGCAACACGATCTCGCCTGCCGGCTCCAACGTCGCGGATCGGAGCGGCCTGTCCCCCACTCTCAATTTGAAGTCTTGCGGTGGAAACGTGAATGTATGAACCGTCGAGCGCTTCACGCTCTGAACGGCGGTCGTGGGATCACGACGGACGCCCCCGATGCACTCAGCATCATCGACCAGCTCGTCTTCGGCGAGTTCCTGCCGTTTGAACATGAACCACCACGCAGGTTTGGCCTCCCGGCGATGGAATTCGAGCAGCTGCCCAACCAGTTCGCGATAGGGGTGCGCTGACGTGGGCGCAATGAGCAATCGATCTCGCGTGTTAATCGCCCGCCGCTCGGCTTCCTGGCGCTTCGCCACCTTGTCGGGATCAGGAGCTTCTTCTGAGGTTCCCAAAAACCACGGTGTACTGCTGGGCCGAAGGGACAGTAGCCAGTCTCGGAGCAAAAGCGTCGAGCGACAGTCCGCCTCGTTATAGTCACAGATCTCCTGCAGCATCCGGGCTTCGCCGAATTGGCGCCACTGTTCGTACACCACAACACTGGTTGCCGCCGATTTCACCTCGCCGACTCGTGCCGACATGTAAAACGTCTCAAGATTCTTGATGGAATAGCCAGGCTCAGACACCCGGATGGCTTCGCGCACTACTTGATAGAGATCGACCAGCTTTTCACCGCGCAGTAGGCTATCGACCTGGTCTTCGCGCGTACCATGAATCATCGCCAGGCGTTTGAGCGCGCTCTCTTCATATTGAGCGTAGTGATAGACATAAGCTTCGGGGTACTTGGTGAGCCGAGCCACTATGTAATCCATCGCCCTCTCAAAGGCCTGCTTCTCCCCTTCTCGGTCATGCCCCCAAAATGGCGTAAAGACCTCACCGCCGTCTGCCCTTTGGAGAAACCCAAACAGGTATTCCAGGCCCCCGTCAAACAACGGGTCACCTTCCATATCAAAAAACAGATCGCCAGCATTCGGAGCCGGCAAGCGCCCAAACCCACGGCCGGCCTCGGTCCCAAGCAATTCAAATCGATTCTGACCGTCGGTCCGCTTGCCCACCTGAAGGTTCGCTTGTGACACCAAGCGCTTGAGCGCTTCTACCTGAATATTCCCGATCTTTGCCCTCGAATCCAACGTGGCCAGGGCTGCCATGGTCGCGACGCCGGCCGCCTCCAGCTTTCGCCTCTGGCTGCGCGTGATCTGGGCGACAAAACTGAGGTGATCGGCCGACTCCCATTCCGCTTCACACCGGTCCCGCCAACGGCATTGATCGCAATGGTTGCATGGATCTGCATTGGACGATTTAGGCATGTGGTCAACAAATGCTTCAAACCGCTCCAGCACCATTCGGAAATAGTATTGAACCTCGGACGTTCGAATCGTCGCCGGCAGTTTGTCCTTGTCTCCGAGAACCACGTGCATCTGGTGAGGCATCACTCCTTGGACGTTCTCCAAAAGCTTTGCGTACACGTACAGCTGCAACGCATGCTTGGGCTTCGCGGTATGGGCTAACTTGGTATCAACAGGTTCGTATCGGTACGCCCCCAGTGCGGAGGGTTCATTTACGCGCACGAGAAAATCGGCGTAGCCGTGCCAACGCCCGTCGAGGAGTGCCCCCTGATAGATAACATCGGCGCCAGCGGTCATGGCTTCACGGGTTCTGGCAACTCGGTGCGAAACGGCGCCCTCGCCCGGGATCTCAACGACGCCGCGCCCTTCTGCATTCAGCAATTGCAGGTATCGGCGCTCGTGCTCGATACCCTTCTGCTGCAATAGCACGAGCATCGGATCATCTTGCGTCACGGCCATGGGCTCATCTAGATTCCGCCGGTCGAGATAAGTGGCATGGCGACAGCCCAAGAAATTAACTAGGTCGGTGGCAGAAAAGACCAATGAGCCATCGTGAATGCGCATAATTGGAGTGTCATTCCGTCTGTTGTATCGACGTGATCGTCCGTGTGGCTGCTTTGGGCCGCGTGCGTGCCGGCCAGGCGGCGCGCCGCCCCAACCGACAAGTGACGCCCGCGTGAACGTCGTGTGCTCCGCGGACCATGTTATGGACTCAGGCCGAGTGCTGCGCCATACCGTGTAAGGCGGGCACGCACTTCGTCGGCAGGTAAGCGAGTGCGCTGGTGAGCGACGATTAGGCCCAATCCTTCATACAGTTGCCGGAGGGAGGCGAGCGCATCCTGTTCCATCTGATCCAGCAGCCAAAGGAGCCCGTGACAATCGACACGCTCGGTCGCGGCCAGTGCACGAAGCGGGCCATCTCCGGTTAATAGCGTCCAAGCGCGCGCTTGGGCCAATGCGAGCGCGAAACTGTCGGCGGTAGTCAGCGCTGGGCATCCGTGCCTGTACTGCTGTGCGCGAGTAACGGCTTCTGGCTCAAGCTCTTCAACTCGGAGGCCGAGTGCAATGAGTTGTGCGCCGTTGTAAGGCTTGATTTCGCGTTCGTAGAGCAAATCCGGAACGGCAAACCCGCTCGCGAGGCGAAACGCGCTTTCGAGCAACGCGCCGCGTTCCAAGTCAATTAGAACCGAAGTGTCGGAGACAAGGACTGACACATCATGTTACCCGTTGGAGGCGCTGACGTCAGGTCGCACCATGGCCGAGTGTGGGGCGTCGATATCATCTGCCCCAGGATTGTCGAGCTTCTGATTGAGGGCGCGCACGGAAATGCCAAGCAGCTCGGCAGCCTTCGGTTCCGAGATCGCGCCCTCCGAGAGGGCTCGAAAACAAAGTCGCTCGTAGCGGCGAGGCTCCTCGTGATCCGGGTCGATAGCCCCAAATTCCTCGTAGGGCGGTCGGCGCCACCCCTTGGCTTCATAGAGATCGAACAAGGCGCCAAATACAGACCCGTTGATGATGCCGAGATCTTTACACCGATACGTGATGGCCTGAAAACTCGCCCCGAACAATTTCTTAAGTCGATGAATTTCGGCAAGGCTGATCGACGTCCTATGCCTGCCCACTTCATTCCACAATGACTCAGCCGGCATCAGAAACGCACCGGCAAACCGATGGGCCGCCTTCTCTGCGTTCACTGCCGGGTCGACCTCCATCACCATGTGGCCGAGCTCGTGGGCCAAGTTGAAGCGCTTACGCTCCGACCAGTCCTTCTTATTGATCACAATGACCGGTGCAGGTTTACCACTTCCCCGACGCACGCGTGCCGTGAGTCCGTCCATCTTTTCGTCGTCGATGGCCAAGACCTTGATGCCGCGCTCTTCCAGGAGCTCGGCCAGGTTTGGAATTGGATCTAGGCCGAGTCCCCATGCCTGACGAAGACTGCGGGCGGCGCGGTCGGCATCGGCATCCTCTTTGATCACCGGATAGGGAGCCTCGCGCGGCTCATCCCAATCGATCGACAACCCAAGCAATTCTTCGAGCGTCATGTAGCGCTCGAATAAGTGGAGAACCCGGGCCTCTACCTGAGCCTCTTCCCTTCGGCTCATCTGATCCTTTTTTCGGAACTCCACTCCTTCGAGCGTCATATCGCGTTCGCCGAGCAGATAGTCCTCCGAGACGGCGAGCGCGTCGCACAGGGCGATCAGAACGCCTGAACTCGGCATCATTTCATCCCGCTCGTACTTGCTGAGGGCCTGGGCGCTAACTTTCGGCGCTAATTTGTCAACTAAGTCACGTAGTGACAGCCCAGCCGCCGTTCGAGCGAGCTTAAGTCGTTGACCTATCATGACTTTCTACTCCACGCTCATCGGT
>JANYAD010000151.1 GCA_025355165.1 Gammaproteobacteria bacterium | reverse complement strand
GGGCGTGCAAACACGGCTGGAGTCATTCTGGCGGCAAGTCTTCCAGGACACGGCGATCGGCAATACCTATGTTAATCGCAACATGATAGGCGCCGTGGTCGGCGTGCAGCCTTTCGGCGGCAATGGCTTGTCCGGCACCGGTCCGAAGGCGGGAGGCCCACATTATTTGACGCGCTTTGCCAACGAACGAACGCTCACCGTGAATACCACTGCGACGGGCGGTAACGCGGCGCTTCTTAATCTTGGCAATTAGCGACCAGGCTGCAATCACGTCCTTTTTTCGCTTCAGGCCCGGCGACGTTAATGGCTTCTTGGGGCTGGTCGTCGATAATCTGTCGGTCTTGGGATTGCTCGCGGCGGTGCTCATTGGCGCTTACGGCGTGCCCGCAGACATTGTTTTCGGCCGCATGTTTCCCGGAACGGCTTTTGGCGTGCTGGTGGGGGACCTAGCCTATACCTGGCTCGCGGTGCGGCTTGCGCGCCGTACCGGCCGCGCCGACGTCACTGCCATGCCCTTTGGATTGGACACGCCCTCCACCATCGGCATGGCCCTCCTGGTGTTGGGCCCTGCGTTTGCCAAGTTTCGAGCGGCCGGCCTTGATCCCACCGCGGCGGGCCTCGAGACTTGGTATTTGGGGATGGCTGCGACCGCGGCCATGGGCGCGCTGAAATTGTTGCTGTCATTTGCGGGCAGGACGGTGCGGCGACTGGTTCCTATGGCCGGTCTGCTGGGCTCTTTGGCAGGTATCGCCCTGACCTTAATTGGTTTCTTCCCGATGATCCATTTGCTGCAGTTCCCGCTGGTGGGTTTTCTGACTTTGGGTCTCATCTTGTATGCACTTCTGGCCAAGGGTTCGATTCCGTTGCGCTTGCCGGGTGTGCTTTTCGCCGTGATCGTTGGGACAGCGCTGTATTACACTGCGGGGCAGTTCGGCGTTCTCGGCATGCACATTCCGCCTGCGGCCCTGCCCACCTTGCGCCTCGCATTCCCGCATCCGGATGCGGGAATTTTGCGCGGATTCGCTGCGCTGGGGGATTACCTGCCGCTCGTCATTCCTTTTGCATTATTGACCGTGGTGGGCGGCGTCAACAATACCGAAAGCGCACGAGTCGCGGGAGATGACTACGATGTGCGCAGCATCTTGCTGGCGGAAGCCGCTGCAACATTGCTCGCTGGCTTGGCCGGCGGGGTGGCGCAAACCACGCCGTACATCGGCCATCCGGCGTTCAAGGAAATGGGTGCCCGCTCCGGGTACACGTTGCTGACCGGAATATTTATCGGTGTCGGCGGAATGCTGGGGCTGGTGGCCAATCTCATCGAGGTCATACCGCTCGCCGCCTTGGCTCCGGTACTGGTTTTCCTGGCATTGAATATGACCGCTCAAGCATTCACCGCCGTTCCGCTGCGCCACGCTGTCGCCGTGGGCTTAAGCTTTTTTCCTTCGATTGCCCGCCTCGTGACCATTGAACTGAGTGATGCGAGATTCGTCTCGCCGGAAAGATTGGCGCAGTTACTGACCGCACCTGAGCACGGCCTGCCGACGTTCAGCGTCATTGTCGCCCTGGGTAACGGGTTCATCATCACGGCAACCGTGTGGGCCGCATTTGTCGTTGAATTGCTGGAAAACCGGTTGCGCATCGCGGCCGCGTATCTGGCCGCCGCAGGGGTGTTGTGCTTTTTCGGCATCATGCATTCGGTGCGCCTCGACGGCAGCGCGTACCTGCTGTGGCAGTTGGAGGGCACGGCCCGCACGGTTGCCAACCAATTTTGCGCCGCGTACTTCGTGCTGGCAGCCGCATTGCTGTTGCTGTCTGTGCAGCGTCCACGGCACCGCGCGGGGCGTGCGGGATGACGCAGTATTTCGCCTCGGCCCCGCCGCGCTAGGCCTCAAATCTTGACAATTTTATCCATGAGCGCTTCGATTTCCAGCGCTTCGAACGGCTTGATGATGGAGCGTACGTTATCGCCCCAGTTCTCGATGCCGAAATCCAGGTCATAGCCCGATGCGACGATGATGGGCATATGAGGTCTGGAACTCAAGATGCTGCGCGCCAGTTCGATGCCCGACATGACCGGCAAGCTCACGTCCGTCACTACCACATCAAACTGCTGCTTGACGAACTCTTGCAGCGCCTCTTCCGCCGAAGCGCAGGCAACAATGATCCGCTCATCCTGGGCAAGCAACTCGGCAGTCACTTCCCGCACGATATCGTTGTCCTCAACATAGAGAATCCGGCGAGGCGTTGGCATGTATTCAGTGCGGTAGGAGACGCGGTGGGACTGGTCGATGGCCGTTATCAGCGCGTCTTTTGAACCAGCCAAAGCCCTGGCTTACCCTTCGGACTCAGTCCCAGATGAACCAGCGCCGACTTACTTTCGAACAAACGGGCCACCGGCAACCCCTCGCGTCTCACCCGGCGTACGAACTGTTGTACCCCCGGGCGCCCTGGCGTCCCCGAGGCACCTAGTTGGGGCAACTGCAGGGCTTGTTCAGAGCCGGGGAGTGGGCGGTGCGTCATGGATGGAAAAGCGGACGGCGCCTGCGGCACTTCCACCGCCTGCGAGGGCGGGCGGAGGTCCAGATGCTGTCCCAGAGTCTGCATTGGAGTCTTTCCTTGGCGAGTTGCCGGCGGCGCGGCCATCCCAGAGTCTAGCGCCAAGAGCGAAGCGATTCCAACAGCCGCTGGAATTAAGACTTGGGCTGCTATTGTCCGTCGCGTCCTGTTCATGGCGCCAGTAGACCCTGCTGCAGCGCGAAATTCACTCGGCAGAGCGACATATCACCCGTAGGAAAGCTCTTAGTGACCGCCGTCGAGGAGTGGTTATCTGCCAAATTTAACCGCAGCCAGGGCATTGAATAGAGTGCGTGTCGGGTACTTCTTGCAGTCTGCCATTAGGGCGGCTTCGAAAGCGCCAACGCCGTCCGCATCGAAGATACGACCGCCGGATTGGGCAACCGCAAATCCAAACAACCACATCATGATGGTCTTCGCACTCTCGGCATCGGAATGTACGAGTTCGAGGTGACGTGTTGCGAAGGTCCGACATTCCAGGGCGATCAGATCCATAGGATTCTTCGCATTCGGTTTCACTGCCGCCAACGCGTCCAGCAGGCTTTCGGCCGGGTGACCTTTACATTCCGCATCGAGTGCGAATCCGAAGGCGGCCAATGCATCCCCATACATGACATGCGCGCCGGAGTGCGCCACCGAATACCCAAACAGCCACATCATCGTATTGATGGGGTCCTCGCCCGCGCTCGAACCCGGCGAGGCGATAAACTCGCTCTGATATCTGGCGCAGCTCAACGTTGCGATGTTTACCTCGGCGGCATGACCTGCGATGCAGCCGAGACAACAAAGTAGAGCGCCGTAAAATCTCATAACTTTAAGCCCTCGAGGGTAAGACTCTGCTCAGCAGCGGACTGAAGCGTGCGGACTTTACCCAGCCACACGCCGCGCCGATATCGGGAGCGAAATAGCGGTCCGCATCATAGTAGGACACCGCTGCCCGTATGGTGGCATGGACTTCCTCGAGGCTGCGGGACGATCGGGCCGGGCGGTGGAAGTCGATCCCTTGAGCAGCGGCAAGTAATTCGATTCCGACGATGGCGGCCGCATTATCCACCATGGCTCTTAAGCGCCGGGCACCATGAGTGGCCATGCTGACGTGGTCTTCCTGATTCGCCGAGGTGGGGATCGAATCGGTGCTGCTGGGAACGGCGATGGTTTTATTCTCAGCCACCAGCGCGGCCGCTGTGACCTGGGCAATCATGAAACCGGAATTCAGGCCGCTGTTGTTGACCAAGAAAGCTGGCAGGCCGCTCATCTTCGGGTCCACCAGCACCGCGAGGCGCCGCTCTGCCAAACTGCCGATTTCCGCAATCGCCAGCGCCAGAGTATCGGCCGCGAAGGCGACCGGCTCGGCGTGAAAATTGCCGCCGGACAAGACCTCTTCCGGGTCGCTGAACAAAAGCGGGTTATCGGTGACGGCATTGGCCTCAATGCTCAAGGTTGTGCTGCAGTTGCGAATCAGGTCGAGGCAAGCGCCCATGACCTGCGGCTGGCAACGGAATGAATAAGGATCCTGAATCCGCGTGCAATCAAGATGCGATGCGCGGATTGCGCTGCCCGCGAGCAACTCTCGATATTCGCGCGCCACTGCTATTTGGCCGGGCTGGCCGCGAACTTGTTGAATGCGCGCATCGAATGGCGAGTCGCTGGCCTTCAACGCATCGACCGACATCGCCCCCGCCACGACCGCCGCTGCGAATACATCCTCGGCGCCAAACAATCCAGCCAAAGCCAGCGCCGTCGAAACCTGGGTGCCGTTGATCATCGCAAGGCCTTCCTTGGCGCGCAGCTTGACGGGTCGCAGCCCCGCGGCATCTAACCCGGCAAGGGCCGGTATCGTAGCGCCGCGTATGCGCACCTCACCCAAACCGAGGAGCACCGCACTTAAGTGCGCCAGGGGAGCCAGGTCACCCGAGGCCCCCACTGAACCTTGCGCGGGAATGACCGGATAGACCTCGTGCTCGAGCAAAGCGAGCAATGCCTCCACCAACCCAAGGCTGACGCCTGAGTGGCCTCTGGCCAGGGCGTTCACTTTCAGGGCGAGCACTAGCCGAACTACGGCGTCAGGCAGCGGAGAGCCCACGCCTGCGCAATGAGAGAGCAGCAAATTGCGCTGCAGCAGCTCGAGCTGCTCATTGGGGATACGCGTATTCGCCAACAGGCCAAACCCCGTATTGATGCCGTAAGCCGCATCGCCGGCCGCCACGATCCTATCGACCAGCGCGCTTGCCAGCGAAACGCGGCTTCGATCTTCGGCCGATAGCCGCAAAACGATGGGCTCCTCGTAAATCCGGCGCAAGAGCGACAACGACAGCGTGCCGGCGTGCAGCGTAAGGGTGTCTTTCAAGGTTGCTCAATCATCGGCAAGTTCAGTCCCTGCTCGCGCGCACAAGCAATCGCCTCCGGGTAGCCGGCATCGGCATGGCGCATGACTCCCGATGCCGGGTCATTCCATAACACGCGCGCGATGCGCTTTGCCGCCGCCTCGCTGCCGTCGCAGACGATGACCAAACCAGCATGCTGCGAGAAGCCCATTCCGACGCCTCCCCCATGATGAATCGACACCCATGTCGCGCCGGAGGCGGTATTGAGCAGCGCATTGAGCAAAGGCCAGTCCGAAACGGCGTCTGAGCCGTCCATCATCGCTTCAGTCTCGCGATTAGGGCTGGCGACGGAACCGGAATCCAAATGATCGCGGCCGATCACAATGGGTGCGGACAGCTCACCGCTCTTCACCATGGCATTGAATGCAAGCCCCAGTCGATGCCGCTGCCCCAAGCCTAACCAACAAATGCGGGCGGGCAAGCCTTGAAAGCGGATCCGCGAGCGAGCCATATCTAGCCAGTGATGCAGGTGCGGATCATCCGGGATTAACTCTTTGACCTTCGCGTCGGTCTTGTAGATGTCTAATGGGTCTCCGGACAACGCTACCCAGCGGAACGGGCCTACGCCGCGGCAGAATAGCGGTCGTATATATTCGGGGACGAAGCCGGGAATCTCAAAGGCCTGCGCGACGCCGGCATCGACCGCAACTTGACGGATGTTGTTTCCGTAGTCGAACACCGGCAGCCCCTGGCGCTTGAAGCGCAGCAGGTATTCAACGTGCTTGGCCATTGACTGGGTCGCGGCTGCTGCCGTGCCCTTAGGATCGCTGACCCGCCGCTCATCCCATTGTTCAATGGACCAGCCTTGGGGCAGATAGCCGTTCACCGGATCGTGCGCGGAAGTCTGGTCGGTTAACGCATCAGGTGCGATGCCCCGTCGCAGCAGTGTTTCGAGCACATCGACGATGTTGCCGAGCAGCGCGACAGAAATTGGCAAGCCCTTGTTTCGTGCATCCGCCAGCATGGCAAGGGCCTCATCGAGCGTTCGCGCTTGCGCGTCGATGTAGCCAGTTTCGAGCCGCTTCGCGATCCGATCCCCTCGGCACTCGACCGCTAATAGGCTTGCGCCGGCCATGGTGGCGGCCAAGGGCTGCGCACCGCCCATTCCGCCCAAGCCCGCGGTGAGGATCCATTTTCCCTTGAGGTTACCGCCAAAATGGCGCCGCCCCATCTCAGCAAACGTTTCATACGTGCCCTGGACAATGCCTTGGCTGCCGATATAAATCCAAGAACCGGCGGTCATCTGCCCGAACATCGCCAGCCCCTTGCGATCGAGTTCGTGAAAATGCTCCCACGTGGCCCAATGCGGCACCAAATTCGAGTTGGCAATGAGTACGCGCGGCGCGTCGGGCTGGGTTGCAAATACCCCCACGGGTTTGCCCGATTGCACCAGCAAGGTTTGTTCTTCGGTCAGCGTCTTGAGAGTCTCGACGATGCGGTCGTAGCAATTCCAGTCGCGGGCGGCACGCCCAATGCCGCCGTATACCACGAGCTCGGCCGGATTTTCGGCAACTTCCGCATCCAAGTTGTTCATGAGCATGCGCAGTGGCGCCTCGGTCATCCAGCTGCGGGCGCTCAAGGTGTTGCCGCGTGCGGCGCGGATTTTTCTAGGTATCAGCGGGGCTAACATGCTCTTTCCTTTCAGTAAACGGCCGGGCACTTTGGGCAGCGGATAGTATAAGGGTGCTTCAATCTTCGGCCAGCCTGTTCATAACACGGGCGAAGTTCTCTCGCAGCGCGGTATCTGCCCCGTGACTGTAATCCTTGATCACCCATTTCCCAGCGACCATGACGTTGCGTATGGCCTTCTCGGCGCCTGCGAACACCAATCGGTCCAATGCAACATCCGCCGCAGCGCCGGCCATGGCCGGGTGCAAGGCATCCAGCACCACCCAATCGGCGCGATTGCCCACGGCGATACTCCCCACCGGTTGGCCGATCGCCTGACCGCCGTGAAGCGCGGCCTCTTGCCATAGCCGGGTACCCACATGCGATTCTTTTGTGCTTGCGAGCACGACTCGGTGCCTTTTTCGCAGGCGTTGCTGGTACTCGAGCCAGCGCAATTCTTCGGCTGGATTCACGGTAGATTGACTGTCAGAGCCCACACAAAGGCGGCCACCCAATTTTAAAAACCGCGAGGCATCGAAGAAACCGTCGCCGAGATTCGCCTCCGTGCTCACTGATACGCAAACAACGGCGTTCGCTGCCGCAATGCCTTGCAGTTCTTGCGCGGTGGTGTGAGTCGCGTGAATCACACACCAGTATTGCGTCAGTATTCCTTGATCCAAGAGCAATTCCACGGGGCGGCGGCCGGTCGCGCTTTCACAGGCCTTCACTTCGAGCATCTGCTCCGCGACATGGATGTGCACCGGCATGCTTGCATCGATGCTGCGCAACGCCAGGGTGGCAAAGTTGAGCTGATCGAGCGCTACCGCGCGAAGGCTGTGAAAGGCGGCTCCGGTGCGCACGGTGCGCAAGCCCTGGCGTCGATCGGCTGCAATGCGCTCTTCGATAGCCCGTAAGAAACCCTCAGTTTCCAGGGCAAAACGTGCCTGTTCAGGCTTGAGAGGCGTCCCGCCGAAATCGCTGTTTTGATATAAGGTGGGCAACAGTGTCAACCCAATGCCCGCATCGCGTGCGGCGTTGCCGACGGCCTCCCAAAAAAGATTCGCGCCCAGGTACCGTTGCGCGCCGCTCGGCCGGTTAAGGTAATGAAATTCGGCCACGGATGTATAGCCTGACTTGAGCATCTCGACGAACAGCTCGGTCGCGACGATCTGCAAATCCTCCGGCGTTATGCGATTTGCCAAGGCATACATGGCTTGGCGCCAGGTCCAAAAACTATCGCGCGTCGATACTCGGTATTCTGCAGCGCCGGCCATGGCGCGCTGAAAGGCATGGCTGTGCGCATTCGGCATGCCGGGGATGACGATACCCTCGACATGCTCTATTGCAGCCACGGCGATTTGTTCGCGCTCGGCAGTCAAACCCGTGTCGAGCGCCGTGATGATTCCTTGCGGGGAAACCGTGACCTGCACATCACGGGCCCACCCTCGCGGCAAATAGGCTGACTGCAGGCGGTAAATAGACATCGTGGCTGTATCATACGTTGTGCCCAATTCTTCGAACATTGATGTGGACCAGGTATGGATCGGCGCGCACCTTGCGACCATGGCGGGTACCGCTCCCTACGGAAGGGTTGACGACGCGGCGCTGGCTATCAAAGGCGAGCGCATTGCATGGATTGGTTCAGCGGCCGACGGCCGCCGACTGGCACAAGCACAAGGGGCTGCCATCGGCGAGGCCGAGGGTTTGTGGATCACGCCTGGACTCATCGATTGCCATACGCATTTGGTTTATGGCGGAAATCGCGTGGAGGAATTTGAGCGGCGGCTCTGCGGCGTGTCCTATGAGGACATAGCGCGCGCCGGCGGCGGCATCCAATCAACGGTGCGGGCAACGCGCTCGTCGTCGCGCGAAGCCCTCTACGAGTCCGCCCTCGCACGTCTTAGGTGTCTGATGATGGAGGGAGTGACCACCATCGAAATCAAATCAGGCTACGGGCTGGAACTGGGCGCGGAGCGCCGCTTGCTGGAAGTGGCGCGGGATTTGGGCAAAAACTTGCCGATATCGGTGCTCAAGACCTTCTTGGGCCTGCACTCGCTGCCGAGGGAATTCGCTGATCGTCGCCAATTATTCGTCGACGAAGTCAGCGGTCCATGGCTCGCGGCCTTGTCTGGCGCAGGCCTGGTCGATGCCGTCGATAGCTTCTGTGAAGGTATCGCCTTTTCAGTGCCTGAAACAGAGCAATTTCTTCAGGCGGCAAAGCAGCAGGGGCTTCGCGCTCACGTGCATGCGGGTCAACTTAGCGATATGGGAGCGGCGCAAGTGGCCGCGAAATGGGGTGCGCTGTCGGCCGATCACCTGGAGCACGTGAGCGCCGAGGGCGCCCGGGCGATGGCGGCTGCCGGCACTGTGGCAGTGCTCTTGCCGACCGCTTATTTCACCTTGCGGCAAACCACGCCTCCGCCTGTTGCATTGCTTCGCGAGGCGGGCGTCGCGCTGGCCGTGGCCACGGATAATAATCCCGGTACTTCCCCGTGCACCTCGATCCTGCTGGCCATGAGCATGGCTTGCACGTTGTTTGGCCTGACGCCTGAAGAGGCCCTGTCCGGGGTTACCCGGCAGGCCGCGCAGGCGCTGGGCGTTCTCAAGGATGTGGGCACCCTGGAGGTTGGAAAATGTGCAGATCTGGCGTTTTGGCGCATCGAGCGGCCGGCGGATCTTTGTTATGGACTGGGTGCAAATCCCTGCGCAGCGGTGATGTATCGAGGAAAAATGCGCGAACCGCCGCAGGGACGCCAGGGGCGAGACGTTGCGCTCGCCAGCGCCTAAGATCAGATATCGCCCGTATCTCGTCCCAATCAGTGGTACATGGCGCTAGAGGATTAGCGCAGCGGAGAAACAAGTGAACGCGCAGATGAAAATCGGTTCCATCGCTCAAATTGCCAGGTCCGTGCAGGACATCAAGAAAGCAGAACACTGGTACAAAAACGTACTGGGCCTAAAGCATCTCTATACTTTCGACAAGCTTGCTTTTTTCGATTGCGATGGAGTGCGGCTCATGTTGAGCCAAGAATCGGCAGCGGCGCCGGAATCGATATTGTATTTGCGGGTGGGCGATATTGCGCAAGTTCACCGGCATTACAAATCTCTCGGTGTCGAATTTATCAATGCCCCGCATATGATTCACAAACATGGCGATGGAACCGAAGAATGGCTGTGCATGTTCAAAGATCCGGAAGGGCGGCCCTTGGGCTTGATGGCGCAAGCGAGACCGTAGCGCCCCAAAAAAAATCTAGTTCTTTGTCGATGCGAACGGCAACCATGGCAGTCATCGCGACCGGTATGCTTGCTGGACATGCTGCAGCAGTGGGCAGGGCCGCCGAGCAGCCCTCCGCGGCGTTGGACGAAATTGTCGTGTCGGCAGAACGCGCGGGCCCCGGCATGTGGCACGTCCGTCGCGGCGATGCCAATGTGTGGATAGTGGGCAGTATTTCACCCCTGCCGCGCGACATCACCTGGCGCTCCAAACAGGTTGAGAATGTGCTCGAAAGCACCAGTTTGGTGCTGGTACAGAAGCCCATTGAGATCAGCATTCCTCGCATCTTGTGGATGCTCATTGCGGATCGAAAATTCCTCATGGTCGGCGGCGGCAACGGATTAAAGGACGTTTTGCCGCCGGCTCTGTACGCGCGCTTCGCCGCGCAGCGAAGCAAGCTCGATGAACCCTTAAACAAGTGGGAACGCTATCGCCCGATCATTGCGGCCGCTTTTCTGCAGCAGGCTGCTTTTAATCGAGTCAACCTGTCGATGCGGCTCGATCTCGGGGCGGCGTTGCGGATGTTGGCCAAGAAGCACGGAGTCCGCATCGAGGAGATCAAAGTAGCCGGTGCAAGCGACATGCTCGAGGCTCTGAAGACCATGCCCGCAGCCACCGAACTTACCTGCGTGGAGGCATCCTTGAGCACCCTTGAAATCGGCTTACCGAGATTGGTCGAGCGTGCACAAGCCTGGGCAGAGGGCAACGTAGAGCGCATCGCAAACCTGCCGGAACTCAAAGAAGTAGATGCCTGCCGCAGTGCCCTGGATGCGGGCAAAGGCGCCTCCGATGTGATAAGCCGCATACGGCAGACCTGGCTCGAAAATGTTGAAAAAAATCTGCGATCCGCGGGGACGAGCATTGCCGTAGTGAATTTAGATATGCTGCTCGAACGCGGCGGCCTGCTCGATGAGCTTCGCGCGGATGGTTATGATATCGAGGGACCTTGATAGGAAAACCGCGCGTTAATGCTTGCTGCAAAGCGGCAATTACCTTGACACTAACGCTGACGGTTCCTACAATCGCCGGCCTTTGTCTGCAGGCACATGTGCCGGGCTCATAGCCCGTAAATTTTAGTTTTTCTCAATGGAGCCGCTCTCACACGGGCGGTTTCTAAAGGTATTTATGGCGACGACGACCCAATTAATCCGAACCGGCCGCAATGAGCCGGCTTGGAAGTCCAAAGTTCCGGCCCTGGCGGCTTCGCCCCAGAAGCGCGGGGTATGCACCCGGGTGTACACGACCACGCCGAAAAAGCCCAATTCCGCGTTGCGGAAGGTATGCCGCGTACGCTTGACCAATGGCTATGAGGTGTCGAGTTACATCGGCGGTGAAGGCCATAATCTCCAAGAGCATTCGGTGGTGCTGATCCGCGGCGGCAGAGTCAAAGATCTACCCGGTGTGCGTTATCACACGGTGCGCGGCGCGCTTGACTGCGCCGGAGTCAGCGATCGGCGGCAAGGCCGCTCTAAATACGGCGCCAAACGCCCCAAGAAATAGCCACTAGGCCAAAGGTTTTCTATGTCCCGCAGAGCAGCAGCCCCGCATCGCACAATTCTTCCCGATCCCAAGTTCGGCAACGATATGTTGGCGAAATTTATCAACATGGTGATGGAACGCGGAAAAAAGTCGGCCGCCGAAAAGATCGTATATGGCGCCATCGATCGGATCGGCGAGAAGGGTGGTCGTGCCGGCAGTGAAGCGATTGCTGTACTGCAGCAGGCGTTGGACAATGTCAAGCCCGTGGTTGAGGTCAAGTCGCGTCGCGTCGGCGGTGCCACTTATCAGGTGCCGGTTGAAGTCCGGGCGAATCGTCGTCAGACCCTCGCCATGCGCTGGGTTATCGAAGCGGCCACCGCGCGCAGCGAGAAGTCCATGGCCCACCGCTTGGCGGCGGAGTTGATGGAGGCTGCCGAGAATCGCGGCGCCGCCGTGCGCAAGCGTGAGGACACTCACCGCATGGCCGATGCCAATAAGGCCTTCGCGCACTACCGCTGGTAATGCCGAGGCGGCGAGGCCGGTATTATGCCCACGGCCATATGTAGATTTTATCGGTCGGGGTCGCTTCGGCCCCGCTAAACTCGGCGCCAACGCGCCTGGAAAGTATCATACATGGCACGTACTACGCCCATCGAGCGATACCGCAACATCGGTATTTCCGCTCACATCGACGCGGGGAAAACCACTGCGACCGAGCGCATTTTGTTCTACACCGGCGTGTCCCACAAAATCGGCGAAGTGCATGACGGCGCTGCGGTCATGGATTACATGGAACAGGAGCAAGAGCGCGGCATTACCATCACGGCCGCGGCGACCACCTGTTTTTGGAAGGGGATGGACAAGAGCTTCGCCGAGCACCGCATCAACATCATTGATACCCCCGGTCACGTCGACTTCACCATCGAGGTTGAGCGCAGCCTGCGCGTGTTGGATTCCGCCGTCGCCGTTTACTGTGCGGTCTCCGGCGTGCAGCCGCAATCCGAAACGGTTTGGCGTCAGATGAACAAGTACGGTGTGCCGCGCATCGCGTTCGTCAACAAGATGGACCGCGCCGGCGCTAATTTTCTGCGCTGTGTCGAGCAAATCAAGACGCGTCTGCGGGGCAATCCGGTTGCCATTCAATTGCCCATCGGCGCCGAAGAGGGGTTCGTCGGCGTCGTCGATCTGGTCAAGATGAAGGCGATCTGGTGGGATGAGGAAACGCAGGGCATGAAGTTCGAGTATCGCGAGGTCCCGGCGGAGATGCGCAAGGAGTGCGAGGAGTGGCGCGGCAAGATGATCGAGGCGGCCGCTGAGGGCGACGAAACCTTGCTCAATAGGTATTTGGACAGCGGCTCCTTGAGTGACGAAGAGATCAAAAAGGGCCTACGCGAGCGCGCGCTCAAAAACGAGATCTGCTTGGTCACCTGCGGTTCAGCTTTCAAGAACAAGGGCGTGCAGGCTGTACTCGATGCCATCGTTGAATACATGCCATCCCCGACCGAGGTGCCACCCGTCAAAGGGCAAAGCGAAACCGGCGAACCCATGACTCGCAAGGCTGACGATGCCGAGCCGTTCTCGGCGTTGGCCTTCAAGATTTTGAATGACCCGTTCGTCGGCAACCTGACCTTCTTCCGCGTGTATTCCGGAACACTGAATTCCGGTGACCAAGTGTTCGTCCCGAATCGAAGCCGCACAGAGCGCATCGGCCGTTTGCTGCAAATGCATGCCAGCGATCGATCCGAGATCAAAGAGGTGCGGGCCGGCGATATTGCGGCTGCGGTGGGACTGAAGGATGTGACCACCGGCGACACGCTGTCCGATCTGAATAAAGTGATCATCCTGGAAAAAATGGAATTTCCTGAACCAGTGATTTCAGTGGCGGTCGAGCCGAAGACCAAGGTCGACCAAGAGAAAATGGGATTCGCTTTGCAGCGTCTCGCCAAGGAGGATCCCTCGTTTCGCGTGCACACCGATGCCGAATCGGGCCAGACCATCATAGAAGGCATGGGCGAACTGCACCTGGAAATTATCGTCGATCGCATGAAGCGTGAGTTCAAGGTCGAAGCCAATGTCGGCAAGCCCCAGGTTGCTTACCGCGAAACACTCCGCAACACCGTCGAATCCGAAGGCAAATTCATTCGCCAGACCGGCGGGCGAGGCCAATATGGCCACGTATGGCTCAAGCTCGAGCCGCTGCCGCCCGGCAAGGGCTATGAGTTTGTCAATGGAATTGTCGGCGGTACCGTACCTCGCGAATACATTCCCGCCGTGGATAAAGGTATTCAAGAAGCGGTGCAGACCGGCGTTATCGCCGGTTATCCCATCGTGGACGTCAAGGTGACGATATTCGATGGCTCCTACCATGATGTCGACTCCAATGAGATGGCTTTCAAAATCGCGGGTTCGATCGGATTCAAGGAAGGGTTCCGCAAGGCCAAGCCGGTGTTGCTCGAGCCCATCATGAGGGTCGAGGTGGTGATGCCGGAAGACTATTACGGCGACATCGTCGGGGATTTGAGCCGTCGCCGGGGTCAAATCGTCGGCACCGAGGACAGTCCTTCCGGCAAAGTGGTGACCGCCGAGGTGCCGCTCGCCGAAATGTTCCAATACTCAACGTCAATGCGCTCCATGAGCCAGGGTCGCGCGAACTACACCATGGAGTTCGCGAAATACCAGGAAGTGCCGGGCAATGTCGCCGACGTGGTGATGAAGAAAGCTTCTTAAGATGTTCGAAACGCATATTTATTATTTTGAGAGGTACTTGCCGTGTCGAAGGGGAAGTTTGAGCGAACGAAGCCGCACGTAAACGTGGGGACGATTGGGCATGTTGATCATGGCAAGACGACCTTGACGGCAGCACTGACGAAGGTGATGGCGGAGAAGTTTGGC
>JANYAD010000117.1 GCA_025355165.1 Gammaproteobacteria bacterium | reverse complement strand
GGGAAGATTCCAAAGCATTACTCACCCGTTCGCCGCTCGTCAGCATGTATTGCTACACCTGTTACCGCTCGACTTGCATGTGTTAGGCACGCCGCCAGCGTTCAATCTGAGCCAGGATCAAACTCTTCAGTTAATAACACTTTTTCACTGAAGCAATCTCGATCCCAAACTCTCACCGTTCATCAATGCTTTTGGCACGAATGAACACTGGTCGTTTGGAACTCGAATCATCGAATTGCACCAAAGGCGCATCGACGCGAGTCCCTGCACAAGTTACCTATTCGAATTTTTAAAGAATAACCCGAAACGACAGAGGTCTCGGGTGAACTTCCAAGTATAACGCGTTTTCGGACCCCGTCAATCGCCGGTAAGTCTCGAAAAACGCATTTTAGGTGGAAGGGCGCGCAGTATAGCCGTGGGCTTGGGCCTGTCAACCGCTTGACACATTCATTTGCGCTATCACGAAGAGTTGCAACCCTGGTACAGCACGACCGACTGTTTTTAGGCCGTTAAAGACTCGAGCGGCGATGATGTTTGCACCCCTTAGCTTAGGCAAAGCGGCACGCTATTACGCGCGTGCCGAGAATCACGTGCAAAATGGCCGCGTTTTTCCTATGACGATTTCAGAGGTCTTTTCAGCAATGGGTCCATTTCAGTCCGATTTCCTGCGCATCTTGAACGAGCGCGGCTACCTCCATCAGATCACCGATGAAACCTCGCTCGATGCCAATGCGCACTCGCAAGTGATGTCGGGATACATCGGTTTCGATGCTACAGCCGACAGCTTGCACGTCGGCAATCTGGTACAGATCATGTTGCTGCGCCGCTTTCAGCAGGCCGGCCATCGCCCCATCGTACTTATGGGGGGTGGGACGACGAAGGTCGGCGACCCGTCCGGACGCGATGAAACTCGGCAATTGCTGACCGAGCAGCAAATCAACGCCAATATCGCTGCAATCCGCCAGACGTTTGCCCGCTTTTTGGATTTCAACGACGGGCCGACCGGCGCCGTCATGGTGAATAACGATGATTGGCTTAAGGATCTGCAGTACATCGCATTTCTTCGGGACGTCGGCCGGCATTTCACCATTAATCGCATGTTGACCATGGATAGCGTCAGGCTGCGCTTGGAACGCGAACAGCCGCTAACCTTTCTCGAATTCAACTACATGATCATGCAGGGCTATGATTTTGTGGAATTGTTTAAGCGTTACGCATGCACATTGCAGATGGGCGGTTCGGACCAGTGGGGCAACATCGTGCAGGGAGTGGAATTGGGCCGGCGTAAGGCAGAGGCGCAATTGTTCGGGCTCACCTCGCCGCTGATTACCACCTCCTCCGGCGCCAAAATGGGCAAGACCGCCAGCGGCGCGGTATGGCTCAGCGCGCATCGTCTCTCGCCCTACGATTATTGGCAATTCTGGCGCAACACCGAGGATGCGGATGTGGGCCGCTTCCTGCGCATGTTTACCGACTTGCCGCTGTCGGAAATCAGCCGGCTGGAGCAGTTGAAAGATGCCGATATCAATGTTGCCAAGCAAGTCCTCGCCACGGCGGCGACCCGCCTGTGTCATGGCGATGCGCAGGCGGAACTCGCGGCCATAACAGCGACTCGCGCCTTTGGCGGCGCCGCAGCGGAAGGCTTGCCCACGTTCATATTGAAGGCAGGGGAGCCGGTCCAAGTCATCGACGTGGCGATCGCGCTCGGAATGGCGAGCTCCAAGAGCGAGGCCCGTCGCTTGGTTGAACAGGGCGGTGTGCGGCTCAATGATCAGCCCGTGCGTGGCCCCAATGCCAGCATCAGTGAAGCGGATCTGGATGGCGCGGGAACCGCCCGTCTAACGGTAGGCAAAAAACGCCACGGTTTGATCCGGCGAGGCTGAGCACAACGAGACCTGCATCATTGACCCCATGGGAGGCGCCGGATAGCCTACGCGCTCGCTTCCTCAGGAAATTATGGTGCTTCGCAACAATCTGCCTGCCTCCAAAATTTCCTCGCGAATCCCGGTAATTGCAATACGCGCGATCGGCTGCGTGACGTTGTTTTGTGCGGCGGCGTTGTTTTGGCGCGTAACCCGTCAAGAGAAGCCCGATGTGGCGCCACCGCCGATCCACATCGCTCAGAGCGCACCTGCCGCGCCGGGCGTCCCGCGGCCCGCCCCGCTTCAAGTTGAACAGGCGAGCGTCGCTTCCATTGTTGAAGTGATCGTCGGCAGGAACGACACGCTGGACGCTATCTTTCGTCGCATGTCCCTCAACAAATCCGACCTCGCAGCCATCCGGGCCTTGCCCGGCATTCGCCAAAGTTTGGATTTCTTGAAGCCCGGCGATGCCATTCAGCTCAAGCATTCGGACGGCGACATCAAGGAGCTGACACGTAAGGTCAGCGAGACCCAAACTCTCAATGTGGTGCGCCAGGAGTCGGGATTTGAGGCGAAGATGATTTACAATCCCGTTGAAGTGCGCGTGCGAACCGCCACCGCGACCATTGAATCCTCGTTGTTTCAAGCGGCCGGCGCCGCGGACATCTCTGACACGGTCGCACTGAAGCTCGCCAATGTGTTTGCCTGGGACATTGATTTCGTGCTCGACATTCGCGACGGCGATCGATTTACCGCTGTGTACGAGCAAATCTATCAAGACGGCAAGTATCTTCGCGACGGCGATGTTCTGGCGGCCGAATTCGTCAATGGCGGCCGGCTCTATCGAGCGATAAGGTTCGTTGCCGACAGCGGTAGTGCCGGCTACTACACCCCGGCGGGTCTGGCCATGCGCAAGGCCTTCTTACGGGCTCCGGTAGATTTCACGCGGGTCAGTTCGGCGTTCAATCCCCACCGACAACATCCTATCTTGAATACCATCCGCGGCCACATGGGCACCGACTATGCCGCTCCCACCGGCACGCCGGTGCACGCCGCGGGCGAGGGCCGCGTCAGCTTTGCGGGACAGCGCGGCGGCTACGGTAAGGCCATCGTGCTCACCCATGGCGGCGATGTGTCGACCCTTTACGGCCACCTGTCGCGCTTTGCGCGCAATATGCGTGCAGGGACTCACGTGCAGCAAGGCGAAGTGATCGGCTACGTGGGAATGAGCGGTCTTGCCACCGGGCCGCACTTGCACTACGAGTATCTGATTGGGGGAGTGCATAGGAATCCGCAAACGGTCCAATTGCCGGGCGCAGAGTCGCTGCGCGCCGATGCTCTGCAAAGGTTTCGCGCACAGGCTGTGCCGCTGCTCGCGAGCTTGTCACCCCAGCCCGCGCCACCCCCGGCCGGCGCCCTACCCGCCGTCGCTTTGCCAAGCCTTGCGGACACTGCAGGTGCGGCCACAATCGAGCCGCACGCGAAAGCCGCCGTCAATTAAGCTCCTGACTGTATGGGGTTTTATCTTGGCATGATTTCTGGGACCAGCATGGATGCCATCGATGCGGCGCTGGTCGATTTCGATGCGGCCCCACTCAAGATCATTGCAACCAGCGCCACGGCATTCGATCCCGACCTGAAGCGTAGAATCTCCGCCCTGATCGATCACGCCGGCAGCGTTTCGCTGGATGAAGTGGGTGAGGTTGACGTCGAGATTGGAAAAGCCTTCGCGCATGCGGCGCTGGCACTGCTGGCAGGCGCGGGCGTCGATATCAGCCGAGTATCCGCCATCGGCAGTCACGGTCAGACCCTGCGCCACCGCCCCGACTTGCCGGCGCCGTTCTCCTGGCAGATCGGCGATCCAAATGCGTTGACCGAGATGACGGGCATCAGCGTGGTCGCGGACTTTCGCCGGCGCGATGTGGCCGCCGGCGGACAAGGTGCGCCGCTCTTGCCGGTATTCCATGATCAGGTGTTTCGCAGCGATGACGAGGACCGCGTCATCGCCAATTTAGGCGGAATTGCCAATATTACGATTCTCGCCCGCGACCAGACCGTCACGGGTTTCGATACAGGCCCCGCCAACCGCTTGCTCGATGCCTGGATCTCGTTGCACCAGAATAAGGACTACGATGCCGGGGGCGCATGGGCGGCGACCGGTAAAATCGATGAAACGCTGCTGCGCGAGTTGCTCGCCGAACCTTACCTTCGCCTCCCTCCCCCCAAGAGTACCGGCCGCGAGCTGTTCAATTTGCCGTGGCTGCAAAAAAAACTGGGGCCTAATGCCTGCGAGCCGCGCGACGTGCAGGCCACACTGCAGCAATTCACGGCGCGCTCGCTCGCCGAGGCCGTTAACCGCTATGCACCTGGCGCGGCGGTGTATGTTTGCGGGGGCGGCGCGCATAATGCCGGCCTCATGACGGCGATCGCCGACTTGTTGTCGCCGAATCGCATTGCCAGCACCGGTGCGTTAGCCTTGGATCCGGATTACGTGGAGGCGGTCGCCTTCGCGTGGTTCGCCAAGCGCACGCTCGAGGGTCTGACCTCCAGTGCCGGCAGCGTTACCGGAGCGAGGGGAGCCCGCATACTCGGCGGCGTATATCGCTACGCTTAAGTGCTTTGCGAGCTTAGCTCCATGGAATTGTCATCGCTGAACGCTCACACTCGAAAATCATGAACGACGCCGACCTCCAATTACCGCAACTATATTTCAATCGCGAATTGTCATTTCTTGAGTTCAACCAGCGCGTTCTAGAGCAGGCCAAAGACCCAGAGATTCCGTTGCTCGAGCGCGTGCGGTTCTTGTGCATCTCGTGCGCAATTCTCGATGAATTCTTCGAAATCCGCGTAGCCAGTCTCAAGGAGCTGCTGGAAGCCGGCGCAATTGCCGCCGGCCCCGATGGATTGTCGGTGCCGGAGCAGCTTAAAGCCATCCGTGTGCTCGCAGTCCGCTTGGTCGATGAGCAATATCAACTGTTGAACGAGGTGCTGCTACCCGAACTCGGCAAGAACGGCGTGGTATTCGTCGAGCCGGAAACCTGGACCCCGGCGCAGGCGAAGTGGATCGCGGAGTATTTTACCCGTGAGGTAGAGCCGGTGTTGAGCCCTCTGGCGCTTGATCCGGCGCGTCCGTTTCCGAAAATACTCAACAAGAGCCTGAACTTCGCCGTGGTGGTGGAAGGCGAGGACGGCTTCGGCCGCAACAGCGGCCTGGCGGTGGTGCAAGCGCCGCGATCTTTGCCGCGGCTCATCAAACTGCCCGACGAATTGGGTAATCGAAATTTTGTATTCCTGGGCACGATCGTCGAGGCATTCGTCGCGACGCTGTTTGCCGGCATGAAAATGCGCGGCTGCTACCAATTTCGCGTCACGCGCAACAGCGATCTATTCGTCGAGCAGGAAGAAGTCGATGACCTGTTGCGTGCCGTCGAGGGAGAACTGGCCTCGCGGCGCTATGGCGATGCCGTGCGACTGGAGACGGCCCACGACTGTCCCGAGGAAATCCTTTCCTATCTGCTGGAACAGTTCGGACTCGCCGCCGACGATCTCTACAAGGTTTCCGGACCGGTCAACCTGAACCGCTTGATGGCCCTTTACGATCTGGTCGATCGACCCGAACTCAAGTATTCGGCTTTCACGCCGAGCATTCCGGATCGGCTCAAGGTGGGCGGCGATGTTTTTGCGACGCTGCGCGGCGGCGATATTCTCTTGCACCATCCCTTTCAAGGGTTCGGTCCCGTGACCGACTTCGTCAAGCATGCCGCGAACGATCCGCAAGTGCTGGCCATCAAGCAAACCTTGTATCGCGTCGGCAGCGACTCGGCCATCGTTGCGGCGCTGGTGGATGCAGCGGCCGCGGGAAAAGACGTGACGGTGATCATCGAGTTGCGCGCACGCTTCGATGAAGAAGCGAACATCGAGCTAGCCACCAAGCTGCAGGAGGCCGGGGCGCACGTCATGTATGGGGTATTCGGTTTCAAAACGCATGCGAAGCTCGTCATGGTGGTACGGCGCGAGGAAAAGAGCCTGCGGCGCTACTGCCACTTGGGCACGGGTAACTATCACACCAAGACCGCGCGGCTATACACCGACTATGGTCTGCTGACTGCGGATGAGTCGATCGGTGAGGACATCCACGAGATATTCCTGCAGCTTACCGGGCTGACTCAAGTTCCGAAGCTGCGCAAATTGCTGCATGCGCCATTCAGTTTGCATCAAGCGCTGCTGGCTAAAATCGAGCGCGAAGCTGAGCATGCGCGGGCCGGCAAACCTGCCCGCGTGATCGCCAAGCTCAACGCGCTCACCGAGCCGACCGTCATCCAAGCTCTATACCGCGCCTCGCGTGCCGGTGTCGAAATCGACTTGATAGTACGCGGCGTCTGCTGCCTGCGGCCGAGCGTGCGCGGTGTATCGGATCGCATCCGGGTGCGCTCTATCGTCGGCCGCTTCCTCGAGCATTCGCGCGTCTATTATTTCGAGAATGCCGGGGCCCAAGAAGTGTACTGCGGCAGCGCCGACTGGATGGACCGTAATTTATTTCGCCGCATAGAGATCGCATTTCCGATCGAAGAGCCGGAGCTCAAGGCGCGCGTCGCCGGCGATCTCATGCTTTACCTGAAAGATGACATGCAAGCTTGGGTGCTCGGTTCGGAGGGCCACTATCGCCGCGCCGCCGCAGAGGGACACATATCGGCGCAGGCACGGTTGATGAGCCTCTACGATGAGCGTCTCGCCCTGACTGAAGGCTAGACTAAAAACCTAGACGATGGTCAGGCGAAAACCCGCCTCTTTCAAATAAGCGCGCTCTTGCTCCAAATCCTCAAGCGTCAAAGGATGCTCTTTCATCCAGCGCTGCGGCAATTCCATCGTGATGCTGCGACCTTTGACGGTGAGACGAACCTCCGGCAGCGGTTGTGGACTTCGTCCCCGGTGCAGCAGGACGGCGAGGCGCACCAGCACGATTAAGAATTCAGCCAGACGGTCCCATGGCGGCAGCAAATCCTCGAGAGACTCGAACGACAACTGACGCCGATGGCCGCCGACCAGCGCGGCAACCAATAGCTGCTCTTCGCGCGGGAAGCCCGGCATGTCGGCGTGCTCGAGCAAATACGCGCTGTGACGGTGATATTTGGAATGGGCGATGTCCAAGCCGGTTTCATGCAGCCGCGCCGCCCAGCGCAACACCAGTTCCGCCAGCGGATCTTCCAGGCCCCATTCGGATTCAACTTGTTCCAAGAGCCCGACTGCGGTGGACTCGACGCGCTCCGCCTGACTCTCATCGATGTGGTAGCGCTTTTCCATGGCGCGCACGCTGCGTACTCGTGCGTCCTCATCGGTGAAGCGACCCATCAGGTCGTACAGCAGTCCCTCGCGCATGGCGCCTTCAGCCACGCGGACTCGATCGATACCGAAGCTTTCCACCACTTCCATCATGATTGCCAAGCCTGCCGGAAATACCGGCGCGCGCTCGGCGTCCACTTCGGGAAGATCCAGATCGTCCACGTGTCCCGCAGCGATGACCCGATCGGCCAACACATTGAGGTTGTCGAGCGTGATATGCGGGGAGTCAGGATTAAGGGCGCGCAACACATCGCTGATGACGCGCACGGTGCCGGAACTGCCAAAGGCCTGCAGCCAACCCATTTTTCGATACGCTTCCTGAACGGGCTCCAGTTCCAGCCTGACGGCGGTACGCGCACGCTCGAAGCGCTTCGCCGAGATCCGGCCGTCATCGAAATAACTCGCGCTCAAGCCGACGCACCCTACTGACAGGCTTTCCAGCAACAACGGCTCGAACCCTCCCCCGATCACCACCTCGGTCGATCCGCCGCCAATATCGATCACTAGGCGCTTATCCGGGCTCATGGGACTGGTATGCACAACGCCCGAGTAAATGAGCCTCGCCTCTTCCAATCCCGAGATGATTTCAATCGGGTGTCCGAGCGCCGCCCGCGCGCGTTCCAAGAACCAGCGTTTGCGTTTGGCGCGTCGCAAGGCGTTGGTGCCAACCACCCGCACGCTGTCGGCGCGCATGGCGCGCAAGCGCTGGCCGAATCGCTCCAGACAGCGCAATGCGCGCTCCGTTGCGGCCTCATCCAGCCGGCCGCTGTCGCCCAAACCGGCGGCAAGGCGCACCATTTCGCGCAAACGATCCAAGATGACCAGTTGGCCGTGCGAGTAGCGAGCGACCACCATATGAAAACTATTGGAGCCCAAATCGACGGCGGCAAGCACGTCGGGAACAACCACCCTACTGCCGCTCATCTACGCGTTCAGCATGCAGGAGCAGGAGCCGCCTAGGCCGAGAATGAAGAGCCGCAGCCGCAGGTGGTTTTTGCGTTGGGATTGCGAATCACGAACTGGGCACCCTGCAAATCTTCTTTGTAGTCAATTTCCGCGCCCATCAAGTACTGGGCGCTCATGGGATCCACAAGGAGCTGCACACCGTGGTTCTCGACGCAAAAATCGCCGTCTTCAATTTTTTCATCGAAAGTGAAGCCGTATTGGAAACCGGAACAGCCGCCGCCAGAGACGAACACGCGCAGTTTCAAATTGGGGTTGGCTTCCTCACGGATCAGCTCGCCCACCTTACCCGCCGCGGCATCGGTGAAAACCAGCACCTTGGGGCTAGGGGGAAGGCTCTCGGAGAGGCTCATCGATTCGGAAGTCATGCTCATCTGTTCATTCTACGCGGCACGCCCCGGCCGATCAAAGTTAAGAACCGTCTTTGGGACTTACGTCCGCCCCGGCGGCGGCCGAATCGGGCGACTCGGGCCCCGCTTTCCCTTTATGGATCAATTTTCCATTTATTTGGGCGCCGACGGCCGTTTCAATGGTCGTATAGTGAACACTGCCCAGAACGCGTGCTTTGGGGCCCATTTCAACGCGATCGCCGGCATCGATATCGCCCTTGACGATACCGTTCAACACGATATTGGTGACTACAACGGAGCCTTCGATACAGCCTTGTTCGCTCACCGACAAGGTCGCGCCACTGCCAGGGTCGCTCCTGACGTTGCCGCTGATATAGCCGTCAAGATGCAGGCCGCCGACGAATTCAACGTCACCATTGATGCGGCTCTTGGCGCCGATCAAGGTGTCGATTTCCGCCTTAATCGGTTTCGGTTTGAACATCTGCGTCACCCTTCAAAACATCGCCATTCGCCTCGGTTTCCACCGACATGCCCTGTGCTTTCCAGACAAAGGCTTGCCGGAAGCTATGGTTCATGTCCTTTCCGCTGTGGATCTCGATCCCGACGCGGGTGGGCTCAAAGCCCATCGGCAATTGTATCGGCTCGTTGTACTCCTGAAAGTACTTCAAAGAGTATGCCAGGCTGACGCGATGGTTAGGCGAGACTTGCGCATACGTCAGATTCATGGGCTTGCCCTGAAGCAGTCCATCGAGCGTGACGGAGGCGTGGCCCGTCACTTCTTTATCGGGTTTTCCAGTCTGCATCAGCACGAATTTAAGGTGATACTGGCCCGGCGCCCCGTCGGGAATGATTTGCATCTGCTGCACTTTGACGTGGATTAGCGTCTCGGGCTGGACCAACCCACGATAAAAGGACAGATCTTGATTTAGCCGCGCGATCTGGCTTTGCATGTCCCCGAGGCTGCGCTCAACCTGTGCGTAGCCTTCCCGGTCGACGCGTCTGGCCGTTTCGGCCGCTTCGAGTTGATGGCGCTGAGTATCATTTTCGGCCTCGAGCGTGCGTATGCGCCGGCTTGCCGACAGTGCGCCGCGCACTGAATCCACGACGCGAAATCCTGCCTCGTAGCGGCCGAGTTCGAAAGCCGCATACAGCACGGCGACGCCGAGCAGCGCGGCACCGCTCCACAGTAACGCGCGGCGCCTCGGTGCGTACGGACGCACGATGAGCTTGTTGAACGATTCAGCCATATCGCGTCATTATAAGCCTCCCACTGCCCTCTATTCTCAAGCACAATACCTTCATGCTGTGGCTAAAGGCATTGCACGTTATCGCAGTGATTACCTGGTTTGCGGGGCTGTTCTATCTGCCGCGCCTATACGTTTACCACGCCGACGCCACCGATCCGATCAGCACGCAGCGCTTCGACATCATGGAGCGGCGTTTGTTCGCCCTCATGACCGTTGGCGCCGCGATCAGCATTTTCTTTGGGGTGACCCTGCTGATCGCATCGCCGGGGTATCTGGCGATGGGATGGCTCAAGCTCAAGCTGCTGTTCGTGGCGCTGCTGATCGCCTACCACGTGTACTGCTACAAGCTGATGCGCGACTTTGCGAACCAGAACAACCAGCGCAGCGCAAAGTGGTATCGGGTCTTCAACGAGCTGCCATCGCTGCTGCTGATCGTCATCGTGATTCTTGCCGTGGTCAAGCCGTTTTAAAGCCGTCCGCTTGGATCTGCGGCCACCAATCAGGATACGGCGGCAGCCCTTCGGGAAGCATGTATTTCCCCAAATCGTGCAGCGCCCGCACATAGACGCGCCGCTTGAAGTACACCACCTCTCGCACCGGAGTCCAGTAGTCCGCCCAGCGCCAGCGGTCGAACTCCGGCGCTGCGGTAAGATCGAAACGCAGTTTGGATTCGTCGGTGATGAGCTTCAACAAATACCAGCGCTGCTTCTGGCCAATGCAGCGGTCGCGCACGTATTGCCGCGGAAGCCGGTAGCGCAGCCAACCTTGAGTTGAACCCAGTATTTGCACATCTGGGCGCTCCAAGCCGATTTCCTCTTTGAGCTCACGATACAGTGCATCCTCGACCTGCTCGCCGCGATTGACGCCGCCTTGCGGAAACTGCCATCCCCGCCCCCCGACTCGCCCTCCAAGGAATACCTCTCCCGACCCCCGCGTAAGAACGATGCCGACGTTCGCGCGGAATCCGTCTTTGTCGATGTAGTCGGTAGGGGCAGGGAGCATGTTATCCAGCCCCGACCTGAACGCGATTGCGCCCCAGCGCTTTGGCCCGATATAGCGCCGCATCGGCATCGGCGAGCAGGTGGTCCGCCAGCGCCTTAAGATCCATATCGTCACGCCCCGGTGAAACCGTCGCCACGCCGACAGACACGGTCAAGCTGCGCGAGATTTGTGAATTGAGCGAAAATGGCTGCGCGGCGATCACTTCTCGAATCCGCTCGCCGAGTCTCGCCGCATCGGCGGCGGAGGCTTCGGGCATGAGAATGGCCAGCTCATCGCCGCCGAATCGGGCCGCCGTGTCCATGTTGCGAATGTGCCCCTCGATGCGCTGAGCGACCTCCTTGAGCGCACTGTCGCCGGCCAAGTGTCCGTAACCGTCGTTGATGCTCTTGAACTTATCGATGTCGATCATGAGGCATGCAATGGTACCGCCGCGCCGCTGCGCCCGTGCCAGCTCCTCCTTCAGCCGCTGCTGCAAGTAACGCCGATTGTGCCAGCCGGTCAGGAAATCGGTGATGCCGGCCCGCAAAAGCCGTGCGCGATTGATCGCGTTCTCGATGCATACGGCGGCGACCGCACCTAAATGCGCGAGGAAATCCGTGCCATGGTGGCGGGTGAAGCGCGCCAAGTCGCGGCTGCCAAAGCATAAGACGCCGGTGGCCCGATCCTTGCGCGGCAGCGGCAACAAAGCCGCGCTCTTCAAAACCGGCATGCCCGGAAAAAGCAGGTGATGATCAGCGCCGACGAAGGGCCCTAGCCAGGGCTTATGTAGAACGGAAAGTTGCGGCGCCAGTCCCACCAGGGAATCGACAAAAAAAATGTGCTTGAATTCCTCGGGCCGATCGCCGCCCGCGACCAGCAAGTGCCGTACTTCGTGCTGCGGATCGAGCAGCACGACGCTGACCGCATCGAGCGAGTACGAGTCGCGTAGACCGTCAACCAAGGCATGCAGCAGCTGCGACAGAGTATCGGCACGCAGCAGCGTCAGCTCCCGCGCCTGCGTGCGTTTCATGATGGTCTCGTTGTTCGAAGCTTCGGCGGTCATTTCCGCCAGACGCTTCTTCAGCTCTTCGTTTTCCCGACCCAGGTCTTCGAGTTCAGGCATTTACTTTCCTTTTAGCCGGCACGCGCTGCCGCGCGGACGTCCAAGTAGGCCCTGCCGCGATTCATCAACGCGGTGAACTCGACCGCATTCTTGGTTCGCACCGTGCTCACCAGGTGTTCCACGGCTTTTTGAAGCGCCAGGAGCGATTCGCTGCCATAGTCGTTGGAACTCTGGATCTCAAAATACAGTTCCGGGCTCTCGGCCGCCACTCGGCTCGCCACCTCGAGCTGTGAATCGAACGTCGTGCTCGACAACTTCGCCAGGCGCGGTGCGGCTTCGCCGCTGTCCGCAAGCGCGGTAAAAAATACGATGTTCAGCGCATGCGATAGGCCCAGCACATAGGCAATCAGCCGATCGTGTTCATCGAGATCCATGACCACACGTTCGGCCATCGTGGGGGCGAACAATTCCTGCGCCTGCGCCAGCGCCTCCTTGTGCCCGAGATCGATGAAGATGACGTGCCGACCTGACAAGAGCTCGGTGTCCGGCCCGAACATCGGGTGCACCGAGGTCACTCGGCAGCCGGCCTTCACCAACGCTTCAAGTCCCGCCCGCAAGGGGGTCTTCAGCGATCCGAGGTCGAAGATCAGCCCGCGCGGGGCACGGCGCGCCAGAACCTGCAGCAACTCCGCCGTGGCCGACAGGGGCGTCGCGAGCACGATCAAGTCGAATGCCAGCGCGTCGCTCTGCCAATCAGCCACGAAGTCAAATCCGACCAGGGCTCCCTGCGGGTCGGCGATGGCAACGCGAAACCCTTGCGAGGCCAAAAACTCGGCGAACCATCCGCCCATTTTCCCGTGCCCACCGATCACTAGGGCACGCTTACCGCTGCCATGGGCCTGCGCCGCAACGCCGGCCTGTTCCTGGGTAGCCAGCGAGGATCGAATGAGTTGCCGCAGCAAAGATTCCGCCAAGTCCGGCGAAACGCCCAGCCGTTGCGCGGTGCTGCGGCCCCGCAAAATCACCTCCCGCTCGCGCCCGAAGTCTCGGGTTGCCCGTCCGGTGGCACGTTTGACCGCCGCCACTTCTTCGCTCAGGGATTTGCGCCGCGCAACCAACTCCAGCAGTTGCGCATCGAGCGCCGTGAGCGCAGCACGTAATTCATCCAAATTCATCAAACAAAGCCCCATGTTGCCGCCGGCACGGCTACCATTCTCATATGGACAGCAGCAAAAAGACATTTTGGACGGAAACTCTCCCCGATCCCCTGCCCGAAAATCCTTTAATTGTCGCCGCCGAGTGGCTGGCCCAGGCACAACGCGATGCCGGCCAGCCGAATCCCAACTCCATGGTTTTGGCCACAGTCGACGGCCGCGGCTACCCCTCGGCGCGGGTAGTGCTGTGCAAGGACATCGTCCCGGAGCCGGGCCACATTCTTTTCTATACCAACTACCGGTCGCGCAAGGGTATCGAGCTTCAAGACAACCCTCGGGCGGCGGTGGTATTTCATTGGGACCAGTTGCACCGGCAGGTTCGTGCCGAGGGCCAGGTTGAGCAGCTCGCCGATTCCGAGAACGACGCGTATTTCCGCACCCGAAGCTGGCAGAAGCAACTCGGCGCTTGGGCCAGTCAGCAAAGCCAGCCTGTGGAATCGCGACGAGCCCTCAAGGCAGCGGTGGCTCGGGAAGCGCAGCGTTTCGGTATCCCGTACGAGGGCCCGGGCAGCGCCGAACCTGACAATATTTCGGTTCATATACCCCGCCCGCCGAATTGGGGCGGATTTCGCCTCGTTGTCACTGCCTTGGAGTTGTGGGTCGAGGGTGAATATCGGATCCATGATCGCGCTCGCTGGGAACGTTCGGCGCGCGGGAGCGCTCTGAGCCGCTGGTCTGCAACGCGTTTACAGCCCTGAAAACAATTCTCGCGCAGCCCGCCGAACGGTTTAACGGTACGAATTGTTATACTCGCGCATGCAGAACGAAGGCCCGACCAACGCACGCAAGCGCAGTCGGATAGGGGTTGCCAATCCGCGGCAAATATTTAAAAGGTTGATGCATGGCTGAACGCTCGTTCGCTAAAGAAGTGCAGTCTTTACGCTTGACCGAAGGCGCGGAATTCGAGGGCGAAGGGATTCTGGCCGTGACCAAGGCGCTGCTGCAGTCCGGCGTTGGCTATGTCGGCGGCTACCAAGGAGCGCCCGTCTCTCATCTGATGGATGTGCTGGCGGATGCCAGCCTCATTTTGAGCGAACTCGGCGTGCGCTTCGAGTCCTCGGCCAGCGAAGCGACAGCCGCCGCCATGCTGGCCGCCTCGGTAAATTATCCCATCCGCGGCGCGGTAACGTGGAAATCGACAGTCGGCACCAATGTGGCCTCCGATGCGCTTTCGAATCTTGCCTCCGCCGGCGTCATCGGCGGTGCGCTCATCGTGCTGGGCGAGGACTATGGCGAGGGCGCCAGCATCATGCAAGAGCGCACGCATGCATTCGCCATGAAGTCGCAGATGTGGTTGCTCGACCCCCGACCGAATTTGCCCTGCATCGTGCAAGCCGTCGAACAGGGCTTCGAGCTGTCCGAGGCCAGCAACTCTCCCGTGATGCTGATGTTAAGGATCCGTGCCTGTCATGTAGTGGGGCGTTTTCGAGCCAAGAACAATCGCCCTCCGCCCTTTACGCTGCAGCAAGCAATGGATCATCCCAGCCGAACATTCGAGAAGATCATCCTGCCGCCGTCAACTTACGCGCAGGAGCGCGCAAAGATCGAGAAGCGTTGGCCCGCGGCCGTGAAGTTCATTCGTGAGCGCAAGCTCAATGAGCACTTCGGCATGGATAACCCGAGCGACGTCGGCATCGTATTGCAGGGCGGGTTGTACAACACGGTATTGCGTGCGCTCGAGCGCCTGGGCTTGGCTGACGTGTTCGGCGAGTCGCAGATTCCCCTGTATGTCTTGAATGTCACCTATCCTCTCGTGCCTGAAGAGTTCACCGCCTTTGCCGCGGGTAAGCAAGCCATACTCATCATCGAGGAAGGCCAGCCCGAATTCATCGAGCAGGCGGCGAGCTTGTTCTTGCGGCAGGCCGACGTGCAGACACGCATCGTCGGCAAGGGACCGCTGCCGATGGCGGGCGAATACACCGGCGCCGTCGTGATCGCCGGCATCCGACAGTTTCTCTCTGAATTCGGCCGATTGCCCGTACCGGCCATTGCGCTTGTCCCGGCCGCTCTGCTGGCGAGGAACGTTCCCGTGCGGCCGTCGGGCCTGTGTACAGGTTGCCCAGAGCGGCCGCTATTTGCCTCCATGAAGCTACTGGCGCGAGAAATGGGGCCTATGCAAATAAGTGCCGATATCGGCTGTCATTCCTTCTCAACGCTGCCGCCCTTTGATCTCGGCGGCACCATCATGGGTTACGGCTTGGGCGCAGCCGGCGGGGCCTCATTCAATGTGCCCAATCCGCGACGGGCGCTGTCAATGATGGGAGATGGCGGCTTCTGGCACAACGGACTGACCAGCGGCATCGGTAATGCGGTGTTCAACCGCCACGACGGCGTGACCATCATCGTGGATAACGGATATTCAGCTGCGACGGGCGGGCAATACATTCCCTCCTCCTCGGCCGAAATCAAAGGCCGCCGCGCGAAGAATCGAATCGAGGCAGCGGTGCGCGGCGTGGGCGTGGAATGGGTGCGGACCCTACACACTTACGACATGAAGCAGACGATGTCGACACTGAGAGAGGCACTGCTGACTAAGTTTACGGGCCCAAAAATAGTCATCGCGCAAGGTGAATGTCAGCTGAATCGAACGCGGCGCGAGGCGCCGGCAATCAACAAGCGGATCGGCGACGGTGAGCGGGTGGTGCGCCAGCGGTTCGGCATCGATGCTGAGGTTTGCACCGGGGATCACTCTTGCATCCGCCTCTCCGGTTGTCCCTCGCTCACCCTCAAGACGAACCCGGACCCGCTGCGGCGCGATCCAGTGGCTCAGGTAGATAACAGCTGCGTGGGCTGCGGAGTATGCGGCGAAGTTGCACACGCGGCCGTGCTTTGCCCTTCTTTTTATCGCGCCGATGTCATCGTAAATCCGACCGCTTGGGATCGGGTGAAGGCGCGGCTGCGTTCCGCCGTGATCAGTTTACTGGCTTGAGAAGAGTAAGACCCATCAGTATGACGATCGCCGCACTCGGCGGCCAAGGCGGCGGCGTCGTGACTGACTGGTTGGTCCTGGCCGCGCGCAAAGCCGGCTATTTCGTTCAAGCAACTTCAGTGCCCGGCGTCGCTCAGCGCACCGGTGCCACGATTTATTATCTGGAATTCTTCGCGCGGGCAGATGCTGGGGAAGGTCGCGAACCGGTGATGGCACTGATGCCGAATCCCGGTGATGTCGATATCGTTGTTGCCTCGGAATGGATGGAGGCGGGTCGAGCGATCAATCGAGGTTTAGTGACCCCGGAGCGCACCACTCTGATCGCCTCGACTCATCGCGATTACACCATCGGTGAAAAGATGGCGCTGGGCGAGGGCCGCGCAAGCTCGCGAGAACTGTTTGAAATCGCAACAGCGCACGCAGCGAAGCTGATCGGCTTCGACATGGTCAAAGTAGCGGATGCCTCGGGAGGCAGAATCAGCGCCGTGATCCTCGGCAGCATTGCGGGCGCAAACGTGCTGCCTTGGGGGATCGAGGAATACCACCACGCCATCAAGCAATCAGGGTTAGGCGTCGAGGCGAGCCTCGCGTCCTTTGAAGCCGGGCGGCAGGCCAGCATCGATGCTAAGGCGAAGCCGCTCACCGCGGCTGCCTGGCCCTCGGATCATGGCTCGATCGATCCTTCGGATTACACGCTCGAGGCCGTACCGACCCGGCTGAGGGCGCGCATCGTCGACCAATTCCCCGCGAGTATGCGCGATTTGCTGGGCATGGGCGCGGCACGACTATCGGATTATCAGGACGATGCCTATACCGCCACTTTTCTTGATCGCATAGAAGAAATTTTAGGCGTAGATGCCGCGAAACTATCTGATCCGAGGCTTACCGTCTCCACCGCGCGTGCCCTTGCTTTGTGGATGAGCTTCGAGGACGTCATGCGCGTGGCCCAATTGAAAACTCGAAGCGGCCGCATCGAACGTATTCGCCGCGAAGTCCGCGCCAACCCTGGGGATCTTGTCAACGTGCGTGAATTCGTCAAGCCGCGCGTCGAAGAGATTTGCGGCACGCTACCCGCTGGTCTAGGAGTGCGCTTGATGGCTTCGGCAGCCGCACGCCGAATGCTGGCACGCTGCACCGCGGGGCGGCGTATATCGACCTCAACCGTCAGCGGTTTTTTATTGCTGCGCTGCATATCGGCCTTGCGCCGATTCCGGCGCGGCACCTTGCGCTTCAAGGTGGAGAATGAGCGAATCGAGGCATGGCTTGGACAAATTAAATCGATTGCGCCGCGGGACTACGACTTGGCCGTGGAACTCGCGGAATGCCAAACCCTGGTCAAAGGTTACGGCGATACCCATGAGCGTGGTTGGTCCTCGTTCAGCCAAATCTCGGAATTGGCACTTAAGCTTGTGGGGGACCCGCAGAGTGCCGCGCGTTTGCGTATACTGCGCGAAGCTGCATTAAGCGACGACAACGGCGTGCAGCTCACTCGCGCCATCGCGCAATTGGCCGCGTAAGCTCGCTACCTCATCCGGCGCGTGGCGAGTGCGCGTCAAGTCACAGTGCTTAAGTCTCCCCAGGTGAGACAATCTGTCTGATGGGAGACGCTTTATCGTCTGACATGCAGCGGTAACTCATTGATGATGTGATCAGACCAGGAGGTCCGTTATGCCAGAAATCCCAGTCAAACGCTTTTTGCTCGCTTCGGACTTCGATCAAACATTGAGTTTCAACGACTCTGGGCTGGTGCTCAGCGACATGCTCGGCATATCCGGATTTGAGACGCGAGTTGCGGGCCTTGCTAGAAGCAATTTAGTGCAACAGGGCGGCGAGTTGGCTTATCTGATTCGGCACGATCCGGAGTTTCGCATCGTGCGGCGTGAACACTTGATCGAGGCCGGACGGCGCGTTCGCCTCAAGAGCGCAATCCCTGCTCTCAGCGACTTTCTCAGCCGCGGCACTCAAGGGCATGAGTTTTCGTTCTTCGTCATTTCCGCCGCACCCCGCGAAATAGTGATTGCGGCCCTCGACGGGGTGATACCTGCGGACCACATTTATGGCACCGAGCTGCAGTTCGATAGCGGTTCCGGTGAAGTCCGTGCGATCGACCGGGTGCCCGCCGGCTACGGCAAGGTTTCCGTCATCGAAGAACTCGAGAAGCGGCTTGGGATCACTTCTGATCGGGTGATTTACGTCGGCGACGGAAATTCAGATGTTCACGTCATGCTGCATGTCAACAACCACGACGGATTCACCATCGCGGTTTCGGAAAACAAGCAACTTGCCAGAATCGCGAAAAGCACCGTTTTGAGCGACAGCGCCTTCAGTATCGTCGTGCCCATTCTCGACCAGCTTCTGCATTGGAGGACTGGGGATATCCGCGACTTGTTCGAAACTTATGGCCTTACCCTGGATGAGTGGGAAAAGGACCGCACCGACCGCATGCGAATCGGTCAGCATTTGAAGCCTCTTTACGCGGCGAAAGCAGCAGCAACATGAGCCCGGGGTGGATTGAAGGCTTGGGATGGCTGGCGACTGCCGTTTTTGTGGGCTCGTATTTTTTCGCCCGCCCCGCGCTGTTGCGATGCGTGCAGATGGGCGGTGCCCTGCTGTGGGTCGCCTATGGCGTGTTGATCCATGCGACCCCGGTAATCGTCGCCAATGTTTTGGTGTTCTCTGCCGCAGCCTTAACGGCAGCGCGCGCAGTCAAGCAGCCCGCGGGCGCTAGGGAGCTTGGCCGAGAAATTCCCGAATCTGTTTGACGGCGTAGTTGACCTTCATCGCGAACGCCTTCTTGCCCAGGGCCGCGTTCGATCGGCGCGCATCACCGATGATTCCATTGTTGACGGCGAGCGTTTCGGGCAGACGCTGTCCCGGCAGCGGCACAGCGTCCCCCAGTGCCGATTTGATCAACGCGCCGCGAACCCAAGTCTCACCGCCGAGATATAGCATGGTGGAGGTATCCGGGATACCCGCATGCATGCTGAGCGGAAATCCATGTGCAGTGAGCCAATGATCGAAGTCCTCGTGGGCCTTCAAATACACGTCATCGCAATAGAACACGTGAATTCCCTGGATCGCGTATTTATCATCCAATTTCTTGGCGATGGCGCGATAGACATCGGGTTGCCCGCCGCCGTGATCACCCATCAGTACGATGTTCTTGAAGCCGGTGATAATCGCCTGCTCGCTGATTCTTTCCAGAATGGAGGCGAGGATATCGTCGGTGATTCCTATGGTGCCTGGCCACCGGGCGCTGGCCTCGTTGGGGGTATAAGGCAGCACCGGCATGGCGATGGCATTTCCAAGCTCAAGCGCGATCGCCTTAACGATGGCTCGCGCCATGAGATTATGGCCGCCGTTGGCATTTTGCGGACCGCGCTGCTCGGTCCCGCCTGTATAGAAAAGCGCGGTTGTTTGGCCGTTCGCCAGCGCCTGCTTCACTTCGGGCCAAGTCATGAATTCAAACTCGACGCGGTGCGTGCCGGCACTGTCCGCGCGCAGCAGATTTGGCGCGTGGGCTGCGGCCATGGTGCTTGCAAGTCCCAGCAGCACAACCCTTATCAAATAGTAAGCGGGCACCGTTGGCTGCTCTACGCGGAGAATTGAGTCCGGCCGCCTACCACGGTGCGCAAAATCTTGATGTCTTTGATTTTCGCAGGATCGATGCTGTGCGGGTCTTCGGCCAGCATGACAAAATCCGCGAGTTTGCCGGGCGTGATCGAACCTTTGATCGACTCTTCGCGGGTGGCGTAGGCACCATTGATCGTGTTGACGCGCAACGCCTCATCCACCGTGATCCGTTGGTTCGCGCCCCATACTTCGCCGTTCCAGCCGGTGCGCGTCACCATCCCTTGAATGCCCATCAAGGGCGAGAACGGGCCGGGATCGAAATCCGAGCCCGCCGCGGCCGGCACTCCGGCATCCAGCAGGCTCCGATACGCCATACAGCGCTTCATCAACTCTTCACCGTAGAAGTGAAATTTGTCGGGATTGTAGTAAGCGTAAGAAGTAAACAGCGCCGGCACCGCGCCCAGTGCCTTGATACGACGCACCAGTTCATCGGTAATCAAGGTGCAATGCGTAATTTTCGGCCGCGCATCCTCTTTGGGTGCCAACGCCAAGGCGCGCTCATACGCGGTGAGCACATGATCGATGGCCACATCGCCGTTTGCATGGCAATTCATTTGAATGCCGGCGCGATGAACGCGCTCGCACCATTCATTGAGATCTTCTTGGGTCTCGGTTACGTTGCCTTTGTAACCGTTGGTATTCGGGTACGGGACGCTGATGGCCATGGTGCGCTCGGAAAACGAACCATCCGCAGTATGCTCGCTGGTGGCGCCGAGCCGGATCCACTCATCGCCCAAACCGGTGGCCATGCCGCCGGTCAACATGGCCTCCAGTTGGGGCCCCTCTGCTTCGTAACTTACTCGATGCAACAGAGCGCGGCGCGAGTGCAGTTGCTGCAGCGCCTGCAGATTACCGCCTTCATGACATACACTCGTGAGCCCATAACGCACGAATTGCTGGGAGATAAACGCAAGACCATCGCGGTCGCGGCGCAGACCCTCTTCGCCCGTGTAGGACATGCGCTTTCCAATGTGTTCGAACACCTCGCGAGCCCGGTCGGTCACGCGCCCGGTCAATTCGCCACCAGAGTTTCGGTCGAAAGTGCCGCCGGGGGGATTGGGCGTACCGTGCTCGATGCCCGCCATCTGCAGCGCTTTGCTGTTGTAAAAGGCCGTGTGCCCACCGCGGTGCTGCACCATGACCGGCAACTCGGTCGATACGAGATCCAAGTCTTGCCGAGTCAAGGTGCGGCTGTCTTTAACTTTAGTATCATCAAAGAAAAAGCCCTGCACCCACGTTTCCGAGGGGGTCTCCTTCGCCTTGGCGCGCAGCTTGTCGATGATGCTGGCGATGGTGACGAACTCGACGTCGTAAGGATTGCCGACCAGCACCTCGTACAACAACTCGTTGCCCGGGGCGTGATTGTGGCTGTCGATGAATCCGGGCACAATCGTTGCCTGCTGCGCATCGATCATTTGCGTGCCTTTGCCCGCTAATTTATTCATCTCAGCGGTGGTGCCGAGGGCGACGAAGCGCCCTCCTCGTAGCGCAAAGGCCGCGGCCGTTGGAACCTTGGGATCCATCGTGTAGATACGGGCATTGACCAGCACGAGGTCCGGGGCCGCCCAGTCGCTCAAGAGGCTCGCGCGCGAGGCGCCGGCGCCAAGCACGCCTAAGCTGGCACCTGTCATAACGGTGAACTGCCGCCGGTTCATCATTCGATGTATCACGGCATCTATCCTAGCCTACCTCTGCGCTCTCAGGTCTCCCTTTGAATGGCGGCGGCGATCTCAAATGAATGCAGCCGTGCCGCGTGATCGAATATTTGCGAGGTGATGATGAGTTCATCCGGCCGCGTGCGCTCAATGAAAGCGCTCAGCGCGGAGCGCACGGTGCCGGAAGAGCCGATCGCCGAACAGGCAAGGACATCGTCCAGAAGCATCTTGGCCTGGGCGGGAAGCCTGCTTTCGTATCCATCAACGGGCGGCGGCAGCGCTGTGGGCGTGCCGCTGCGCAGGTTCACGAAAGCCTGTTGCATCGAGGTGGCAAGAAAGCGCGCTTCCTGATCGGAGTCGGCCGCGAACACGTTGAATCCGAGCATGACGTACGGCCTTGCCAGTTGCACAGAGGGCCGAAAGCGGCTGCGATAAATCTCGATGGCTTCCATCATGGCGGCTGGGGCGAAGTGCGAGGCAAAGGCGAAAGGCAGGCCCAAGGCTGCGGCCACTTGCGCGCCGAAGAGGCTCGATCCCAGGATGTAGAGTGGAATTTTCAGCCCCGCGCCGGGAACCGCACTGACGCGTTGCCCCGCTTCGACCGGCGCAAAATACCCCATGAGTTCGATGACGTCTTGAGGGAAATCATTCGGATCGGTCGAAAGAGTTCGCCGCAGCGCCCGCGCGGTTACTTGATCGGAGCCGGGCGCGCGCCCCACGCCAAGATCAATGCGGCCGGGGAATAGCGACTCGAGGGTGCCGAACTGTTCCGCAATGACGAGCGGCGAGTGGTTGGGCAGCATGACGCCGCCGGCACCGACGCGTATGGTGGTGGTTCCCGTCGCAACGTGGGCGATGACGATCGAGGTGGCAGCGCTCGCTATTCCGGGC
>JANYAD010000154.1 GCA_025355165.1 Gammaproteobacteria bacterium | reverse complement strand
CCGCGCCCAGGTCCTTACGCTCTTGGCAAGCGATGACAAATGCCTCGCCGGCATGTCGCCCACCCAGCGCGACAATTCCTCCTCCAAATCCGGGCGTGCCGCCGCAAACAGCTGCCGATACAAGTTGGCAATTTCAGCATCGCCGCGGATTTGCACCGAGGAGCGGATCTGTGAGGACGGGACGCCGGGACGAGTACCGCCTTTCATCATTTGCAGCAGCGCCGGCGCCGATCCAGATATTACGGCGTTCGCCGCCAAGGGCTCCGCACTCACCTCAGCAGCGGCCTGATCCGCGAGCAGCGCGAGACGGCCGCCGGATACCGTCGCCCGAACGGTCGCCATTCCGCTGACCGCGACTTGCAAGCTGGTTCCCTCGAGACGCTTGGCGAGGGCCGCGGCCGGCGTGGATATTGCAATGTTTCGATTGAATGCGGTTTCGGCTGCTGCCAGCCAGGCGGAGGTCGCGGCCATCAGATTTTGTAGCCGCGATGCACGGCCACGATGCCGCCGCTCAAGTTGTGATAGCGCGCTTGCGCAAAACCGGCTTCGCGCAGCATGTTGAGCAGCGTTTCTTGGTTGGGGTGCATGCGGATCGATTCCGCCAGGTAACGGTAGCTAGCGGCATCATGAGCGACGAGGCGCCCGAGCAGCGGCAATACCTTGAAGGAATACGCGTCATAAAGTGGCTTCACCCCGGGGGCAACCGGTGTCGAAAACTCCAGCACCAGCAGTTGCCCGCCAGGTTTCAACACCCGGAGCATGGATTTGAGCGCCGCGGCTTTGTCGGTGACATTGCGCAGGCCGAAACCGATGGTGATGCAGTGAAAGCTATTGTCCTCGAACGGAAGCCGCTCAGCATCGGCTACGATGCATTCGACATTGCCGACATACCCCGAATCGAGAAGGCGGTCGCGACCGATTTCCAACATGGCGGGGTTGACATCGGACAACACCACCGAGCCCGATTTTCCGACTTGCTTGAGCAAGCCGGCCGCCAGGTCGCCGGTGCCCCCGGCGACGTCCAAGGCGCTTTGCCCCGGGCGTAAACCCGTCAACGACAGCGTGAAATGTTTCCATAACCGATGTGCACCGAAGGACATCAGGTCGTTCATGACATCGTACTTGCCGGCCACCGAAGCGAATACCGCCCGCACGCGTGCCGCCTTGTCGGACGCCGCGACCTTTTCGAAACCAAAATCCACCGTACCATCGGAATCAGCCATAAGCCACGGGACCTCTCGTCTTAGGTGGACATTGTAGCCGACTGGTAGCCTGAAGCTTGGCGCCGCTATTTACTCGGTTGACTCCGGCAGCGTTCCAAATATCGCGCCCAATTGCTTTGCCGATCCGTGCCGAGCTGGTGCAGCACGCTCCAGGAATACAGTCCCGTATTGTGTCCGTCATCGAAAAACAAGCGCAGGGCATAGTTGCCCACCGGTTCAAGGCTGCTGATTCCGACGTCTTGCTTACCGAGCTGCAGCGTACCCTCGCCGCCGCCATGGCCTTGCACTTCAGCTGAAGGAGAAAATACGCGCAAATACTCGAACGGCAATTCGAAGCGCGATCCGTCATCGAAACTTACTTCGAGCAGCCGTGATGCCGTGCGCAACTTGATGTCGGTGGGCTGGGGTGTGCGCGTCGCCATCACAGGATGTATCGCGACAGATCCTGATCCTTGACCAGGGTTCCGAGGTGGCTCTCGACGTATGCGCTGTCGATAAGCACGTGGCTCCCGCTGCGATCCGCGGCATCGAAAGAGACGGTCTCGAGCAAGCGTTCCATCACCGTATGCAAGCGTCGCGCGCCGATATTCTCGGTACGTTCGTTGACCTCGAAAGCGACTTCGGCGAGCCGCTCAACGCCGGTCTGCGCAAATTCCAAGGTCACGCCTTCGGTTGCCATGAGCGCGATGTATTGCCGGCACAGCGAGGCATCGGGCTCGGTCAAAATGCGCACAAAATCCCCTACCACCAAGGGCTCGAGCTCGACCCGGATGGGCAATCGTCCCTGCAATTCAGGAATCAGGTCCGAGGGTTTGGACATGTGGAACGCGCCCGAGGCGATGAATAGGACATGATCGGTTTTGACGGTTCCGTATTTGGTGTTCACCGTGCATCCTTCGACCAACGGCAACAGGTCGCGTTGTACGCCCTCGCGAGACACGTCCGCGCCCGTGGTTTCCTGCCGCCGCGCGATTTTATCGATTTCGTCGATGAACACGATGCCATTTTGCTCGGCATTTTCCACGGCGCGCAGCTTCAGCTCCTCTTCATTGACCATCTTGGCCGCTTCCTCGTCGATTAGAAGCTTCAAGGCCTCCTTTATCTTGAGTTTGCGCGCTCGGGTGCGGCCGCCGCCTAGGTTCTGAAACATGCCCTGCAACTGCTGAGTCATTTCCTCCATGCCCGGGGGCGCCATGATTTCGACACCCACAGGTAATGCCCTGACCTCAATTTCAATCTCGCGATCGTCGAGTTGGCCCTCGCGCAGCATCTTGCGAAAGCGTTGCCGCGTATCGTTGTCCTTGCTGCCGGTCTCTGCCGTGAACCCCGTCTGAGCCCGGGGCAGCAGGATATCCAGCACCCGGTCCTCGGCGCTGTCGGCGGCTCGGGGACGCACTTTCGACATCTCTTCTTCACGCGTCATTTTGACGGAGATATCCACAAGATCGCGGACAATCGAGTCAACTTCGCGACCGACATAGCCAACTTCCGTGAACTTCGTCGCTTCGACCTTAATGAAAGGAGCCTTGGCCAGCCTGGCCAACCTGCGGGCTATCTCGGTTTTTCCAACGCCGGTTGGGCCGATCATGAGAATGTTCTTGGGCGTGATTTCGGGGCGCAGCGATTCTGCCACTTGCTGGCGGCGCCAGCGGTTGCGCAGGGCGATGGCCACCGCGCGTTTCGCGGCGGTTTGGCCGACGATGTGCTTGTCGAGTTCCTCGACGATTTCTCGTGGAGTCATCTGCGACATTCCCTATAGCTCCTCGATGGTCAAATTGCGGTTGGTGTAAATGCATATGTCTGCCGCAATATTGAGGGAGCGTTCGACAATGTCGCGCGCCGACAGATCGCTCTGCATGAAGGCCAGCGCCGCCGCTTGCGCGAATCCGCCGCCCGACCCGATGGCGATCAAATCATGCTCGGGCTCAATTACATCGCCGGTGCCCGAGATGACGTACGTGCGTTCGGTGTCGGCCACGCACAACAGGGCTTCCAAGCGCCGCAGACTGCGGTCGGTGCGCCAGTCCTTCGCCAACTCAATGGCCGCGCGCGTCAGGTTGCCGAACTTCTCAAGCTTGCCCTCGAAGCGTTCGAACAAGGTGAAGGCATCGGCTGTTCCGCCGGCAAACCCGGCCAGCACTTTGTCGGCGTAAAGCCGCCGCACCTTACGCGCATTGGACTTCATCACGCTCTGTCCCAAGGTGACTTGGCCATCGCCGCCCACCGCGACGCGGCCGTTGCGGCGTACCGCCAAAATAGTGGTGCCGTAAATTCGCTCGGGATCGTGATTCATGGGTCAGAGCAGGGTGGGGCCGTAAACGGCCCTTTCAAGCCGTGCGAGGTCGGCGCCGCGCTCGAGGGTGGGCCGCGTCATAGACGGCGGCGAGGTGCTGAAAGTCCAAATGTGTGTATATCTGCGTGGTGCTGATGTCGGCATGGCCTAAGAGCTCCTGCACTCCGCGCAGGTCCCCACTCGATTCTAAAAGATGTGTGGCAAAAGAGTGGCGAAACATGTGCGGATGGACGTGCATCGAGAGGCCCTGGCGCCGGGCCCACGTGCCGACGCGTAGTTGCACCGCTCGAACCGATAGAGGCCGACCGCTTTTCCCCACAAACAGGGCTCCATTTCCGGCGAGGGCGGGGCGCTCGGTAAGCCATTTTTTCAAAGCGTCGATCGCGTGCCGTCCGACGGGCACGATCCGCGTCTTATTTCCTTTGCCGAGGACGCGTACCGTGCGATCCTTGAGATCCACCGCCGCGACGTCCAGTCCCACCAGTTCGCCCAACCTCAAGCCCGACGAATAGAACAGTTCCATCATGGCTTTGTCGCGCGCGGAGAGCGAATCATCCACTCTAAAATTCAGCAGCCGGGCCATTTGATCGGCGTCGAGGGTTGCCGGCAGCCGCTTTTTGGATTTCGGGGCGCGCACTTCCAGGGCGGGATTGTTTTTCACCGCCCCCTCGCGCATGAGGTATTCGTAGAACGAGCGTGCCGCCGAAAGTCTTCGCTGGATGCTTCGCGGCGCTATCCCGGCGGCGTGCTCGCCAGCAGCATATGCGCGAACTTGAAAATTATTGAGTGCGGCCCAGCGCTTGACGTCGCGCTTTTCGCAGAAAGAGGCAAGCCTTCCTAAATCGTGCCGATAGGCAGACAAGGTGTGACCGCTCATGCGGCGCTCGAACGACAGGTGCGATACAAATCGCGCTATCCAC
>JANYAD010000108.1 GCA_025355165.1 Gammaproteobacteria bacterium | reverse complement strand
TCCGATGCTGATTTTCGCCATTCACATGATGGGCGCTTCCTCCATCATGGGCGCCATCAACGTTATCGTCACCATCATGAACATGCGCGCGCCGGGCATGAATTTGCTGAAAATGCCGCTGTTTTGCTGGTCCTGGCTGATTACCGCGTATTTGCTGATTGCGGTGATGCCGGTGCTGGCGGGCGCGCGCATGTTCATGATGGTGACGATAACGTTGATGGCGCCCATGATGGAGGAAGCGCCCATCATGTGAATGGCGAAAATCAGCATCGGAAACGAATCGCCGGTCTGCAAGGACAGCGGCGGATACAGCGTCCAGCCGGCCGCTGGCATACCGCCCGGCACAAACAGCGTGGACAACAGCAGGGTGAAGGCAAACGGCAGGATCCAAAAGCTGAAATTGTTCATGCGCGGCAGCGCCATGTCCGGCGCGCCGATTTGCATCGGAATCATCCAATTGGCAAGGCCGACGAATGCCGGCATGACGGCGCCGAAAATCATGATGAGGGCATGGTTGGTGGTCATTTGGTTGTAGAACACCGGATCCATGAGTTGCAGGCCTGGTTTGAACAGTTCCGCACGCATGAGCATGGCCATCGCACCGCCGATGAAGAACATGATCATGCTGAACATCAGGTACATCGTGCCGATGTCTTTGTGATTGGTCGCAAAGAGCCAGCGCTTGATGCCGCTCGCCGGCTGATCGTGGTGAATGCCGTGATCGTGTGAGTGATCGGAGTGCGCGGCGTTGCTCGCGGGAAACTGGGCCATAGTGGGATTGCTCTCTAAAAAAAGATTTAACTGTTAATTCGGTAAAGCCTGCGCGGTGGGCGGCGGCGCTGCGGCTCCTGGCAGCCCGGCTTGTTTGACGGCCGCCTTCTGCTCTTCCACCCACTTCTTGAAATCATCGGGTGTCCGCACATCCACGACGATGGGCATGAACCCGTGGTCGCGGCCGCACAGGGCGGCGCACTGCCCGCGATAAATACCTTCCTTGCCCGGATCGACCCTGAACCACAATTCGTTGACGAAACCCGGAATCGCCGAGCGCTTGGCGCCGAAATCAGGCACCCACCAGGCGTGGATCACGTCCTGCGAAGTCAGAAGCAATCGCACTTTGGTGCCGCTGGGGATCACCAGCGGCTTGTCGACCTCGAGCAAGTAGTTTGGGACGGAATTAGGATCGATGCCTGACTGCTTGCGGCGCGCAAAATTCGAGTCTCGTGCGAGGGTGGAAAAGAAATCCACGCCTTCTGCGGCATCCATGTACGCGTACTCCCACTTCCACTGATACCCGGTAACACGAATGGACAATTGCGAATTGCGAGTGTCTTCCTGTTTCAGAATGAGTTCCGCGGCCGGAATCGCCATGACGACGAGGATTAACACCGGGATGATGGTCCAAATGATCTCCACCTTGGTGCTGTGAAGCATGGTGGTGTCGGGGACCGCGCCTTGCGAGTGGCGGAACTTGACCAGCGTATAAATCATGGCGCCGAACACCACGACAGCGATGCCCACGCAAATCCAAAAGACCTCCATGTGCAGGCCGTACATGTCTCGAGCCAGATCGGTGACTCCCGTAGGCAAGTTGTAGCCGTTCGAGGTATTGGCGCCTGCGCTGAGCGCTACACTCAAGGCCGCTAAGCCCAGTACCCCCGTCGAAATCCGCTTTGCCGTCCGAGCGGTACGGTGATCTTCATTGCCTCTGGTAACTCTCATCTAAACGGGTCCCCTATTTCGCGACTTCAAGCGGCGGCGATTCATTCATGCCGCCAACTAACCTAGCCAAACGCTCCGCCAGCAAGCAGCGCTCTTCCTCGGTGAGGAAGCTGCCTATCTCACACGCGCGGCCCTTACTCTCGATTGTCAGCCGGCTGATACCCAGCCGCCGCGGCGGACTGCGAAGTCTAACCTTCGCCCAATGCCTCGCAAACTCCTGTTTTGTTTCTCCACGCTGCGAGCGCGTCAGAAGACTGATTTGCGAGTCGGTAATCACCACGGTTTGGGTGTAATTTCGCCTCTTCATGCTGGCGTGCAAGGCTACCCCAAGAGCCAGCATCTCCAAAGCCCAAAACAACAAAATCGGCCAAAATCCTTGGAGTACAAAAAACAACGCAAAACTCAAGGAAAACAAACAGGTAACCGCAAAGAAGAGCCGGGCACCCGGCAGCGTCAGCGAACAGTTAGGCGCCAGTGTGATGCGCTGTTCCATGGCATAAAGGATAGCTTAAGCAAGGTCAATCGGCATCGCCGCAAGGTCTATTTATCGCGCCGTATGCGCAATTCTCGCTTGATTTCCTCCAGCGACACGCTGGTGGTGTCGGCTTCACCGCGCTGCGCCGTTCGAGCCGCCTTCGGCCCGGCAGGCACCCACGCATGGGCGAACACCACTTCATAGGTTGCGGGCAGCCGCCCGTCCTGCCGGAAATTCTCATACGCCGCTTGCATCGCCGCGAACCTGGCTTTGGAGGTGAGTCCTTTCATCCGTCCGGCCGTGGCGTTGTGCGCACCCGTGGCCTTGAGGTCCGCGGCCACTTTGCGCACATCCAGATAGCTTAACGTGAATCGTTCCACATCCAGCACCGGGGCGGAAAAGCCGCTGCGCACCAGCGCATCTCCCAGGTCGTGCATATCGATGAACCGGTGCACATGGCTGTGCGAGTCCACCTCTTTCCAGGCCGCACGCAGCTCGCGCAAGGTATCGGGCCCGAAGGCACTGAAGCTCAAGAGCCCGTTCCCCTTAAGCACGCGGCGAAACTCCGCGAACACCGCGTCGGGGTTGCACCACTGCAACATCAAATTGCTGACGATCAGATCCACGCTGCCTTGCGCCAAGGGCAACAGTTCGGCATCGGCGCACACCCGTTCGAAGGGCCGCAGCCAGGAGCGTTGCCGGACCGCCGCGGCCAGCATGCCAAGCGAGGAATCCAGCGCCACGACCAACGCTTTCGGATAACGGCGTTTGAGCGCGCGGCTGGCGTGCCCCGTGCCAGCACCCGCGTCCAAGACCACTCGCGGCTCAAGCCGGGTCAGTTCGAGGCGCTGCAGCAGATTCTCTCGAACTTCCCGATGCACGACGGCTGCCGAGTCGAAGCTCAAGGCGGCTTGGTCGAAGGAGCGCCTTACCCAATGCGGGTCGAGTGAATAGGCCTCGATTTCATCTCTCATCCGGGAACGATGCCACACTTAAGGGCGCGGTTGCGCCCAGGCGCGCGGCTGGAGAGGTCGCGGCCTGGAAGGCTGCGCTTGAATCGGGAGAGGGTTCGGCCGCGATTTTAAGACGGCGAAACAGCCGCTGGTCGTGCTCGGCGTCCGGATTGCCGGTGGTGAGCAGTTTCTCGCCATAGAAAATCGAATTCGCGCCTGCCATGAAACACAGCGCCTGTAATTCATCGCTCATCTGCCCGCGCCCCGCCGAGAGCCGCACGTGGCTCAAGGGCATGAGAATGCGCGCCGCTGCGATCATCCGCACGAAATCAAATGGGTCCAAGGCCGCCGCATCGGCTAGCGGCGTTCCGGCCACCCTCACCAGCTGGTTGATGGGCACGCTTTGCGGATGCTCGGGTAATGTCGCGAGGGTGTGCAGCAGTGCCACGCGGTCCTCATGCTCCTCGCCCATCCCCACGATGCCGCCGCAGCACACATTGATGCCGGCTTCGCGGACCGCCTGCAGTGTGTCCAGCCGGTCCTGGTAGAGGCGCGTGGTGATGATTTTCTCGTAGTATCGCGCCGAGGTGTCGAGATTGTGATTGTAGAAATCCAGGCCGGCCTCCTTGAGCTCGCGAGCTTGAGAGGCGCTCAGCATCCCCAACGTCGCGCAGGTCTCCATCCGCAACGCCTTTACCTCGCTAATCATGGCTGCGACCAAGCGCAAATCCTTCGGTTTGGGAGATCGATACGCAGCGCCCATGCAAAAGCGCGTGGCGCCTGCATCCTTGGCCGCACGAGCGCGGGCCACCACGGACTCGATTTCCATGAGTTCAGAGCTCTCAAGTCCGGTATCGAAGCGCACGCTTTGCGGGCAGTAAGCACAGTCCTCGGGACAGGCACCGGTCTTGATGCTGAGCAGCGTGCTGATCTGAACCGTGTTGGGTGCTTGAAACAGACGGTGCACGTGCTGCGCCTGGAACACTAAGTCCATGAAAGGTAAGTCGAAAAGCTCGGTTACTTCCTCGAGCGTCCAATCGTTGCGTACGTTCACGGGCACCTCCAGAAACGCCAGTATTCTGTGAGCGCTCACGCTAGTCAACCAATCGTACCGAATTGGGTTTACTAGCTGCGATTGAACTGATACTCGAGCGCAAGCCCGATGAACACGGACATGCCGACGTAATTATTGTTGAGAAAGGCATGGAAGCAGCCTTCACGGTCCCGCGCCCGAATCAGCCACAGCTGGTAGACGAAGAACAGTGCGGCGGCGATCAACCCGGCGTTGTACCAGGCGTGTGCCCGGAGAATTTTCCCAACCAGGTACAGCGTGACGAGCGTCATCAGCTGCAGCACGGCAATGATGTGCCGATCCGAATCGCCGAACAAAATCGCCGTCGAGCGCACGCCGATCCTGACGTCGTCGTTACGGTCCACCATGGCATACATGGTGTCGTATACCGTCACCCACAGCACGTTTGCCAAGAGCAGCAACCAGGCCACCCGCGGCACGGTTTCGATTTGAGCGGCGAACGCCATGGGGATGCCCGCACCGAAGGCCAGCCCTAAGTACATCTGTGGCACCGACAAGAACCGTTTCACGAACGGGTAGGTGACGGCAATAAGCGCCCCCACCACCGCCCACAACAGCGTCAAGCGATTCAACTGCAGCGCCAGCATCAATGCCGCGAGCGAGAGCAACGCGAATAGCACCAGGGCTTCGATGTTGGAGAGACGACCGGCTGCCAACGGCCTGTCCTTGGTGCGTTGCACATGCGCATCGAAACTGCGGTCGGCGTAATCGTTGATGGCACAGCCGGCCGAGCGCATGAGCACGGTGCCGGCCACGAAAATCACGAAAATAAGCGGCTCCGGCCGCCCGCGGCTGGCAATCCACAATGCCCACAGCGTCGGCCACAGCAATAGCCAGATTCCGATGGGGCGGTCCAAGCGCATGAGCCGTACGTAGTCATGCACGGTACCGAGAATTTTCGGCAGCTCATCGCTGGTCCAGGGGTGAAAGCGAATGCGATAGCCATACCAGCGCAAACGCGCCATGATCATTTGCGCGAGCTCATCCCCGTTGCGTGGCAGTGGCACGCTTGTCGTCTAGCCGCGGCCCATGCAGGGCAGGAACAATTCTTGGATCAGCAAGGGTGCGCCGCGAAGCGCAATCCGCGCCCGCCTGGCCCAGAGCCCCGCGGGCTTTATTTGCGCATCGCGTAGCGCGCGGGTCGTAACGGCCTGTTCGGTTGGCAACCATGCATATGCATAGGCACTGCGTTCGACGCCGGTTAAATCGTTCAAAGTCTCTCCGAGCGCCGAATCGCCCAGCTCCGCAAGCCAGGGATGCACCGACAACGTCGAGTCGGGAACGATGGTCTGACTGAACACCCACACGCTACGGCCGCAGCAAATTTCCTCGTCGCGAAACAAGCCTGCGTTGTCCTCGATGCGCAGCGCCGATTTATGGGAGGGACTCAGAATTCCGGTCCACTGATCGACTAAGCGCAAAGCGAAGCGCTCGGCGCATACGCTCTTCAACCGCACTGTAAGCAGCCCCTTGCCGATCAACCACGGCCGCAGTTGCGCATCGATGGGCAGCTGCCCGAGACGTTCCTGGGGTTGCCATTGAATGGATTCGATCCGACGTGGAGTGCCTCGAGTCATCCCGGAATTCTACCCCACGCGGCCGTATTGCTCTGCATGTCCCACCCAGCGCCGGATCAGCGGGCCCACGTGCGTTGGCCAATCGCGCAGCAAGGATTCCGCCGCGATCTGCACCCGCGGCAATAGATCGGCGTCGCGCAGCAAGTCGGCAACGCGCATTTGCGCGAGCCCCGTCTGGCGTGTTCCCAGCAGCTCGCCCGGTCCGCGAAGTTCCAAGTCGCGGCGTGCGACTTCGAAGCCGTCGTTGGTATCGCGCATGACCGCCAGACGGGTCCGCGCCATCGAGGAGAGCGGCGCACGAAACAGCAACAAGCAGGAGCTGGCGTTCTGGCCGCGGCCGACGCGGCCGCGCAGCTGATGCAGCTGCGCGAGTCCCAGGCGCTCTGCGTTCTCGATGACCATCAGGGTCGCATTGGGCACATCGACGCCAACCTCGATCACCGTTGTGGCCACCAGCAGTTGGATGTGACCGTCCTTGAACCTGCGCATAGTGCCTTCCTTGCCCTGCGCAGGCATGCGTCCATGCACCAAGCCAACCTTCAGTTCCGGCAAAGCCACTGCCAATGCGGCGGCGGTTTCCTCCGCGGCTTGGTAGGGCATTTCTTCCGACTCATCTATGAGGGGGCAGACCCAATAGGCTTGCCGTCCTTCAAGACATGCCGTGCGGATTCGCTGTACCACCTCATCGCGCCGTGTCTCCGACATCACTACCGTTTGTACCGGCGTGCGTCCGGGCGGCAGTTCGTCGATAACGGAGACATCGAGATCGGCATAGGCCGTCATTGCGAGCGTGCGCGGAATGGGCGTCGCGGTCATGATCAGCTGATGCGGTTGGTGGCCGTCCAGCGCGCCTTTTTCACGCAGGCTCAAGCGTTGATGCACGCCGAAGCGATGCTGCTCATCGACCACGACCAACGCCAGCGAACAAAACTCCACGCTTTCTTGAAACAAGGCATGCGTGCCGATGACGATGGGGGCGTGGCCCATGCGGATGCCTTCGAGCACCGCGCTGCGCGCCTTTCCGGTTTGGCGGCCGCTCAACAGAGCCACGGCTATGCCCAACGGTTCGAACCAGCGGCGAAAATTTTGCGCGTGCTGGTCGGCGAGCAGTTCGGTCGGGGCCATCAACGCGACTTGGCGGCCGGTCTGAATTGCCCGCGTGGCAGCCAAGGCCGCGACCAGCGTTTTCCCGCAGCCCACATCTCCCTGAACCAAGCGCAGCATAGGCTTGGGCAGTTGCAAGTCGTTTTCGATTTCTTCAAGGACCCGTCGCTGGGCTGCCGTCATGCGATAGGGCAGCGCGGCCAGGAAGTCGAGTTTGAGCCGGCCGGGGGAGTCGAGCGGCCAGCCGGGGTCGCTCTGTATGCGTCGCCGCAGCAGCTTGAGCGATAACTGATGCGCCAGCAGTTCCTCGAATGCCAAGCGGCGCTGCGCAGGATGCCGATAGCTCATCAACAGGTCCACCGGCGCATCGGTGGGAGGCCTGTGCACATAGCGCAGCGCCTCGCGCAAGCTCGGCAGGCGTGAGTCAGCCAGCACTGGCGCGGGCAGCCAGTCCTTCGGGTCCTCGGCGCCGCTCTGATCGAGCGCCAGACCGACCAGCAG
>JANYAD010000083.1 GCA_025355165.1 Gammaproteobacteria bacterium | reverse complement strand
AATATTCGCATAGCTGCACTCGTTTCTTGCGTTTAGTGGAAGAGAGGTCCCGAATTCGACCTTGTCCCATCTCAAGGCCTTCAACGACGCGGCTTTAATTCGCGATGCGTGTCGAGGTGTCGCAATGCAAGACACTTCTCGCTGCGACGAAATCGAAGAGCGATTTCCAGGATTGGTCGCAGCTATTGTGAAACTCACAGGTGCAGGCAGCGGCAAAACACGTTCAAGTGCGCACGGCTCAAGGAGGTCGTGACATCGGCGCAGCCGCGGCGCTTACTCGATCAGGCCGCCGCGTCCTTTAAGGGACGCATCCAAAAATGTGCGCAGCTTCGATAGAGGCAACGCTCCTACTTTTTGGGCGACAAGCACACCCCGATGAAATAGCAGAAGCAACGGAGTGCTTCGAAATCTTGTACCTAGCTGCTGTCGCTGCATTTTCATCGACGTTCCATATCGCGATGCGAACTCTATCTTCGTAATCGCAAGCGACCTGTTCGAGCACCGGAGCGATCGCTTTGCAGGGCCCGCACCATTGCGCCCAAAGATTCCGCCAATATGGGCGTTTCTGACTGCAGGAGATGAGTCTCGATGCGGCAGCGCTGCTGTGGACTATCTTGGAGTTGCTCACGCAAAAGCTCCTGTGGATGGGCATAGATCTGAATATGTGGGCGCTGTCGCTGCAGATCAAATCGATTTTGAGTATATGTAGAGCCAAATGGGTCTGTAAGCGAACTCCTTCGGCCCATTGAACTCTAATGCAGCTCAATAACCGGCCTACAGATTACGGGAAAAAGATGACTCGACACGCATTACCGCTACTCATGCTGGCGCTGTCCTCAGCTGCGCTTACTGCACCTGCACCATTTGACCTTCGCGGTCCCACCATGCAAGTGACCGTGACACGCGCCGGAACAAGGCTCCCGGCTGCCCAAGTCCCCAATCTGGCGCCGGGCGATCGGGTGTGGATAAAAATGGATTTGCCGGAGAGCCAATCTGTCAAATACTTAATGGTGGCTGCCTTCTTGAGCGGCGCCACGAATCCGCCCCCGGAAAAATGGTTTTTCCCGTGTAAAGTTTGGTCGGACAAATGCGGTAAGGACGGGCTTGAGGTCACGGTGCCGCAGGGCGCCCAACAGGTATTGGTATTCCTTGCACCTCATACCGGGGGAGATCTGCGGACGCTGCTGGGAGCGGTACGCGGGCGCCCCGGCGCCTTCGTGCGCACATCGCAGGATCTGAACCAGGCTGCGCTCGACCGTTCTCGACTGGAACGATTTCTCTCGGCGGTTCGTGTTTTGAACACGGGCGATCCGTCGAAATTGAAGGAAGCGGCACCACTCTTGGCGCGCAGCTTAGCGATCAAGGTCGAGGAGAAATGCCTGGACAGGATCCCTGAGCTGCAGGCGCCTTGTCTGATGCAGGGGCAAGAATCGCTTATCTTAAACGACGGGCACAGCACCTCAATCGTGGAAGCGCTAACCACGGGCCCCGGCAGCGATTTGGCCATGGAGGCAAGTTATACACCGCAATTGAGCTATGGCGTCTACAGTCCCTACATTGCCTCTGTATTGGACATCGCGCGCATTTTGGAATCGTTCCGAACTGCGCAATATCAATATATTCCCGCCCTCGCCACGCAACGCGACGACAAGCTCGTTTTGACGCTGAACGCTGCGCCCTCATTCCACAATCCCATGTCGGTGATCGTGATAGCCCTGCCTGCGGTGGAGTCCGCGCAATTGCCCCCGCTGCACGCCGTCGATCCAAAAGAAATTTTCTGCGTGCGTCGTTCGAAGCTGGTGCTTCCCGTGGACGGAGCGCCGCTCGCCTTCTCGACAGGCTATGCGCACGGACTGTCACTCAATGTGACGGGCAAAGACGGCAAGACCATCGCCCTGCCGGCGACGGCCGACCCGATACAAGGCGGCTATGTAGTCGATACTACTGCCCTCGGAAATGCAGTTCTCGGAGACAGCATCCACGCGGCCCTCAAGGGGTTTTGGGGTTTCGAGCCATATGAAGGCCCGACTTTTCACCTCATCAATGTACATGCAAAATCTTGGGAACTGGCCGCGGGCGATGAAGCCGCGCTAATCGTCGGGCGCCAAGACACCATTCACCTGCAGGCCGACAGTGTCAGCTGTGTGGATGGCATCATGCTGAAAGATCCGGGCGGCAAGCAACTGAAAGTGGACTGGAAGACCACGCGGCCAGACGAGGTCGAAATTAAGCTTCCCCTGCAGGATGCATCCCCCGGTGCCATGACCCTGATGGTTTCTCAATACGGCAGAGATCAGGCCGATAGTGTTCCGATTCAGACCTTTGCCGATGCGGGACGCATCGAGGGTTTTGCCATTCATTCCGGCGACACGGTGGGCATCCTTAAGGGCAATCGCCTCGATGAAGTGAGCAGCCTGACGTTCAAGGGTAATGTGTTCGTGCCCGGCGAACTGACCACGCGACACGGAACGGACGAGTTACCGATGGTGGCGCAAGATCCCGTTTCCGCCGCCGCTCTGAAACCGGAGCGCGGTGCCGCTGCAAAAGCCACTCTGCGGGATGGGCGGGTCTTTCCACTCCTGGGCAGCGTGGATGCACCAAGGCCTGTGGTGAAATTGCTCGGCATGAACGTGCAGCCCTCCGCATCGAGCCATGACAGCAACATTCAATTGACCGAGCAAAGCGAGTTGCCGCAGGATGCGACGTTGACGTTTTCGTTGCGCAGCCAACAGCCTGGGGTGTTTGCACACGATGAGAACATTGAAATTGCAACCTCGGACGAATCCTCCACCGCCACACTGAGTTTCGCTAACGGTGGTCTAATGCTGGAGAACGCGCACGTCGCCATGGTGACGCTGACTCCCGCGAAGCTGTTTGGCGTGGCCGCCTTCGGCCCCTTGCAATTTCGAGTCAATGTCAAAGGCAGTTTGGGCGATTGGCAACCGTTGGGTAACTTGGTGAGGCTGCCGATGCTCAAGGAGTTGAGGTGTCCGGCCACTGCAGAGCTTGCCTGCAAGCTTTCCGGGTCGAACCTTTTCTTGATCGATTCGGTTTCCAACGACCCCCAGTTTGCTCATTCGGTCGCTGTGCCCGATGGATTCTTGGGCTCGGCCCTCCCGGTACCCCGACCTACTAACGGTATGTTGT
>JANYAD010000076.1 GCA_025355165.1 Gammaproteobacteria bacterium | reverse complement strand
AGCGGAGCAGGAAACTTTGCAGCGACTCGGTGGCGCGCCAATTGGAGTGCAGGAACGGCAAATCGCGGATCACGAGGCCTGCGGCGTATACGGCGCCGGATTCCAAATCCTCGGGCGTCGTGCCGGTATTGCCGATGTGCGGATAGGTCAAAGTAACGATTTGCCGACAATACGACGGATCGGTGACGATCTCCTGGTAGCCGGTCATCGCCGTATTGAAAACCACTTCACCCGTCGTGTTGCCTTTTGCGCCTACCGAGACGCCACGGAACACGGTGCCATCTTCGAGAGCTAGCACTGCAGGTGTTGTCACTCCGGTTCCTCGCTTTGCGCTACGGCGCGTTCAACCCAGATGCGCAAAGCGGGAGGCGCTCTTGAGAACGGCTCCCGCTTGGTGGGTAATTTCGCACGTCGTTTCCGGGCGCGAATATTAACGATGCCTGCGATCACTGTCCATGCTTCTTCGTCAAAGTCCGACGATATCCGCCATCCGGTATAGCCCCTTGGGCTGCAAGGAGAGCCAGGCGGCCGCCCGCAACGCCCCGCGGGCAAAGGTGATCCGGTCGGTGGCCCGGTGAGTCAACTCCAGCCGCTCACCCTGCGTCGCAAACATCACGGTGTGTTCGCCCACGATGTCTCCGGCCCGCACGGAGGAAAACCCGATGCTCCCCGGTGTGCGCGGCATTGCGGCGGCATGCCGGTCATACGCCGCTACAGCCTCCAACGCGATGCCTCGTGCCTGCGCAGCCGCCTCCCCCAAACTTAAGGCCGTGCCAGAGGGCGCATCGCGCTTCATGGCGTGATGCGCTTCCACGATCTCGATGTCATAAGCCGCGCCGAGCGCTGCGGCGGCCTGCTTGACCAACTTGCTCAAGACCGCGACGCCAATGCTGGTGTTGGGGGCCAGCAAAACGGGAATTTTCGCTGCCGCCCGCGTAAGTGCGGGCAGGGTTGCCGGATCGAAACCCGTGCTCCCGACGAGCAATGGCACACCCGCCTCGCTGCACGCCCGTGCATGGGCGGCCAGCGCGCTGCCGTCACTGAATTCAAGCGCCACCGAGCCCGGCGGCAACACCAGCGCCGCATCCGCGATGACGGCTACTCCGGTGGCGGGGCCCTCCGCGGCAGCGTCTTGCCCCAAGCGGCTGCTCGTGCTGGAGGCAACGGCGCAGTGGAGGTGGAACTGCGAACCCTCGCGCAGGGCCCGGATCAGCGCCTGGCCCATGCGGCCGGTAATGCCGAAAATCACCAGCGGCTGCGAGCGCACTTACTCGACCGCGCGCGTAAAGAACTTCTTGACGCCCTCGAAAAACGACTGCTCTTTGGGATGATGGCTGCCCTGCTCCAACGAGGCCTCGAACTTCCTCAAGAGCTCCTTCTGCTCAACCCGCAAGCTCACCGGCGTTTCTACCACGACGCGGCAAAACAAATCACCGGGCGCACCGCCGCGCACCGGCCGCACGCCTTTTTCACGCATGCGAAACACGCGCCCCGATTGGGTCTCGCTCGGAATCTTCAAAACCACCTCGCCATCGAGCGTCGGTACCTCGACGGTACCGCCGAGCGCCGCGGTGGCGAACGTGATAGGCACCTCACAAGACAAATGGCTGCCGTCGCGCTCGAAAATGGCATGCTCGCGCACGCGGATCTCGACATACAGATCCCCGGCCGGACCGCCGTTTCGGCCCGCCTCGCCCTCGCCGTTCAATCGGATTCGATCCCCGGTATCGACGCCTGCGGGCACTTTGACCGGCAGCGATTTCTCCTGGCGAACTCTGCCCTGTCCGTAGCAGGTATCGCACGGGTTGGAAATGATTTTGCCGCGCCCTTTGCAGCGCGGGCAAGGCTGCTGGATGGTAAAAATGGACTGCTGCACACGCACCTGGCCCTGGCCATTGCAGGTATCGCAGGTCTTTGGCGTTGAGCCCTTGGCCGCGCCCGAGCCTTTGCAGGTCTTGCATTCCGCCATGGAGGGAATGCGGATCTCGGTCTCGGTTCCAAAAACCGCTTGCTCCAAATCCAGATCCAACTCATACCGCAAATCGGCGCCGCGAAAAACCTGCGAGCGGCCGCGCTGCCCGCCGGAAAATATATCGCCGAACATTTCCCCAAAAATATCGCCGAAGGCTTCGCCGGCACTGAATCCGCCGCCGCGGCCGCCCTCCAGTCCCGCATGGCCAAACTGATCGTAAAGGGCACGCTTGTGCGCATCGCAAAGCACCTCGTAGGCCTCTTTGCATTCCTTGAAGCGGTGTTCGGCGTCAGGATCTTCGGGGTTGCGGTCGGGATGAAACTTCATCGCGAGGCGGCGATAGGCCTTTTTTATATCTGCTTCCGTCGCATCCCTTGCCACGTCCAGCAGCTTGTAATAATCCTGCTTCGCCATTGCTCACCTTGGGGCTTGGCGCCCATAAAATCGAACCGCCGGTACCATGCATACAGGCGGTTCAGATCACACTACATGACCGACGAGTTAAGCCTTCTTGCGGTCGCTATCCTTCACTTCCTCAAACTCGGCGTCCAACACGTCATCCTTGGGCTGTTCGGCGCGGCCGCTCGAGGAGCCTTCCGCTGCGCCGCCGCTCGCACCAGCCGCACCGCTGGAGGATTCCTCGTACATCTTCTGCATGATGGCACTCGATGCCTGTTCCAAAGCCGCGGTTTTGCGTTCGATCTCTTCCCGATCATCGCCGCTCATCGCGGTCTTGACGTCGGCCACCGCGTCTGCGGCCGCCTTCTTTTGGTCCTCGGAAATTTTGTCGCCCATGTCCTTGAGCGCTTTCTCGACCGTGTGAATGCTCGCATCCGCCTTGTTGCGCGCCGCCACCAATTCACGGAACCGCTTGTCTTCCTCGGCATGCGTTTCCGCGTCGGAGACCATGCGCTTGATTTCAGCCTCCGACAAGCCGCTCGAGGCCTTGATCACGATGCGCTGTTCCTTGCCGGTTTTCACATCCTTCGCCGAGACGTTCAAAATGCCGTTGGCGTCGATGTCGAACCCGACCTCGATTTGCGGCATGCCGCGCGGCGCCGGCGGAATATCCGTCAGGTCGAAGCGGCCGAGGGACTTGTTGTCGGACGCGCGGTCGCGCTCGCCCTGCAGCACATGGATGGTCACGCCGGTCTGATTGTCGTCAGCCGTGGAAAAGGTCTGCGTGGCCTTGGTCGGAATCGTGGTGTTCTTCTCGATCACCTTGGTCATGACACCGCCCAAGGTCTCTATGCCTAAGGACAGCGGCGTCACATCGAGCAGCAGCACGTCTTTCACGTCACC
>JANYAD010000066.1 GCA_025355165.1 Gammaproteobacteria bacterium | reverse complement strand
CAGCAACGCAGCGGCTCCTCACCGCGTTGTTTGATCAATTTTGGCAGCACCTCGCGCTTGAGGATGTCGAATGCCTCGGGATTGCGGAAGAAGCTAGTCACGCTGATCAGCACGTCGGAGTAAAGCGCATCGAGCTCTTTGCCGTTGCCTCGAAGAAAATGAGCGTAATTCTCGAGGGTGTCCTGCCGATTGAGTACCAGACGGCGGGTGATGCGCCGTTGGATGGTGCTGGACTTGTAGAGCGAGAAATCCACTCCGCAATGGTTGCGCAGGAGCAGGAGGATTTTCTTGTAACCTTCCTGGACACGACTCGCGGTCTCAGCCCCGATCTTCGATCCATTGCCCCCCGCCGCTCTTAGCTGACTTGTGCTTGTCCCTGGCGTGCCGCTCCCGCCGGAAGGCAGCGGTGTTTGCTCATCCTCGTGCTCGGTCGCCGCGGCTCGATCCTCTTCCGCGCGCATGGAGATTGGAAGCGGCTGCCCGGCGCCATAAGGATGTTTGGCGATGCGCGCGAGTTCTTTAGCAATGTCCGATGGCGCCAGCACCAGGTCCACGCAACCCGCTGCGATGGCGCTGCGCGGCATCGAATCATGCTTCGCCGAATCATCCTGCGCGAAAGTGATCCCGCCCTCGGCCTTGATCGCCTCAAGCCCCAGGGTGCCATCGCTTGCCGTGCCCGACAGCACCACGCCAATGGCACCCTCGCGCTGATCCTGTGCCAACGATTCAAAAAACGTATCGATGGGCCGATGCGGCGTGCGCCCGCGCGTACGCGGCTGCAGCATCAAAACGCCTGCGGCGATGGAGAGGTCCGTGTCCGGCGGAATAATGTAGACGTGATTGGCCTCAACTGTCTGTTGGTTCGTGACTTCGTGTACTGGAAGCGAAGTGGCGCGAGAGAGAATCTGCGTCAGTGCGCTCTCATGCTCCGGATCCAGATGCTGCACCAGAATGAACCCCATTCCGGTGTCGAGTGGCAGATGCTTAAGCAATTGCCTGAACGCCTCCAGGCCACCGGCGGAGGCCCCGACCCCCACGATGGGGAATCGTGTGCGCTCGGCCGGGCCCGCGCTCGTGCGTGCGGCATCGCCCGAGGCCATCGGCGATTCGCGCTGAACGGGTTTTCTATTCTTCTTCTTCATTGGTTGATTCCGAGTGATCGAGCGATCGACTTCGCCAGGGTGGCGCGGAGCAGGTACTCATTCCAGGACGGTTCGGACTCGAACAGATGCTATGCCGCCCCTCCGTGGAGGATGGCCTAGCGGGCAACCCTGACATTGCGCGCTTCGTTGTACAAATTACAACACCGACGGTGGAAAAGCTCACATAGCCCCTCGGATCAGATCACTGCCCGGCGGACAACGCCGGGGTTCGCGCGTCCTTAGTATAGACCCACCAGTTCAAAGCGGCGGCCCCGCTGGCCCCGTGCTCGGACTAGACCAATTCGGCGTCAAGCTCCACCGCCTCCCCGACGCGGATCGCCATCAGTTGCGAGTCGATCCTGGATCAGGCCAGTTTCGCAATCTTCTGCCCCTATTGTAGATGAGAACGACCCGGCTGCAGCGTTCGATTCGTTCGCGTACAACCCCGAGCGTGGGGTCAACGAGTCGGCGATCGTTCGACTCGATGGCACTTGGAAGAACGGCGGCCCACTTACCGTGCTGCGTGCGAGGTTGCCCGCCTCGGAAAGCGTTGCTGCACTGTTTGCTGATGTCGAAGCAGTGTTGAGCGCTGACAGGCCATAGCTAAGCTCGCTGACTACACGCTGGCCAATAGCGCTGGAAGAGGACGGACGAGACTCTTAGCCACTTCCAGACGCATCCGAGAACTTGAGCGGGAACTGGCGCAGGGAAAAAGCCTTTACCGAAGTGGCGGCGCTCCTTGTGCTAATAAAAACGGTCGAGAGCCGCTTCAACGGCGCAGACGACGATACCAACGTGTGGAAAGGTAAGTGATCTTATTAGCGATCGCGCAGGCACAGTGCGCATGGGCTCGCTTGTCACCAGCCTGCAAAATTGTGCGCATCTCGGCCCGCACAATCGAGCGTTGGCATCAGCGTCTAACCTGCGATGATCGGCGATGCGGGCCACATCGACGTCCTTGCAATGCGGTGCCTACTCGGGAACATCCTCGTTCTTCGGATCGTTGGTCTCGCCGACATCTTTGTCGGGTCCATTATTGGGGTTAGGGATGGGACTATCGACGACGTCATCATCAGGTACCGGATCGGCCGGTAGATCACTGGGCACTTTGAAATCTATTTGCATGAATTACTCCTGGGCGCCGAGCAGCGAGTCGGTTCGACCACCGTGCAGGATCTTAGGGCCGCGGGGCGCCGATCAACACTCATCGGTGCGCCGCGACGGTGTCATCTATAGCGGCTAGTGCTCGTCGGCAAATGCCAGCGGTACAACAGGACCTATACGAGATCGCCTTCCTGAGAGGGGAGACCATGCGTTGAATCGACGCCATTTAAATCCTCCAGCGTGGCGTGGTGCGGCGAGTAAGTCAGTGCACTGAATGTGCACGAAATCTGTCGATGCAAAGCACGCTGACGCTTAGAGCAGGTAAGTCATTGTATCTAACATCTGAGCGGACTTATCCGGTCCCGGGCCATCCCCACGATCTTTGGTGCGCCGATTACAAGGGGGAGTTCATGCACGCCGCGCCTTCAAGGACTTCAGGGTGCCGCGCGCGATCCGAAGCGACAACGGCGGCATGAACGCATGCGCCATACCTTGAAGAAAGAAGCGCGAAACCGCCGGGGAAAAACTTCCTGCAGCAGCAGGTTCGATGCCTTCATCCACGATTACAATCAGGGCGACCGCATCAGCAGTACCCAACTGAAATCTACGCCCCTTCCCCGCGGCCTTGTACCGGCCTACCGGAGTTGCATTACCCTTTCCACGATATGACGTTTACCGTGACCCAATGCGGCCGCCACTGCGTTGGCAGGGCGCAAGATCAATCTCAGTGCTGTGTTTGCTGGCCAGAACGTCGGTGTCCGCGAAGTCACCGATCACCTCTGGTTGATCAGCTTCATGCACTGCAACTTGGGCTTCTTTGACGATGAGACCGGTCGCGTCGAATGTGCACCAAATCGTTTCAGTGCTAAAGTGTCAACGAGTTGTCCGGTATAAAACGTCAGCGATCTGACCGGAATAAACACTAGTTTGGATGGCTCCCCGGGACGGATTCGAACCGCCGACCAACGGATTAACAGTCCGTCGCTCTACCACTGAGCTACCGGGGAATCGGAAGAGGCGCGGATTGTCGGGAAGGTGCGCGTCTAAGTCAAGAAACCAAATTGAAATCAAACCTCGGCCGGGGCGCTAGGGGTGCGTAGTAATGAAGAGGTGGCGATGGGCTGCCGCCCTTTGCGCAAAAGGATTTGGCGCCGACAGCTGCACCTTTCTCAGATTTCGTTCCAATAGATGCCGGTAGCGTCAAAGAACATAAATCCCCAATCGGCAGTCTTGCAGGGGATCGCCGTCAGTAATTAAAAAAACAATCTAAACAACGCGTTAAGACGTAATTATAAGGTAAATCATTGGCAATTCTGCGCTTAGATGGCTCTGCTCGGCGCGCTGCTAAGCACGCTTGGCCACAACCGGCGAGATTAGCTCTTCGATGCGCGCAAGTGCGTCCTTGAGGGTATCCATGCTGCACGCGAATGAGATGCGCATGTGGTTCGGCGCTCCGAAACCCGATCCAGGAACAACTGCGACGCCGGCGTTGAGCAGTAGGTACTCAGCGAACTCGTTGTCGTCTTTGAGGCCCAAGGCGCGAATGGCGCCCTCGACCTCGGCGAAGGCGTAAAAAGTACCTGCGCCGGCCCGGCAGGTGATTCCGGGTATGGTATTTAACCTGGCGACGACATAGTCATGCCGATCTTTGAAGGCCTTGTTCATCTGGGCTACACAGGATTGATCGCCGTTTAACGCAACGGTGGCTGCGCGCTGAGAAATGCTGGAGGCGTTCGAGGTCGACTGTCCTTGAATGGTGGACATGGCGGCGACGATTTCCTTGGGCCCACCGCAGTACCCAATTCGCCAGCCCGTCATGGCATAGGCCTTGGA
>JANYAD010000007.1 GCA_025355165.1 Gammaproteobacteria bacterium | reverse complement strand
CAGCGCTCCTGCAGAAATCCTGCACCCGAACAACTCCGCCGCACCAGTGACCCAACAGCATGCGGTTACCACCAGCGGGCGCTTTTAGAGCGAATTGTCGTATAGATAAATCTGGCCTGCGGAGAGATCATTGGCTGCCTGCAGAATTTCGTCTGATTGAGCCCACCCGATTTCGAGGGAATGGACCCACCTGATTTCGTGATTATGGACCCATCCGATTTCGTCGGATTGGACCCACCGCGCTGAGCCCGTTTATGAGCAAAAAGGCCCTGTACCGTTGTGCTTGAGGCACGAACGGGAGAGGGGTATGTCGCGGAGGAAGTTGACGGTGGACCGATACGCGGAGATCAAACGGCGGCTGGCCGAGGGCCGGGGCGTACGCGAGATATCGCGTGCATTGGGATGCTCGCGGCGACTGATTCGCGAGATCCAGCGGGGCGCAAAGCAATCGCCTGAGTCAGCAAGGCCTCAGAACGATCCTTTGTGGATGCTGCAGGTCGATTGGCCGACGATCATTCATGATCTGGGCCTGGGGCATCCCCTAAAGTTTTTGTGGGAGGAGCGTGCTCAGCACCTGATCAGCTACCCGAACTTCTGGAAGCAGTTCTACCGTAAGTTCCCGCAATACCGCAGCGCGAGCGTCACGGCGCGCGAGTTTGCGCCCGCAGAGCGGGATCGAGGTGGACTATGCCGGCGATCCGATCGAGTGGATCGAGCTGAAAACCGGGGAAATCCGCAAAGCCTACGTGTTCGTTGCCGGCTTAGGCTTCAGCCAGCTGCTCTTTGCGTGGGCGGCGGAGGATATGAAAAGCCGCAACTGGCTCAATAGCCATCGGCGGATGTTCGCCTTTTACGGCGGTGTTGCCCACGTCACGGTGCCTGACTGCTTGAAGCAGGGGGTACTGAAATCCCATTGGTACGATCCGGACTTAAATCCCCGGTACGCGGAGTTGGCGGCTGAATACTCAACCGCCGTGGTGCCCGCCCGGCCCAATCATCCGAAAGACAAGGCGATCGTCGAAGGCCTGGTGAAGATCCTCATGCGCTACGTGCGCTTCCGCAATCGGCGCCGCCGCTTCACTTCCTTAAGTGATATTAACCTCGAGCTCGACGAGTGTGTCGCTCGGATCAACGATCGGCGCCACACGCGCTTTGGCGTCTCGCGTCGCGAACGCTTCGAGGCGCTGGAGAAATCGGCACTGAAACCCTTGCCTGCCTACGACATCGATATCGCGGACTGGAAAGAGGCGACGTTGCATGCCGACTGCTACGTGTATGTCGAGGGCGATTATTACAGCGCCCCGCATATCCACCGGCACAAGCGTCTGCGCATCAAAATCACCGACAACCAGGTCGAGATCTTCTTAAATCTGACGCGGCTCGCCATCCATCCGCGCTGCCGGCACCGCGACGGCCACCGGATCAAGAACGCCGAGCACTTCCCCGCGGCATCTCAAGCCTACTACGAGGCGACGCCGCAGAAACTCTTATCCCAATCGCGCTTCATTCACCAGGAGCTGCATCTGCTCTTCGTAGAGATGCTCAATGCGGACGTGTTCGGCAATATCCGGCGTTGCCAAGGCTTGGTTCGAACCTGCACCAAAGAGATCAACCACAGCGGGCATGAGATCGCGAGTGAACGGATCGTCGCTGCGATCAGCACGATGCGCCGCTACCAGAAATACCGTGTGCCTTACTTCCAAGCGCTCTTGGCACAGGCTAGAAAACAAGCGCTGCAGCCGCAATCTGGGCGCGACATCGTGCGCAGACCCGGCAATCCGATGCTTCGTTACGTCATCAGCGCCGCCGCGGTGGGCGCTGATGATGTTCCGTCCGCCTCACCGCAGGAGAACTTAAACTTATGAGTACCGCCGTGTCCCGAAACCTCATGGCCGAGATGAAACTGATCGGCATGCTCAATGTATTTGATCAAGCGGTCACCGATGCCACTCGCGATAAGACAGGCTACACCGAGTTCTTAGATACGCTGCTGCAGGGCGAGGCCGACTATCGCCAAGAACGCAAAACCGGTTATCGCATCAAAGCGGCCCGATTTACGCTGCGGCCGGCGTTCGAGGATATCGACTTCACCGCGAGCCGCTCGATCAGCAAGGCGCAAATCAAAGAACTGTACAGCCTGCAATGGCTCGCCGATGCGCGCCCGGTGCTCTTGATCGGCCAAACCGGAGTCGGCAAAACCTTCCTTGCCCAGGCCGCGGGCTTGCATGCCTGCGCACGCGGCAAATCCGTCTTCTACCTGACCCTCACGACCTGGTTGGAAAACCTCGCCCTCGCGCGCTCGAGCGGTACGTATCTGCGCTACCGCGACAAACTGAGTCGCCCTGATCTGGTGATCATCGATGACTTCGGGATGCGCAAACTCTCCGCCACCGAGGCGCAAGATCTGTGCGAGTAGCTCGAAGAGCGCTCAATCGGGAAGTCCACGGTGTTCACCACGCAGCTACCGCTCGATCACTGGAGCGAAGTGATCCCCGATCCCGTCATCGCCGATGCTATCCGCGACCGGCTCGAACACTCAGCGCTCACTTTGCATATCACCGGCGAAAGTTATCGCGGCGTAAAAGCGCGAAAACTTGCCAACAAGAAAAAGGACGCGTAAGAATCGTCGCTAAGGCTCTGCCGGTAACACACTTACGGTGGGTTCAATTCGGAGAAATCGCCCGGGTCCAATACGGGAAATCCTGCACTGCCCACAGTAAGCGTCGATGTGTCGGAGTACCTCTGGCGAGAGAGTAGCGTTCAGCGCGGTGTCCCCCGCGCGGCTGCACACAAGGGACTGAGCTGATGCGATCGCACTCATTATGGGTTGCCTGGTCCAACAAGTCGCCACGCACAGACACACGGAAAGATGGGCTTGATACCCACCCCAGGCATATTCCATGCCCTAATGCACTAATGCATGTGTTCCACTCATAACAGATGCCTCGATCATTAGTTTCGAGCAGCATGATCAACCGCGAGCCTCGTGGCACTATCCGTGGAGCCAGATAGTCGCTTCGGATTTCCTTAAGTGGCG
>JANYAD010000004.1 GCA_025355165.1 Gammaproteobacteria bacterium | reverse complement strand
GGCTTGAAATTGGTCGCGGCCCGCATGATGCACTTGTCGCAACCGGAAGCCGAGGGGTTCTACGCGGTACATCGCGAACGGCCTTTTTTCAAGGACCTCGTGCGCTTCATGACATCCGGCCCTGTCATGGTACAAGTGCTCGAGGGTGAAAATGCCATCGCGAAAAATCGCGAATGTATGGGCGCCACCGACCCAAAGAAAGCCGCCAAGGGAACCATTCGTGCGGACCTTGCGACCAGCATCGATGAGAATATTGTGCACGGCTCCGATGCGCCCGACACGGCGGCGCGCGAGATCAGTTATTTCTTCCGTGAAACCGAACTGTGCCCGCGTACGCGCTAGCGTAGCGGCGAAGGGGAGTTTGAGAGAGTGTCGAGCGAACGCGTGAATCTGTTGGGTCTACCCCGCGCGCAGCTCGAGACGTTTGTCGCGACCCGTCTCGGCGCGAAGCCGTTTCGCGCCCGCCAGCTGATGAAGTGGATGTACCGGCGCGGTGCCGCTGATTTCTCGAGCATGACCGACCTTAAGCAGGAGTTCCGCACGCAGCTCGGCGAGATCGCGGAAATAACCGTCCCCCAAATCGTTACCGAGCAAGTATCCAAGGACGGAACCCGCAAATGGATGTTGAGGATGGATGAGGTCCAAGGCATCGAAACGGTCTACATTCCTGAGCCGGATCGGGGTACCTTGTGCATCTCGAGCCAGGTGGGATGCGCGATGGACTGCTCTTTTTGCGCCACTGCACAACAAGGATTTAACCGCAATCTAACTGCGGCGGAGATCGTGGGTCAGGTCTGGCTGGCGCAGCGCGAGTTGACCGAATCGCAGCCCGCAGCGTCTGAAGGCCGCCGCAGCATCACCAACATCGTCTTCATGGGAATGGGGGAGCCGCTTGCCAATTACCGCAATGTGCTTCCGGCCATGCAAATTTTCATGGATGATTTAGGCTACGATTTGTCGCGGCGCCGCGTCACCTTGAGCACCTCGGGATTGGTGCCGCAGATCTACAAATTGGCGCAAGAGTGCAACGTCGCGCTGGCGGTTTCCTTGCATGCGCCGAACGATGAGCTGCGCAACGATTTGGTGCCCATCAATCGCAAGCATCCGATCGCGGAATTGCTCGAGGCCTGCTGGCACTATATTGATAAGCAAAACGGCCGCAGCATCACCTTCGAGTACGTGATGCTCGACGGCGTGAATGACAAACCCGAACATGCACGGCAACTTGCCCGTCTGATGCAGGGTCATCCTGCCAAGCTTAACCTGATTCCATTCAACGTGTTTCCGGGAACGCACTACCGCCGCTCGCCTGCCGCGACCATCTTGAAGTTCCGCGACATTCTGAATGAGTACGGCGTCATTGCTACCACACGTCGAACGCGCGGCGATGACATCGAGGCGGCGTGCGGCCAGTTGGCAGGGAGAGTTACCGACCGCACCGTGGTGCGGCTCGGCACGAGACTCTCCACGGTGTCGCGCTCTGCGGTGGAAATCCAATGACTTCTCGATTGAAATTCTTTTGGGCTACGCCCTGTCTGGCGTTGATCGTGGTGTGTGCCTTGAGTGCTTGCCGCAGCCAGCCGGTCTATCAGCGGCCGGTCCAAACCTACAAGAAGGAGCCTGCCCGGGCTGCGCAGGCGAACATGCAGCTGGCGCTCGAGTACATGAAGCTCGGCAAGCTGGCAACGGCACGAGAATGCATCGAACGTGCTCTCAAAGAGGATGGCGCAAACGCCAACGTGCAAGAAGCGGCCGGCATCGTTTACGAACGTCTCAATGAAATGGCCAAGGCGGAACGTGCCTATGAGGCGGCGACCCGATTGGGCAAGAACGATCCGAATATTGCCGGAGCGCGCGCTGGATTTCTGTGCCGCACCGGCAAAACGGCGGCCGGGGAAAAGCTGTTCAACGAGGTGGCGCGCAATCCGTTGTACCAGACACCCGAAGTGGCGCTGGTGAACGCCGGGGTTTGCGTGCGCAGCGCGGGCAATCTCTTGGACGCCGACCGATATTTTACCCGCGCTTTGGCGATTCACCCGAACATGCCCGAGGGACTGCTGCAACAGGGTAATGTGGCGTTCGACCGCGGCGATGCGCAGCAGGCGCTCGATATCGTGCAACGCTATCTTGCCGTTAATCCGCCCACGCCCGAGGTGCTGTGGCTCGGGTATCGCGCAGAACGCAAGTTAGGCGATGCGGTCGCCGCCGCAGTGTACGCGCGCCGTGTGCAAACTGAATTCCCGAGCTCCGAGCAGGCACAAAGCATGCGCGGCGGCGTGGACCGATGACTGATCCCGGAACCCTGCCGGGCCCGAGGCTCAAGGCTGAACGGGAACGGCGTGGGTTGAGTGCACAAAAAGCAGCCGATGAGATGCACTTGGATCGATGGGTAATCGATGCGCTCGAGGCGGACGATTACAAGCGCATAGGGCCTACGGTATACGCCAAAGGGCATTTGAAGAAATACGCCGCGTTACTGGGCTTGCCTGCCGGGGAGATCATGGCCGGATACGAAGGACGTCCACAAGGACCCATCGAGATTACCTCCGCCGGTCCCAGCATGCTCCTGACCACACGCGAGGAGGGCACGAGTTTCAGCAATTGGTCGCCGCTGCAGATAGTCATCGGCCTCATCGCCGCGGTTTTGGTGGCCGGCGTGCTGCTGTGGAGGCCCTGGCACCAGCGTGCCAAGCCGTCCGTGAACAGCACACCGCCCCCGGCCGCTGCAGCAGCGCCAACCAGGCAAGCGACCGCGGAGATGATCGACGTGAGCGAGACGCCGGGTGCGCCGGAGACGGGCGGGCCGATCGCGGGCGCCTCGGAAACGGCCGGCGCCGTTGCCGCTTCATCGAGTACGGCGGGCGTTGCAGGTGCCATCCCCGGTGCAGGACGAGCCCGATTGCGCTTGAGCTTTTCGGCCGATTCCTGGGTGGATGTGCACGATGCCACCGGCCGGCGCACTTTCGCCGGCAACGGGCTGGCCAATAGCGTCAAGACCATCGCCGGCGCCGCCCCGTTACGGGTGTACTTGGGATTCGGCAGCGGCGTGCAACTGGAAATCAACGATCGAGCCGTTGCCATCGGCCCGCAGTTTTTTGCAGGCGATGTGGCGCGATTCGAAGCCGGTGCGGACGGGGTGCTGCGTCGTGACTCGCGCGGCGAGGCTTCGCGAATCGATCAAACGCGTGCCTCGCCGGCGCGCAATTCGCGCCCCCCCGGCTAAAGATACCGTGAGCAAGATCATCGAGCCCCTGCGCGGCGTGCATGATGTATTGCCTGCGCAAATTGCCGCCTGGCAACACTTGGAGCGCGTTGCCCGCGAGGTGTTCGCCAATTACGGCTACCAAGAATTTCGCGTGCCCCTGATCGAGCACACCGAACTATTCAAGCGTTCGATCGGCGACTTTACCGACATTGTCGAGAAGGAGATGTTCAGCTTCATCGACCAGGGTGAGGATCACATCACGCTGCGTCCGGAGGCGACCGCCGGCATCGTGCGTGCCGTCATTTCCAACGGCCTGCTGCGCGAAGGACGGCTGCGCATATGGTGCATGGGGCCGATGTTTCGCCGCGAGCGTCCGCAAGCGGGGCGCTATCGCCAATTTCATCAAATCGACGTCGAAGCCTTTGGATTCACCGGACCCGACGTCGACGCTGAGATGATTCTGCTGTCCGCCAGGCTGTTCAAGCGGCTCGGTCTTAAGGGCTTGAAGCTATTGGTGAACTCGCTCGGAACGCCGGCCTGCCGCGCGGCCTATCGGGAGAAGCTCGCCGCCTATTTCGGCGCGCACGCAGCCTCCCTGGACGAGGACAGCAGGCGGCGATTGGTCGGCAATCCGCTGCGCATTCTGGACAGCAAAAATCCGGATATGCAGCGCATCGTGGCGGACGCGCCGCTCTTGCTCGATTCTTTGGACCCGGAGTCACGGTCTCATTTCGAGTCCTTGTGCGCGCAGTTACGCAGCGCGGGCATCGAGTATCATGTCGATCCGCGTCTGGTACGGGGACTCGATTACTACACGCGCACGGTCTTTGAATGGACCACGGACGCTCTGGGCTCGCAGAGCACAGTTTGCGCCGGCGGGCGCTACGATGGCCTCATCGCTCAGATGGGGGGCGTCGATACGCCGGGGATCGGCTGGGCCATGGGTCAGGAGCGCGTCGTGATGCTTCTTGAGAAGCAAGATTTGCCGCATCTTGCGGCAAGGCCACAGGTCTATCTGGTGATGGTAGGGGGACCCGCGGAACTGCCTGGGCTTAAGTTGGCAGAACAGTTGCGCGATGCATGGCCAAAGCTTGCCTTGCAGATCAACCTGGGCGGCGGCAGTTTCAAGACGCAATTCAAGCGCGCCGACAAGAGCGGTGCGGACTATGCGCTCGTGCTGGGGGAGGAGGAGGTGGCGCGGGGGGTGGTGGCGGTAAAGCCATTGCGCCGCGAACTCGCCCAGGAGGACTGCCCACTCGAACGAATCAATGAACGTATTGGCATGTTATTGGGTCTTAAGGTGGGGAATGATCATGGCTGAAGAATATTTAACCGACGATGAACAATTTGAAGCCGTCAAGCGCGCGTTTACCGAGTATGCGCCGTGGATATTGGGAGGCATCATTCTCGGCGTCGGCGGCTGGTACGGATATCAACACTATCAGTCGCATAAGAACGAGGTCGCGTTGCGCGCGGCGGATCAATTCGGCCAAATGACCGAAGCGCTGCAAGCGGACGATGCGAATAAATCCCGGCAGATAGCCGCGGGGCTGATCAAGGATTTCCCGGAATCGCCATATGCCGATCAGGCGCGATTGAGCATTGCCCGCATGGAAGTCGAGAGCGGCAAGTCGGCCGACGCCGTTGCCCCCTTGACCCAGGTGATGAGCAATTCCAAGGACGCGGAGCTGCGTCAAATCGCACGTCTGCGCCTCGGGCGCATCTTGATCGATCAGGGTAAAGCGGATGATGCGATCAAAATACTCGCGGCCGGCACTCCAGGTAGTTTCGCCGCCCGCTACCACGAGGTTCACGGGGACGCGCTCTACGCCAAGAAGGACATAGCGGGCGCTGTGGCTGAATATAACTCAGCCTTGGGCGCGAGCGGAGGCGGCGCGGAGGCCGCCATTTTGCAGCTCAAGATCGCCGATCTTGCACCCAACGAAAAGGCAAAAAACTGATGCGTGTAGTGCTCTGCATAGGTTTCGCGGCTTTGTTGCTCGCTGCCGGCTGCAGCAAGGACAAAGACGTCGAGCCGCCAGCCACATTGGTGAACTTTCCAGCGACGCTGCCGGTGAAAAAGCTTTGGAGCCAAGGGGTGGGTGGCGGAAAGAAGCAAATCAAGCTGCGTCTAGGATTGGGACCCGCGATCGACAACGGTGTGGTATTTGCAGCGAATCACAAGGGTGAAATCCTGGCGGTGACCCTGGATTCGGGCCGCAACGTGTGGGTGAAGAAATTGAAGATCCCGATTTCGGCAGGCCCTGCGGCCGGCTTCGGCATCGTCGTGGCTGGCAGCAGCAAGGGAGCCGTGATCGCATTGGACGGCGCCACCGGTCGTCAGCTGTGGCGCTCGCAGATCAATTCGGAACTCCTTTCATCGCCCGCCATCAGCGAAAAAGTCGTGGTGATACGCTCGGTCGACGGTCGTTTGCACGGCCTCGAGACGGGCAGCGGCAAAGAGCTTTGGTCAGTGGAGCAGCAAGTTCCTCGCTTGAGCCTGCGCGGCACAGCCATCCCGGTGGTGGCCAAGGAAGTCGCCATCAGCGGTTTCGACAACGGCAAGGTCATGGCGGTGTCGCTCATCACCGGCGATACCGTTTGGGACACCGCATTGGCCTCGCCTCACGGCCGTACCGAGCTGGATCGTTTAGTGGATATCGATTCGGCCGTGCGCGTGTCCGGCGACAACGTGTTCGCTGCCGGATTCCAAGGGCGCACGGCGATGCTCGCGCTCGATTCGGGACAACTTTGGTGGTCCCACGACATGTCGAGCTACCGCGGCTTGGCGATCGATGACGACAATCTCTATGTGACGCAATCGGACGGGATTGTGGTGGCCATGCGCCAGCGCGACGGCTCGGAGTTGTGGCGCAATGAAAAACTCAAGCGCCGCGGGTTGAGCACTCCGGTCATCAGCAGCACTGCGATTGCCGTTGCGGATTTTCAGGGGTATGTGCATTGGCTGGACAAGAATACCGGTGAGCTCGTGGCGCGCGAACGCGTTGCCAAGAAGCAGCGCGTTTCCAACCCGCCGGCGGGTGCCGATGGCACGATCGTGGTGTTAACCGACGGCGGTACCCTGGCTGCCTACCGCCCCGAACCGCGAGAGATCACCAGCCGCTCTGCGACCGCCAGCCCTGCACCCGAGGTGACGCCGCCCGAGACGAACCCTGCCGCGGCTCCAGTGGCCGCACCCCCTGGCGCGCCGCCTCCGGCACCGCCCTAAAGATTTCGCGCATGCTGCCGGTTGTCGCGCTGATCGGGCGCCCCAATGTGGGTAAATCGACTCTATTCAATGCAATGACTGGCACGCGCGACGCCTTGGTGGCGGATCTGCCAGGATTGACGCGCGATCGGCAATATGGATTTGCGCGCCGCACCGAGGTGCCGTGCATCGTCATCGACACGGGCGGGCTGGTCGAAAATGCCGATGTAATTGAAAGCTTGATGATCGCGCAAACCGAACGCGCCATCAGCGAAGCGGACCGGCTCGTCGTCCTGGTCGACGGCCGCGCCGGCGTCACGCCTCAGGATCAATTCGTCGCACAGCTGGCGCGGCGCAGCGGCAAACCGCTGTTTCTGGCAGTCAACAAGACTGAGGGCTTCGATCAGGATGTGGCAGTAGCGGACTTCCACCAGCTTGGATTGGGTGAACCGCTGCCGATCTCCTCTGCCCATGATCAGGGTGTGATTTCCCTGCTCGAAACGGTGCTCGCCGGACTCACTCCCGACCCGCAAGACGGGCCGGACATGCAAGGCATCAAAGTGGCCGTGATCGGCCGGCCGAACGTCGGCAAGAGCACGTTGATCAACAGGCTTCTGGGCGAGAATCGCATGGTGGCCTTCGATCAGCCGGGCACTACGCGTGACGCCGTGCTTGTGCCCTTCGAACGCGACGGCGAGCGTTATACCCTGATCGACACCGCGGGCGTGCGGCGCCGCTCGCGTGTCGAGGAGACGGTCGAAAAGTTCAGTGTCATCAAAACTCTGCAAGCTATCGAATCCGCCCATGTGGTCGTGGTGGTAATGGACGCCCACGACACGGTCGCAGAGCAGGATGCGAGCCTGCTGGGCACGGTGATCGAGCAGGGTCGTGCTTTGGTTTTAGCGGTCAACAAATGGGACAACATCCCCACCGAACAGCGTGATTTGATCCGCCAGCAGATCGAGCAGCGGCTGCAATTCGCGGATTTTGCGCCGCTGCATTTCATTTCCGCGCGCCATGGCAGCGGGGTTGGGGAGTTATTTGCCTCAGTCAATAAAGTGTATGCCGCCGCCATGCGCGATATGAGCACGCCTGAACTGACCCGCGTCCTGCAAGCGGCGATCGAAAGCCATCAGCCGCCCTTGGTCAGCGGGCGGCGTATCAAACTTCGCTATGCGCACCAGGGTGGACGCAACCCGCCGGTGGTCGTGATCCATGGCAATCAGACCGATCGGGTACCCGAGGCGTACCGGCGCTACCTGGTGAATGTCTACCGCAAAGCCTTCGACTTGGTGGGTACGCCGGTCAGCGTGGCTTTTCGGGGCGATGAGAACCCTTTCGCCGGCAAACGCAATCCCCTAACGCCCCGCCAGGTGCGCAAACGCAAACGGTTGATTCAGCGCAATAAGCGTTAAGATCCTGGCTGCGGTCAAAAGACGGGATGCCCTTGCCGATCCTAAAATCTAGAACCTTTCGCATCGCCAGCATCGTAGCGCTGCTCATCGGCGTGTATGCAGCCGCGGGATTTTTGCTGGCGCCCAAGCTGCTGCGCAACGCGCTACAGGAGAAAATTCCAAGCGTGCTGTCCGGCGTCAAACCCACCGTCGGCGATATTCGCGTCAATCCATTCCTGCTTCAAGTCGTGATCAAAGATTTCTATCTGACCGGCGCGAATGGCACGAAGTTGGTGGGATTCAGCCGTCTGTTCGTCGATTTTGAATCCTCATCGATCTGGCACCGGGCCTATACGTTCAGCCATATCGACCTTGCCTCGCCCTTTGCCAATGCCGTGATATTCAAAGACGGCAGTTTGAACCTGGCTCAGTTGAGCCCGAAGCCTACCGAGAAGCCACAACCCACGCAAAGCAATGCGCAATCCATACCGGCGTTGCGCATCGGTTCTTTCACGGTCACGCAAGGGTTCCTGTCGTTCGATGATCGGAGGCACCCATCGGATTTCACCACGCGCTTGGAACCCATCAATTTTGAACTGCAGAAATTCACCACTGGAGTCGATGGCGGACGCTTTACTTTCACCGGCGCATCGAAACTCGGCGAACGAATCGAATGGCATGGACATCTTTCGGTTCAACCGATCGAATCCGACGGCGAATTTCAGGTCGTTGCACTGCAGGCGCACACGATATGGGAATACTTGGAGGATCGACTCAATTTCATTGTCAAATCCGGCAAGATTGACCTTAACGCCACGTATAAGTTCTCGCTGCATGAGGACGTCGATTTCAAGGCAGAAGTTTCCAAGGTCGCGCTTACCGATTTTGCCGTGAGGCCGAAGGATTCCGACTCAGATTGGGTGACGGTGCCGGAACTGATCCTAAGCGGCACTACGGTGGATCTGAAGCTGCGGCAGGCTCATAGCGATTCGCTTTCTCTGACGGGCGTCAAACTGGTGACCTGGCTCGAGCCCGACGGCTCATTCAATTTGTCGAAACTCACAGCCCCTCCGAACGCGCCATCCACGGACACGGCGCCGGCGGCCATGCCGCTGCCCACACCGCCGGCTGTGACGGCTGCACCTGGCGCCCCGGGCTCGGCCGCTGATCCCGAATGGCACTATGATCTGCGTGAATTTGCGCTTCGCGGCGCCAGTATTTCCGCCGAGGATCGGCGCACCCGCCCGGCCGCGAAACTGCTTGTTGCGCCGTTATCCGTCAAAGCCCAGGGCGTCAGCTTAGATCTTGCCAAGCCGGTGACCGTGTCGCTCGATACCAAGATCAACGGCACCGGGTCTTTGAGTGCAACGGGGGTTCTCACTGCGCAACCTTTGACGGCGAATCTGAACCTCAAGCTCGCCGACGTAGAACTGGCGGCGAGTCAGCCCTACATCGCGCAATACACCTCCATGACGTTGCTTGCCGGCGCGCTGAGCGGCGATGCCTCATTACACTACGGCCCTAAACAGCCGGCCTCGCTTGTTGGGGCAAATATCAGCATTGCAAAATTACATACCATCGATAATGCATTACACGATGATTTCATCAACTGGGATCGACTGGATATTCAGGGGCTGAAGTTCCAGCACGATCCGGATCGCCTCGATATCGAGCAAATCATCGCCCGCAAGCTCTATGCGCGAGTCATCCTCGAACCGGATGAATCGATCAACGTGAAGCGGGTGTTGGCAGGCCCGGGCGCCACTGTGGTGGCCCCCAGCGGGACGAAGAGTCCACCGGTCGCCGTGACCGCAGCGCCCGCGCCGGCACCGCCGCTGCCACGTAAGGCGGCCGCATCCGAAGCGCCGGCAATGCCCATGTCCATCAAGAAAATCGTTCTGCAGTCCAGTCAACTGAATTTTGCCGATTTAACGGTCATGCCGAACTTTGCAACAGGCATTCAAAATCTCCAAGGAACGGTGCTCGGGCTCTCCTCCAAGGACACCTCGCGCGCGAAGATCGATCTGCATGGATCGGTGGATGCTTTTGCGCCGGTGTCCATTACCGGAGAGGCCAATGTGCTGAGTGCGACTCTTCACACGGACCTCACCATGAGTTTCCGCAATATCGAACTCAGCACTTTCAATCCCTATTCGGGGAAATTTGCGGGATACAACATCAGCAAGGGAAAGCTAACCACGGAACTGCACTATAAAGTCGACGGTCGAAAGCTTGACGCGCAACACCACATCGTCGTGGAACAGCTGGAGTTCGGCGCCAAAACTGAAAGCAAGGACGCGGTATCTTTGCCCGTGAAACTTGCGGTTGCCCTGCTCAAAGACCGACAGGGCGTGATCGACTTGAATCTTCCCGTGGAAGGCTCGCTTGACGATCCGCAGTTCAAATTAGCCCCCATCATCTGGAAAGTCTTGGTCCATATCTTGGAAAAGGCGGTCACCGCTCCATTCGCGTTGTTAGGTTCATTGTTCGGCAGCGGTCCGGAGCTGCAATTCGTCGATTTTCAACCCGGTGCCGCTGACTTGGACCCGGTCGCAACCGAAAAGGCACAGAGCCTGGTCAAGGCGCTCAATGCCCGGCCGCAATTAAAGCTCGAGATTCCGATCGCGGTGGTGAACGAACTCGATCGCCCCAGTCTCATCGAGTCGAAGTTTCAGGCGCAAATTCATGCAGACCAAGGGGCAGCCCGCAAGAAATCAGCCGCTGCTAGCGCTGCGTTTGAGCAACTCGATTCCGAAGCACAACTTGATTTACTGACGCAGCTGTACGGCAAGGAACTCGGTACCGAGGCGAAGTTTCCCGACGCGATCGCGGCGATCAAGACCAAGCCTGAAGTTACCGCGGCCAAAATTGATTTTTTGAAGCGCGAATTGCACCGGCACTTGTCCGTCAGCGATTCGGAGTTGACGGCGTTGGGGCAACAAAGAGCCATGAACCTGCAGCAGGCGTTGTTGAGCGGTACCTCAATTGATCCAGAAAGGGTATTTTTGGTGGCCAATGACAAGGCAAAAAACGAGAACGGTCGGGTGCGGCTGGAGTTTTCCCTGCGCTGAGGTGCCGGCCAGCGCTTCGTTTTGGTGCGCGGGTGCTTTTAAGCGCCCCCGATCAGTGCAAAATCGGCGTGCCTACAATCATGACTATTCTCCAAGCTGCTGATCGCGTTTGACTCTTCAAGACTGGCACGAGCGGTGCTTTCCGCCACCCACGCGCACAGGGTCCGGGAGGGCATGCATTGAAGCTCGTTGTAGCGATTATCAAGCCGTTCAAGCTCGAGCAGGTCCGAAAGGCGGTCAGCGAGGTAGGCGTGCAAGGCGTGACCGTCACCGAAGTTCGCGGCTTCGGCAGGCAACGTGGTCATACCGAAATCTATCGCGGCGCCGAGTACGCGATTGAGTTTGTGCCGAAGACCAAGGTCGAGATCGCCGTGGATGCTGTGCTTCTCGAGCAAGTGATCGAGGCGATCACCAAGTCGGCGAGAACCGGAAAAGTGGGGGATGGAAAAATCTTTGTCTTTGATCTTTCGCAAGTTGTGCGCATTCGAACCTTCGAACGCGATGCGAGCGCGCTGTAGGTCATGAGGTTATGCTGAAAAAACACTCGATGCTGGCTTTAATTGCCATGTTGCTGGCCACACCGAACGCGTGGAGCGAAACCGCGCCGACGGCGCCGACCTTGATCAGCGTGGACAAGATCAGCGCCGGCGACACCGCCTGGATGCTGACCTCGACGGCGCTGGTGCTGATGATGTCGATACCCGGCCTGGCACTGTTCTACGGCGGTATGGTGCGCAAGAAAAATGTTCTTGCCACGCTCATGCAAACATTCTCGATCGTCTGCATGGTGACCCTGCTTTGGTGGCTGGTGGGCTACTCGTGGGCCTTCACGCCCGGCGGCAGGTTCTTAGGAGGCTTCAGCCGAGCCCTTTTCAACGGCATGACATTTGCGCACGACCCGGTCAACCAGTTGTCGGTGTCGCATTTGGCATTGACCATCCCCGAAACTGTGTACGCCATGTTCCAACTCACCTTCGCCGCCATTACACCGGCCTTGATTTGCGGTGCCTTCGCAGATCGCATGAAGTTCTCTGCCATGCTGGTATTCATGGGCGCCTGGTCCCTGATCGTGTACGCACCCATTGCCCACATGGTTTGGGAACCAAGCGGCTGGTTGAACGCGGCCGGCGTTTTGGACTACGCGGGCGGGACGGTGGTGCACATCAATGCGGGCATGGCCGGCCTCGCCAGTTGTTTGGTGCTCGGCAAGCGCTTAGGGTACGGCCGCGAATCCATGCCGCCGCACAATCTGACGCTGACCCTGATCGGTGCCTCGCTGTTATGGGTGGGCTGGTTCGGGTTCAATGCCGGATCAGCAGGGGCTGCCGACGGGCGTGCAGGCATGGCCATGTTGGTCACGCAATTGGCAACGGCCGCGGCTGCTCTGGGCTGGATGTCTGCCGAATGGATCGGCAAGGGCAAGCCGAGCGTGCTGGGGATCGCCTCGGGCGCCGTGGCCGGACTGGTCGCCATTACTCCCGCATCAGGATTCGTCGGCCCAACACAGGCCGTGATCATCGGCCTCATCGCCGG
>JANYAD010000263.1 GCA_025355165.1 Gammaproteobacteria bacterium | reverse complement strand
ACGGCGATGCGCGCCCGCCGCTTGGTGCGCAGTTCCCGCAGCGCGCCGTCCAGTTGATCCATGAAATAGCGCCGATTCGGCAACCCTGTGAAGGTGTCGTGAAAAAGCGCATGGTCGAAGGTTTCCTGCAGCTTCAGGCGCTGCTGCATCTCCGCGGCGAGTTGTTGGTTGGCCAAATGCACCTTGCGCCTCGAGATCGCCACCGCGGCTTTTGCACGCTGCAATTCGTGGACCAGATCGTAAGTGCCGAAAGTTAAGAGCCAGCACAGAAACGCGAGCAGCGCTATTTCGGAGGCAAGCAGATTGGAGGGAAACCAGCCCGCGCGGGGTCGCAGCATCAGCTCCAAATAACTTCCCTGCGTGGTGCTTGAGGCGGGCAAGGTAATTCGGGCGGCGATTGCATCGGCGAGCGATTCGGTGCTCGAACTGACGAAAATTCGAGGCGAAGCGCTGCGCGGCTCAACTTGAACGAAAGCAAAATCGTAGCCCGCATCGACGAGACGGGCTAGATGGGCGTCGGAGATCAGTTCCTCCAGATCGGCATAGGCGACAGACCAACCCACAACCTTTGGCATAGCATCCGGGTTTCCCGTCGTGACGGGCACTCTTTCAGCTATGACCCATTCGCTGCCCAAACGCATCGGACCAAGAACCGTCGACTGAGCGACGAGGCGCACCGCCTCAACTGATTTCCATTCACTGGCGATTCCGTTGATGGTTTGTGCTTCTTTATCGCGGGCACCTAACGCTCGGTCCTCAGCACTCATCCAAAATGTGTTGGGGGCCGGGTCTTCAGCGGCCAACGTACTGAAGTCTCCGCTTGTCCGCGTCACTTTGGCGGCGAATTCCGCTTGCCGAGCAGCAAGCGCGGCGAGGTTCTGCAAAGCCGGTTCGATTTTCTTCACGTAAGCGGCAGCCACAGCCGTTGCGGTGACGCGAGCCCCGGCGGTGTGGTGTTGAACACTCAAGTAGATGAGACGTGAACCAGCCGCCAGAACGACGACGAACATCACGACCGTTGGCAAGAAACCGAAGCTGCGGAAGAACGACCTCACCGATCGAAACTCTTATCGACCGATATGGAAAATGTAATTGAGTGTCAATGTCGATTTCTTAACACCGGACAGATCGATATAGTCGGCGACCAGGGTCACCTCGCTGCGCAATTTTGGGAAGGGCTTGGAGGCCCCTACGTAGCCTTCCTTAAGTCGCCGTACTTCGGGAACTACTCCCGAAGGCAGGTTCAATACCACGAGCGAACTTGGCCCCCACGAAACGCCGCCGAACAAGTTCACCGTCGCCCAATAGCCATCGACTCTCAGGGATGGAAGACGGGTGCCAAGGTTGCCGCTGATCGAATGCTGGTACGCCGCCGTGGTCATCAGGTGCGTGCTCCAAAGGTAGGACAATCCGACCTTGGGCAGATTCCCATGGGTAGATTCGACATCGATGCGCTTATCCTCGATTTGCGCCAACAACTTGTGTCCGAAGTTGCCGATGACCCCGGCTGCCTCGATCTTGTAATGGAAGGCGCGAAAACCGTCATGACCCGCACCTTCGTGCGCTTCCCCGTAGAAGCTGTAGCGCTGATTGTCGGGTCCGACTGTGGCCGACGCGTTGAGCGATGCGAATGTCCACTGCGCATTCGCCAATACCTGATGCTCTGCCGCGATGCCGGCAATCGTGCTTGCATCGAAGTTGTGCAACCAACCGAGCGAAGCACCGCCGCCGCCATTGGTTCCCGTGAGGGCAGCTGCATCTGCACTGATCGCAATCCGATCCGCTGCAGTGGAGCTTTGCGCAGATGCCGGAGAACTAAATAGAACGCAGGCCAAGGTTGCGATGATTGACGTCCAGGCAATATTCATAAGTGCAGCCCTCATTGCAGCTCGCGCCGCTTTCCTGTTGCTTCAGGGGAGCCTGCAGCGGGTTGTGGTTTTACCAAACGGCCGGTGCGGCCGGCTTTGTCCATCGGATCGGTACGGGCGACGGGGAGCAACGACACGCTGTAGAGGCGCTGCTCTTCGCCCGGCAACGCTATCTCGGAACTGGTAACCTCGTAAATGCGAGAATCGATTTCGATATGCATCTTGCGTCGCCGCGTCAGCCCAGGCTCCCACCACGGCAGCCCTGCCACGAGCTGAGAGAGCAACTGTTCTGCATTCACTCCCACCTTGACACCGCTGAACAGTGTCGCCGTAGGCTTGTTAAAAGCGCGCACCCGCCCCTGCGAATCGACCACCAGCGCCGCATACTCTGAGGTGTCCCAGGCCGCCTTGAGGCAGAAAGATTCCGTCACATCTTCAATCATCAACAATGCGAGTCGCCGCTTCTTGTGCACTACTTGCAATACATTCACCTGGGTCAAACGAACTTCGTCCTCGACACGCATCGCCATGAGTGAGGCGGTGCCCAGAGCGCCGGCAATCAGCTCTTGAATGAGATCAATAAATGAAAATCGAGCTACCTCAAATAAATTACGGCCGTCAGGCGCTGCATCGCCGATGCGCAAGAACGTGCGTGCGGCGTCGCTGCACGCAACGATCCGCAGCGAGCTCGGATCGACGAGCAGCGCCGGCAACGGCAACCGTTCAATGAGCGTGGCCCACAACTCCTGCGCTTTCTCGCTGTCGGATCGAGCCACGATGCTGTTCGCAATCAGTCGCTCGAAGATCGTGCCCACATATTCCGCAGCCACGGCGCATGCCAACAAGATGACGGTAAACACCTCCAGCACCGCCACCAGGTAGCCCGTTGGGGCGTAGAAGCCTGCAAAAGAAGATTGCAGTTCGGGGCCTTGCCGGCCGAACAATTGGTTGAGCAAAGTCTCGCTGCCGAGCAAGCTGCTCGCGTATGAACGCAGTTCCGGAGCCTGGCTGATAGCCACCACGATGACGACCAATATGCTTAGCAGCGCGATCAGAAATGGATGCCAGCGTGAAAGGAACATTGAGCCCATGACGGGGAGCACGAACACCATCAGAAACAGCGGGTTTTGCAGGCCGCCCACATGCGCCCACACGAAACCGATCAGTATGACGCCGATCGCATCCAGCAGTGTCAGCGTGTTGTCGCGCCAGCGACCAACGGAGCGCGCCGGCGAGGCCAGAGTCGTGAATGCGATGTGAACGGCGCCGAGGCCGAGCAGCCCCCAGCTCGCGACTCCAGCTTGCACCGCAAAACCGCTGAAAAGCCAAGGTACCCCGATCGCCAGCACAATGGCGAGGATGGTCAACAACCACAGGTCATCCAGCAGATGAATCCGCGGATTTTGCCAGTGAGCGTTCGGTAAAGACTGATTGTGGTCCGATCTCATCAATGCCCCCTGCTATTTTGCAGCAGGTTGTGTTCCGGCGGTCGCACCGCTGTCGGGGCTGCTGCCGAAGTTATTGTTGTCGAGCACGGGCTGCGAGATCACTTTTTGTCCGTTCGGCGGCTGAAAATTTTCGACGTGCAGCGCGAACGCATGGGCGCGCAGAACTTGATTGTGGCGCAGATTAGGCGAGTCGCCAATCACATCGATGCCGTTGAATTTCGGTTCGATGATGGTGTTGTCAACGGCGGTGCTGGCATTGTGCGGGTCGCCGAGTACAAAGGCGATCCCGTACCCACAATTGTGCAGCCGGTTGCCGCGGATCAGGACATTGGAGGATCCACGAAGCATGATTCCATATGCCGTAAGGCCCTCTAATTCGTTGTCCTCGAGGATTGCGCCGCGGCCGTTTTCACTTACAATCCCCATCGAGGCGCCGCCGTTGATGTGGTTGCCTCGGATAATCGCACCCGCTCCCACTACATGAATAGCCGCTTCGTGGGCATTGATGAAATCGTTTCGTTCTATCAGCACTGGAACGTTGCCGGCTACTATCGCGCTCCCGTCTTCGGTGAATTTGTTGTCTCGGATTGCGATGGGCTCGTCCTGCGAATCGGGTGCTCCGCGCACGGCCCATAGGCCGGCTTCCTTGATTTCTGCAAACTCATTGTTTGCGACAACTGAATTGCGGCGGGACGCTCCGAAACGTACTCCCAAGCGATCCTTGATGAATTTGTTGCGTTCCAAAAGCGTATCGCTCGCATTCTCCGCGACCTCCACACCGACATCGCACGACTGAACGACCGATGCGGAGAGCCGAAAATGCACAGCGCGCACCAGAACGGCGATCGAGGGGCAATTTAGGATTGTGATGCCTTCGATGGAGATATTGGACCCGGCAATGTCCAGCACCGGCCCCTCATTGAGGCCTTGTGCATCGATTTGAGCGCCCGATGCTTGCCCCATCAGCCGCACCTCGTGGGAATTGACGAAGGCGGGCAGTGCCGACTCAAGTTTGATGCTCGGAACTTCGATCGAAATATTGGTCGGGCCCGTTGCACCGGCAACCAGGAATAGTGCTTCGCGCAAGGTGCCGGGTCCGCGATCATCCGCATTCGTGACGTGAACCGTTACCATCTTTTCGGTTGCGGCGGCCGGCCGATTGTGCCGCTGCGACTCGTACCAAGCTGCCAGAGCGACCATCCCTCCCAGCATCAAGAAAACAACAACCGCCAGTATCGAGCGCCCCTTTAAGGCCATTGTTTTGATCCCCGATGTTTTTGTTCTAGGACAAATACGGCATGCCACGAATCCTTGACAGCGCGGCGGCCAAACACCGCGTGGATCGGCACAGACAACGCGGTGGCTAGAAACAGCAGGCTCAATCCAGCCCCTCTTGGCAGCTTGCGCAAGTATGGCACGAGCTGCTTTCTGAAGGGCGCCGGATCGACGCCGGTGAGAGCGCGCACTTCGAGTCCACAAGACTCGATCATTTGCAGATATGTGCCGCGGCTACGCGCAGTGAACACGGTTGAATTGCAGCGGCTCACGGTTGCAGTTGGCGCCGCCTCGAGCAGGATCATCCGACCCCCGGGCGCCAGATGAGCGACCATGGCCAAAAGCGCCGCGCGAAACAGAACGGGATCCAGAATATGCTGTAGGACCGTGACGCCCAGCACGATGTCGAATTTTTCGCCCAGATCGAGATGAGCGAGATCCGCCACCGCAAAACGACAATGCTCGGCGACGCCTTGCTCCAAGGCCCGCCGGCGCGCCTGCTCAATCATCGTAGGACTCAAGTCGACGCCCAGTACTTGAGCACCTCGCGCCGCGAGGTATCGGCTCCACCGCCCGACGCCGCACCCGACGTCGAGTACGCGGGCTCCTTGCTCCACCCGTAGCCAGGGTTCGAGCGCCAGACGTTGCTCCCAGTCGATCGCACGATTGTAGAACTCAGGCATTCCGTAGGCACACACGGCGGCGAGCCCGTCGCGTTCGCCTGCGAAGCGCTGCGCTCGATCCTCCCAATAAAGAGGCGGAGTATATTCCTGCGGGGCGGGCACTCCTCGGACGATCATCGCGTCAAGCCCAATTTCTCTACCTCCACTATGCTGCGCTCCGGGCGCCTTTCATAGTGATCGTGATAGACACGCCGTCCAAAGAGCTTGAGTGCAAAGTAATTAGCGAACCCCAACGTCATGGGCACGATATGCACGAGTGCATAGCACAGATATAGCGGAACTATCGGTGCCGCGTACGGGCGTTCCGCCTTTGGCACGACCGTGAACAGTGCGATAACGCCGAGTGCCAAATAGCTGCTGATCGCCGCCGTAAAATATTCGGGATTCAACAAATTCTGCTGAGGAACGATATTGTCGAGCAGCAGCGCATCGAGCCCGCTGAAAAGACTGAGCACCAGCACTACCGCGCTCACCGCCTTGACCAGATGCATGGCCAAGGAGAGCACGCCGACGTAAATCAGGTAGTGATAAAACGCGAAAGGCGAGCGGCGGCTCACGCGAAGCACTTCGGTAAAGCGCTCGACATATACCCTGACCAGTCCGTGATACCAGCCAACGCGCTGCGAGAACCAGCGTGATAGCGTGCGCGGCCCTTCCGTGCTTACTACCAAGCGACCATCGTAATAAATGCGCTCGCCATGGCCGAGCAAGATCATGGCATTTTCGAGATCTTCCGCATAAACCGACAGCGAATGTTCATTGAGCGCCCGCGTCAATGCACTGCGTCGATAAATAGAAACGCAGCCCGAGGTTATGCTGAAATCCGCCAGACTTCGCCGCCCGACGCAGAATGCCAATGCATATTCGAAGGCCTGGAACCGTGCGAGAAATCCGTCGGGCTCGATCATAATGCGTGGACACGCCGCGGCGGCATCGGACTGTTGGAAGTCGCTGACGAAGTGATTCAGATCGATGAAACTGCCCTCGCTCGGCGAGCGTATGCGAATGTCCGGATCAATCACCATAATGGTTTCGATATGATTTGGAATACGCTCCAGCAGTCGGCGGATGGCGCCGGGCTTTCGCCTATTGATGCCATCGTCGAAACAGCGCCATCCTGCTTGTGTCAACCGCAGCACGGTATTGTCCGTCGATCCATCGCTGATCAGCCAAACGCGATCCCGGTAGGGTGCGAATGCCTCAGTGAAGTCGTCAATGTAATCCTCCAGATTGAAGATCGACGCAACGATCGCGTACGGGGAGGCCGGTACTTCCAACCGCGAGTCCGCCGGCGCAATCGCGTCCAGATCGATCGAGACATCCTTGCCTTGGTCGCTGCCGGGATTGCCGGGGGTTCCTGCCGTCTGGCGCCGGCGCATGTATAAACGCAAGGCGAAATCCAGGGCATCGGTGTATACGATGAGATTGGCAACGGCGAAAATCAGAATCGAAAAACCGATTGCGCGCGCGTTTATCACGGAGAGCGCCAGCCAGCCCGCCAGCAGTGCGCAAACGGCAAGCGGCGGAAGCACGGTCCATCTGCGTCGGGCTTTCATACCGCGGCCTCCAAGGCGCGGGCGGCCTGCGATTGGCAGACCGGAAGCCGGGCGCTCAGCTCGGCTTGAATTTCGCCCTCATCGGCTATGATATATCCGAACTCCGCAAGTATCGGTATTGCGCTCAAAATCCACAGCAGAGATCGAACTCGCGACGGCAAGTGCGCCACTCTTTCCTCGAGCGATGCCAGCACCGTTTCAAAACTCTGCTCCATGCGCAGAATCACGTCTCGCACCACGGGATCGATCGGTAAAATCTTGGCTGCTTGGTCCCAGGCAATGTTGGTTCCGGCGACCTTCCGGTGGAGGTAGCGAGTGTGCGGCAAAAGGCTCGGATTGCGTGCGAACGCCGCCCCGGAAAACGGAATGACATAGGGATACATGCCGATTTCGCATCCCTGCCTCAACCATCTATATGTACCGCGCAGCGTCTGCACGACATCGTCCAATGTAGAATGCGGCGAACTCAAGATAATATCGAGAAAAGGTGTCACTCCGGTGGCAAGCGCTGCGGACAGCATGGGCTCGATATGCCGGTATATGTGCGCTTTGTTGAACTCGCTGAGCACGCGTTGCGAGAAACTTTCGATGCCGAAACCCAATACGCGAAATCCGGCACGCCTCATCGCCTTCAGTCTTTCCTCGGTCATCGCGTCGATGCGATTGGTGCTGATGAATTGCAGCTGCGCCGGGATTTTCCCGCGGTGTTTCGCCGCTACAATCGCCTCGCACAGCGCTAGAACGCGCCGATCGGTGGTAAAGGTGAAAATATCGTCCTGAAAAATGATGGTACGCGCGAGCGGATGAGCCGCGATGATGCGCTCGATCATCGTCAAACATTCGTCCGCGTCGAGGCGCGCGACGCCGGCTACGCTTCCTTGCGCCTCGTGCAAGAAATTGGTGGCCGAGCAAAACGTGCAGTTCATCGGACAATAGTTGAGGGTGATCAATCGCACTGACCGGATTTCGGCAAGGTGCGCCTCGCGGGCAGCCTTGCTCGGCAGCGAACCCACGCGATATGCAGCCTCGAGCCGCTGCCAATAGGCGGCGTAGGGCATCTTCTCATAAGGGGTGCTGTATATCGCATCCCTCAGCTCTTCGCGATTCAGCGCGCGCTGCGGGACCGAGATCAATTTGCCAGTCGCGTCGCGTTGCACAGAGCCTGGCATCCCGTCCAATGCTTGACCCGAGCGCAGGCGTGCCACGAGCTCAAGCAGCGGCCTCTCTCCCTCGCCGAGGATTACCAGGTCAAAGGGTCCCAATTCAAACATCAGTTGCGGTCGAAAGGTCGCCTCCATGCCGCCGGCGACTATCAAGGCGCGTGGAGCTACGCGACGTACAATGTAGGACAGCTCCAAATCAAATCGCAGCGTCATGCCAGTGGTGGATACGCCGACGATGTCCCACCTGCCATTTACGAGTTCCCGTTCAAGCGCTCGCTGTGGTGTTTCGTCACAACAGTTAGGATCGAAGACGCTGGCCGCGATGCCGGCGGATTGCAGCACACCGGCCAATCGCCACACCCCAAGAGGCGGTGCGAGAAAAGTATATTCTCCGCAGTGCGGATCATAGGGCCCGATCAGTAAGACTCGGGGCGCGCTCGTAGACTCTACCGACATAGATTCCGCCGTTGCTCCCTAAAGGGTTGAAATATAATCATTGTTTCCACAAAACGAACGCGCGCTTTTTTACAATTGCGCGCTTTTCAAATCAATGTCAACCCTCGGGGTGCCGCGAGTCCAATATGTAAAAGTTGCACGGACATAAGTCCCTACCACCGGCGCGCCCATGCGGTTTTCTTCGCGAAACTACCTTCAATATGGGCAGTTGTTTTTCGCTCTCGATGAAGGTGCTCAAGGAGTCATGCCATGCAGAGCACTTCAGCGGGGTTGGTCGGACCTTCGCAATCGCGGCAGGGCGCTCGCTGTTGACCCGACCTTTCAGGGGAGCGTTGCGGTACGTGGGTGTCGCCTTGCAACCCCCCTCGCCGAGAACTTGCGATGAGATATTACCAAAAAACTTTGGCCGGGGGGCGGCTTGTCCGACCTGGCGTTTCCACGCCGTTTGGGTTTAGGTTGATGCTACTGCCCGCCAGAACCAAGCCGTATTTCGATAATGATTATTCGCAACGGGAGCGGTATAGGAGACAACCTGCCGGCTACGCAACGCCAAGCGATCATGCGTATGACTTCGCGGTGCTGTTTGGTTTAGCGGCAACAGTGGACGGCTGCGCCGTGTTTGCCGATCGTTTCTTTGGCTTCTGCCGCCGCCCCTGATTCCGCGGGGTTACGCATCCTACTCACGTTCCTAGCGCGGATTGCAGACGTGCATTGCTTATTCGCAAAACAGTACAAATCGGTATCGTCACAGCGTGTTAGCGTTGTCAATCCGCGCCCCGGTTGTGCGCGAGGCACGCCATGAGCCCAACGAAGCTTCTTTTGATCGAGGATGATACTGAACTTGCGAATTCGCTGGTCGAGCGTTTTCAGGAGCAAGACTATATCGCCGAACATATATCCAATGGGAACCAAGGACTCGCCGAGGCTTTGCGGGGCGACTTCGCCGCAATCATCGTCGACCGCATGGTGCCGGGGATGGATGGGCTGGCGCTGGTTAAGGCGCTGCGCCGCGAAAAATCCACGCCGGTGATCTTTTTGACGACCATGGGCGGAATCGATGACCGTGTGCAGGGGCTCGAGGCGGGCGCAGATGACTATCTGGTGAAGCCCTTCGCATTTGCGGAATTACTGGCTCGCATTCGAGTGATGACCCGGCGCATCTCGGAAACATCCTCCAGATTGTCGGCAGGTTCCATAGAAATGGATCTTGTGCAGCGTGCGGTAAGGCGGGAAGGACGATTGATCAGCCTCTTGCCGCAGGAGTTTCGCTTATTGGAATACATGATCCGAAACGTCAATCGGGTCCTCACCCGTAAAATGCTGCTAGAGAACGTGTGGGACATCCATTTTGATCCGCACACAAGCGTCGTTGAAAGTCACGTGAGCCGATTGAGAGGAAGGCTCAATAGCGGTTTTGCGATCGATGCCATCCAGACCGTGCGCACTATCGGATATCGACTGCTTGCGCCCAACTAGATTGCTCAAATCGGACGTTTTCCGCTTCGCGGCGTTGTTCGCGTTTCTGTTCCTCGTATTTACCGGCATTCTGCTCGTCACAGTGCTGTGGATCGTGCAGGGGACACAGCGAGCTGCGCTGATGAGCGCGAATGATGCCGATATTGCCACGGTGGCGAACGGCTTTCTCGACGAGGGCGTCCCCGAGGCGGTTGAGGTGGTGAAGCAAAGACTGGGGACGGCGAGTAGCTTCAGTCGGTCATTGCGTCCGGACTCGTATATGGCCATCGAAGATGAGCAGGGCCGGCAGCTGGCCGGCAATCTGCCGCAACTTCCCAGAACCCTGGGGGTCTTTACCACCCGCGTTGCGGCGTCCGTTATCCTCGGGCGCGGGGTCGAGGTGACCACAGGTGTCTACCTCTTTGTCGGCCGCGATACGGCGCAGCTGATTGACACACGCGAGCGCATCCTGCGCGCCTTTTTCTGGGTGGTGCCCGGTGCGATCGGCATCGCGGTCATCGGCGGCCTTCTCCTCGGTGTGCGTTTCATGCGCCGGATCGATGCGGTTGCAGCGACCTGCAAGGGCATTATCGCAGGCCGGCTGGATGAAAGGATCCCGCTCATGGGCCGCGAGGATGAGTGGGATCGGCTCGCCGGTGCCATCAACGAAATGCTCAATCGAATTTCGGCCCTGTTGGAGAACCTGCGTCAGGTATCGAGCGACGTGGCGCATGACCTTCGCACGCCCCTGACGCGCATGCGAAACCGCCTCGAGGAGGCTCGTTCCAAATCCACCCGCATTTCGGAGTATTCCGCTGCGGTAGACACGGCGATCGACGATACCGACCAACTCCTGGCAATGTTCTCGGCGCTGTTGAGGATTTCACAGGTGGAAGCGGGTACACGGCTCAGCACGTTCTCGCGCGTGCCGTTGAGAGGAGTGTTGGAAAACATTTTCCAGATGTATCTGCCTGTTGCGGAAGATTACCGGCATTCGCTGACATTGAATTGTCAAAAAGACATCGGTATTCGCGGCGACGCTGAGCTGCTGACGCAAATGTTCAGCAATCTCATCGAGAATGCGATCCGCCATACGCGGGAAGGCACGCAGATCCAAATTCTACTGAAGTCGGACGGCAACCTGGCGACGGCGTCGATTATCGATAATGGGCCGGGTATAGACCCCAGTGAGCATGAAAAAGTCTTGCGGCGCTTCTACCGGGTTTCAGGCAGCCGTTCCGCGGCAGGCCACGGATTGGGCCTCGCTCTGGTGGCCGCCATTGCTCAGTTGCATCAGGCAAAGCTCACACTTTCAAACGCGGACCCGGGGCTGCGTGTCGACATCACATTCCCCATCGAGCGCCTCGAGTGAGCTTGGCAGCCCAGTAAAACTAGGGGTATCCCGATTCGAAATTCAAATTATCGTCGCGATTGCAACGAATGTGACGACTCGCGCAGCAAATTAAGCATGCTCAAGGGGAAACTGCGCAGGATGTTTAGTTCTCGAATGATCCTTGGAGCCCAAAGTGTTGGGCAGGGCGTGATAAAGCACCGGACTGCGACACCGTTCGCGCTCGGGGTGCGTGTGCTTGCCAAGGGGGTCACGTTCTGGAGCCTGATCGTGCTTGCGGCTGCGAGCCGGTGTATCGGCGGCGAATTGTCCATCCACGTCGTGGATATGTCAGGACATCCGGTGAGCGATGTGGTGGTGAACGCCGCTTCGCTGGATAAGCCGACACCCCCCAAGGCGGGCGCGGTGATGGACCAGATCCATTTGGCCTTCGTGCCGAGCATCCTTGTCGTTGGCGTGGGGACCAGCGTCGAGTTTCCGAACAGCGATTCGGTGAGCCATCAGGTGTACTCGTTCTCATCGGCCAAGAAATTTCAATTGCCCCTTTACAAAGGAGATCATCATCCTCCGGTGATATTCGACCGAGAAGGCCTGGTCGTGCTCGGGT
>JANYAD010000259.1 GCA_025355165.1 Gammaproteobacteria bacterium | reverse complement strand
ACCTTGGAGAGGTCTTCCTTGATGGCCGCGGCAACCGTGCGCATCAATTTGACGCTCGGCGCCGACAGGCTTTCGCGCTCCTCTTCAATCGTGTCATCGACGGGGAGCAGCTCGGCCAACTTAAATGAGCTGCGCACGGCGGAGATGCGTCCACCGCTGGTGGTCGCGCGGGCGACGTAGTACAGCAGATTATTCAACAGATCGAGCGGCGGGTCCTCGCAGTAGCGGGCCTCGCCGAGCTCGTACAAAGCCTTGATTTGGCGGTCTGCTTGGCCGAGCAAGCGCTTGAGCGTCGCGCTGCCTTCCAGTCCATTGGCCCGCACCGCTTCGATGACGGCACCGGTTACCCACCACAATTGGAACACCGGTTGCGTGGTAGCGACCTGCTCCAGTTTCTCCGTTACCTTGGCGAGGATCTCCAGATTCTGCACGGTGCGCTCGCCGCGGATGTAACCGAGCAGACCGATTTGGAATCGAGGCCGCAGGCGTCGCGCCCATTGCGCCGCGGTAATGGATTGCTCGCCCGGGGTGAGTTGCGGCTGCGCCTTCTGATCGGATTTAAGATTGAGCAGCAGCAGGGTGCCTTCGGAGAGCAACGGACTGCCGCGCACGGACCGCAAGTCGTTGAGCAGCGGCAGCAGCACCAGCGCCAAATCGCGTCCGCCCGACAAGACGCGTTCCAGATAGGTAGGCAGCTGCACCATCGAGCGCATCAAGGCGTCCAGGCCGTCGACCTGGCGCTTCTGGTCGGTCGCGGAATTCAGCAGGTAACGCGTGACGTGTTCCATCTCCTCGGCGAGCAAGGCGGCGCCGTATACCTCCACCAAGCGCAGCACGCCGTGCGCACTGTGCAGGTGGTCCGCGCATTTCTCCAGCAGCGCCCGCTGGTCGGGGCGCTCTGCATAAGCTTCGAGCGAGGCGCGCGCATCGTTCAAGGTCGTGTTGAGTTCCTTGGCGACAACGTGCAGGGTTTGAGAACTGAGATCAGTCATGCGAGAACCGTCGGGAGCCTAAGCGCCGATGCCGCTGGCCTTGCGCATTTTTCCGGGCACGACTGAAGCAGCCGCCTCGGGCACCGCCGCGAGCTTCGGCGCATGCGTGGGCGCTAGATTCGGCGCCGGCGCGGCACCGGCCGACTTGGAGTCGCCATAATCCGGCAATCGGAATCCGGACACCGATTTTCTCAATTGCGCCGATAAAGCCGCGAGCTTCGCGATCGAAGTGGAGGTCGCGGTCGAACCTTCCGCGGTTTGCGAGGAAATCTCGCGCACCACTTGCATATTCTTGGAAATATTGCCCGACACCGCCGCTTGCTGGCGCGCGCTCGCGGAGATGTTCTGCACCAAACTCGCAATCTGGTTGGAAACTTGCTCGATTTCGCCGAGCGCCGCGCCGGCATTTTCCGCCAGCAGCGCTCCGCCCACCACATCCGTGGTGCTGCGCTCCATCGACACTACCGCTTCATTGGTGTCGGTTTGGATCGTGCGCACCAGCACTTCGATCTGCTTGGTGGCGTTGGCCGCGCGCTCCGCCAATCGCTGCACCTCATCGGCCACCACCGCAAACCCGCGGCCGGCTTCGCCCGCCATGGAGGCCTGGATAGAAGCGTTAAGCGCCAGAATATTGGTCTGTTCGGCAATGTCGTTGATCAATTCGACGATGTTGCCAATTTCTTGCGAACTCTCGCCCAGGCGCTTGATGCGTTTGCTGGTCTCCTGGATGGTCTCGCGTATCGCGTTCATGCCGTCGATGGTCCGGCGCACGGCATCGCCGCCCTTGTGCGCCACATCGACCGAATGTCGCGCCACGTCGGAGCAACGCTCGGAATTGCCCGACACCTCTTCGATCGAAGCGGCCATGTCGGCCATGGATTCGCTGGCCGACGAGATTTGGCGCGACTGCGCGCTGCTGGCTTTCGCCATGTGCGCCGCAGCACCCTGTGTTTGCTTGGCGGCACTGTCCAACTGAATAGCGCTATCGTTGATGGTGGTCACAAGCTCGCGAAGCGCCTCAATGGCATAGTTGATTGAATCGGCAATGGCGCCGGTAATATCTTCGGTCACCGTTGCCTGCACCGTCAGATCGCCATCCGCCAAGCTCGACAACTCATCGAGCAAGCGCATGATGGCTTCTTGGTTGCGTTCATTTTCCCGTACGCGAAGCTCATTGTTGCGGCGTTGGTCGGCCGTCTGCAAATAGGTCCAAGCGAGCGCCCCCAACAGTACCGCCGCCACCAGTAGCAATGCCAGGGTAAGGCCTTTGAACCCGACGCCGCTCTCATCTCGCGGGGAAGCGCCGGTCAATTGCGTGGTGAGTGAGTTGGCCAGCGGGGGTAACCCGCGGGCCGCGGCTTGCGCCTTGGACAGCGCGTCGGCCGCACCGATGGCCTTGCGCACGCTCGCGGTGTATTGCTGATTGCGCTGCACGACTGTTTTCAAGCGTTGTTCGGAATCGGCACCCGTCACCCGTTGAATCGCTATGCCGGACTCCTCGCCCGACAAGCCGCGGACGACTTGATTCAAAAACTCCAGGCTGTCAGCCAGGCGCTGTGCGCTTGGTGCGGCATCGCTGACGCCCGACCCTAAGCCGTTCAACTCCTGTTGGATGCGCTGAACCGTGAGTTCGAAGCGTTCAAGAAATCGGCTCATCCCGTCCAGCTTTTGCACCCCTACCGAACTGCCCAAATCGCCCAGCTCCGACAGCAGCTTGGGCGCCAGCTCGCGCACGGCTTGATTGGAGCTCTGGATGGCTTCGACGGCGGGACGAGCCTGCGCGACGGCAGTTGCTCCCTCGTTGAGCTTTCCCCAGGAAACCGCATCGCCGAGATCCGGTGCCGCCGCACGCAGCGCCTTTAAGCGCGAGGCGCTCTTGTCCAGGGCATCGAAGGCGCTTGCTTCGCCACGCAACGCGTTTTGTGCCTCGAAGGGTATGCGCTGAACCACCAGCGACAATTGCTCCGCCGGCGCCGCAATCGGAGAGGCGCTGCGGCCCACCGCGATGAGTATCGCGACGCTCAGCAGACAAAGCAGCAGCAGGCCCGCCAATATCGGCAGCAAATTGATATGCGGTGCTGTGTCGCTTCGCTTCGTCGTCATCTTAAAAATCTCTACCCTAGCTCGCCGCCTGCAGGAAGCTCTGGTTCTCGACCAAACTTTTCAGGCTCAAGACCGGCCAGACTTCGCCGCCGCGCCGAAACGCGCCGGCAAGATAGCTGTCGCAGCGGATTACGGTCGGCGGCGCTTCGGCGTTGAACTCCGATTCCGCAAAACGCCGAAACCCCAAAACCTCATCCACCATCAATCCGGCCGGAATGTCGCGGTGATTGACCACGACAATACGCGTGTTGCGCCCCGGCGTCGTCGCGCCGCTTCCCAAGAACTGACGCAAGTCCAGCATTGGGATCAATGCGCCGCGAACATTGGCCAACCCCTTCACCCAACTCTTGGTACCCGGAATTCGCGTCACGACCGCAGGGTATCCCAGCACCTCGCGTGTCTCCTCGCGGGCCACCAAAAAAGTTTCGCCGCCCATCCGAAACGCGACCCCTACCCATTCCTGCCCCGTCTCGGTCTCGGCAACACTGCTCGCGGCCACCGTTCGGCTGCGCTTCTCCAGTTCCTTGAGCAATTCGAATGGTCGGTCGCGCAAACCTCGAAGGCTTGTCTCAGACCCGCCGGTCGTACTCGTCATGTGGCCAGGGCGGCCTGTGCCTTCTCGACCAACGCCTGCGCCGACACGGGTTTGACCAAATAGTCGATGGCCCCTTGCCGCAAGCCCCATACCCGATCAGTTTCCTGCCCCTTGGTGGTGACCATGATGATGGGGATCAAGCTAGTTTCCGGATCATTGATCAGCATGCGGGTGGCCTGATAGCCGTTGACGCCCGGCATGACGATGTCCATGAAAATGAGATCCGGCTTCATTTCCTTCGCTTTGCGCACGCCCTCTTCGCCGTTTTCGGCGGCCGCCGTTTTGAAACCGTGTTTTTCCAGCGCTTTTTGCATGACGAATACCTCGGTGGGCGAATCGTCAACAATGAGAATCAGTGCCATTTTAGTATTCCCCGTCATTTGCCGACGTGAGCTTCGATCGCTCCCAACAATTCGTCTTTGGTAAACGGCTTGGTCAAGTAATGTTCCGAGCCTACGATGCGCCCGCGAGCTCGATCGAACAGACCATCCTTGCTCGACAGCATAATCACCGGAATCTGTTTGAACACCTTGTTGTGCTTGATCAGCGAACAGGTCTGGTATCCATCGAGCCTGGGCATCATGATGTCCACGAACACGATGTCCGGCTGGTGGTCTGCGATCTTGGACAGGGCGTCGAAGCCATCGACCGCCGTGAACACTTCGCAACCTTCCTTGGTCAGAAGGGTCTCAGCGGTCCGGCGAATGGTCTTGCTGTCGTCGATGACGAGAACCTTCAGGCCCGTGAGTTTAGGCTTGCCGCTACTGATCATGCTCTCCGAGTGCGTAGGTGCTGGAATCTTGTGGCTTTTTAACATATCCAGACCTCGCAAGCCACGGTACGGAGTCCACATTTGGAGGCATGCCAACGTAAACAACGGTGGCCTGGTTCACAGTTTCCTCAACAGATCGGCTTGAGTCGCTTGCGTTAGACTGGGGGTATGAGCATGTCCTCTCGAGTGCGTCTAGTCGTGGTCATGGACCCGATCGGAGCTATCAAGCCGGCGAAGGACAGTACCCTGGCTATGCTGCTCGCCGCACAGGCGCGGGGCTGGGAACTCTTTTACGCCGAGCTGCAAGACCTTTGGCTGCGAGACGGCATCGCGTGGGGCCGGCTCGCACCGTTGAAAGTCGCCGACGATCCGAGCAACTGGTACTCCTTGGGCGAGCGGGTCTGCGCTAGATTGGGCGAATTCGGCGTGATCCTGATGCGTAAGGACCCGCCGTTCGACACCGAAGACATTTACAGCACCTACATCCTGGAGCGTGCGCAGATGCAAGGCGCGCTGGTCTGCAACCGACCGCAAGGCCTGCGGGACATGAACGAAAAGGTCTACACCGCCTGGTTTCCACAGTGCTGCGCCCCTACCCTGATCACGCGCAGCATGCACGACATGGGTGAGTTTCTGGGCGAGCACGGCAAAGTCGTCTGCAAGCCCTTGGATGGCATGGGGGGCAAATCCATTTTTGTCCTGGAGCAGGGCGACAAGAACCGCAATGTGGTGTTCGAAACCCTGACCGATTACGGTAGCCGCTACGCCATTGTGCAGCGCTATCTGCCTGAAATCGTCGCGGCGGGCGATTGCCGCATCATTCTGGTGGACGGCGAGCCCGTCCCCTTTGCCCTGAAGCGCGTTCCAGCGGCCGAGGACAACCGCGGCAACCTGGCGGCCGGCGCGCGTGCGGAAAGTCGCCCCTTAAACGAGCGCGATCGGTGGCTGTGCTCACAGATCGGTCCTGCTTTGCGCGCCGCCGGCATGATCTTCGTAGGACTGGATGTCATCGGCGATTTCGTAACTGAGATCAACGTCACTAGTCCTACCGGTATTAGAGAACTAAACAAGAAGCACGGACTCGACATTGGTGGCATGCTGGTTGAAGCAATCGACAGGACTTTGGGCGGCGCGTGACTTCCGACATGCTTCAGACAGCCGATGCGGTGCAGGGCAACGATGTGCTGCGCACCGGCTTGCCGCCGCCCAACGACCGCATGCTCACCACCTGCTTTCTCGCGGCGCTGCTGCACGGAATCATCATTTTGGGGGTGAGTTTTTCATCCTCCGGCAGTGCTTCTCGAGATGATGGCGCACCCGGTCTTGAGGTTGTGCTCGTCAACGATCGCGCACCGAGCGCCCCGAGCAACCCCAATGCGCGCTATTTGTCGCAACGCACCCAGATAGGTTCGGGCAATACGCTGAAACGCGAACGCAGCCTCATCCCCAAATCATCGCTGATGCCGGTGGACCGCCCGGGTGTGCCCAGCGGTGAAGGGGTGGACGCACAGCGATCCAGCGTAGATACCGGGGCCGAGGAATTGGTCACCACTCACAGCCCTTCGCAAAAGGTTTTTTACTTTGCCGCTTCCGCCTCAGCCAAGGAGGCGGCCGAGCTGCCGCTGCTGCTCGAGAAGCGCCCCGACCTGGGCATCACGCCGAACGATGACGGCGTCGAATTGCGCATGCGCGGCGAGTCGAAGCACGAGCTGTGGATCGCCGCCGATACGCGTGAGTCGGATGTCGCGGTGTACTTGGACGGCTGGCGTCGCAGAATCGAACGTGTCGGCACCACGAACTTCCCGGATGCGGCACGTCGCCAAAAACTCTCCGGCACGCCGGTCATCGAAGTGACCATCGGCGCCGACGGCAAGCTGTTGCAAACCATCGTCAGGCGCAGCAGCGGCCATGCGGAGATCGATGAGGCTGCCATGCGCATTTTGAAGCTGGCCGCGCCGTTCGATCGGTTTCCCGCCGAGCTATCCTCGAAGCATGACGAAATACGCATCGCCTACGAGTGGCAATTCCTCGGAGGCGCCTCGCAGGGGGGCGCGGTCTTCTATGCCGAGCCCAAACCGTGACGCCATGAACGATGCGGAGTACCTGACCAACCAATTGTTGATCGCCATGCCGTATATGGGCGACCCGAACTTCTCCCAAACCGTGGCGCTCATCTGCGATCACAGCTCAAAGGGCGCCCTAGGATTGATACTGAACAAACCGCTGCCGATGCGCATGGGCGAGATCTTCGAGCAGCTGGAAATCAAGCTCGATAAAGGACCCTTGCGGGAGCGCCAAGTATTGCGCGGCGGGCCCATGCAGACCGATCGGGGCTTCGTGGTTCATCGCCCCTCCGGGGAGTGGGATTCGACACTCAAGGTCTCCGATGCGCTGCACGTGACCACCTCGCGCGACATCCTGGCGGCGATGGCGCGCGGCGAGGGCCCCATGGAGGCGTTCGTCGCCTTAGGCTATGCCGGTTGGGACGGCGGTCAACTGGAGCAGGAGATTCGCGCCAATGCGTGGCTCAGCGCACCGGTGGATTTGGGTCTGATATTCGAGGTGCCGTTCGCGTCGCGATGGGAGGCGGCGGGACGCCTTCTCGGCGTGGAGCTGTCGCGAGTCAGTCCCACCGGCGGAAATGCCTGAGTCTTCCCGGCCGAAGATCGTACTGGCTTTTGACTTTGGCCTTCGACGGATCGGCGTTGCCTGCGGCGACACGCTAAGTCGCAGCGCCTCGGCACAGCCAGCCATCGCGTCGGGCTCCGCGGGCCCCCGCTGGGAAGCCATCGGCGCGCTGATGCGCGAGTGGCAACCGAGCATGGCGGTGGTCGGGCTGCCGTATAATGTCGATGGTTCCGACAGCGGCATGACCGCGGCGGCGCGCGCATTCGCCGCTGAATTGACGGCGCGCTACGGGCTCGAGGTGGTGTTGGTGGACGAGCGTTATTCTTCCCTCGAAGCCCAAGCCCGCCTAAAATCCGCGCGCGAGTCGGGCTTACTCCGGCGCCGCGTGGCGAAGTCCGACATCGATGCGGCGGCGGCCTGCGTGATCTTGGAACGTTGGTTCACCGAAAAAACTGGGAGCCTCTGAGTAATCTCCGTGGCCTTGACTCAAGACTGTTCGCGTCAGGAGCGGCGCAGCCGGCGATTGGGTATATCTAAAAAGGGGGCGACGACCATGCATGAAGCGAAAACTGGGCTACGAGGGGCCATCTGGTGGCGGCGCGCCTGCGGCATTGCGCTGATTACTCACCCGGACTTCTAGGCGCGCATGCGGTCACAACAAGACAGCGCCGCGGGCTTGCGCCACCTCATCACGCTCGAAGGCTTGACCCGCGACTCATTGAGTTCGCTTCTCGATACCGCGGAGCGCTACCGCCGCTTGCCGGGACAGCCTGCCTATGAGGGCCGCGAACTGGCCGGCGTCACGGTCGCAAATTTATTTTTCGAGCCGAGCACCCGGACCCGGGCCTCGTTTGATCTCGCCAGCCGACGCTTAGGGGCGCACGTGCTTAACTTGGACCTGCACTCCAGCTCCCGCGCCAAAGGCGAGAGCATGCTGGACACCATTTACACATTGGAGGCCATGAACACCGATGTGTTCGTCATCCGCGATTCCGAAGCCGGCATGCCGGAGTTCCTGATCGATCATGTCGCCCCGCACGTCTCCGTGATCAGCGCGGGAGAGGCGCATGTGTCGCATCCTACGCAAGGGCTGCTCGATGTGTTGACTATCCGGACTCACAAGCGCCGCTTCAGCGGACTCAAAGTGGCGATCGTCGGCGACATCAAGCATTCACGCGTAGCGCGCTCCACGGCCACTGCACTTGCCACCCTGGGTACGACGGATCTGCGCTTGGTGGCGCCCGAAGCATTGCTGCCGGACGAAGCCGAATTCAAGGGAGCTCAGCGCTTTACGCGCATCGAGGAGGGCATCGCGGGCGCGGATGTCATCGTGATGCTGCGCATTCAAAAAGAACGCATGGCGCAGGCCGCTTCGCTCGACGATGCCGCCTACTTTCGGGAATTCGGCTTGACACCGCAACGCTTGAAACTCGCGACGGGAAGCGTGCTCGTCATGCATCCGGGGCCGATGAACCGCGGCGTGGAAATCGCCTCGGAAGTCGCGGACGGACCCCGCTCGGTCATTCGCGAACAGGTCAACAACGGCGTGGCGGTGAGAATGGCGGTGCTCGCCGCGATTGCCGCCACACTCACCCGCCATCGCAGACCGCTTTAAGGCAACCGAACTTGCGCAATTCCGGCTTGCTCGAGACTTCGTGCCGCCGCCAGACACAAATCCTCGCGCCAGGGTGCACCGATGAGCTGCACGCCCAATGGCAACTCCCGCTCACTTCCCGGCCTATGGAGGGCCGGCCTGTCGAGGCCCGGCCAGATCGGCACAGTGCATACGGGCAATCCGATGCATGAAATGGGTTGCGTCAATACACCGAGGCCCGCCTTGGTGGGAATACTGCGATCGTTTATCTGCAGCGTTTCCTCACCCACGCGCGGTGCGACCACGGGAGCAGCCGCGGCGATCAACAGGTCGAAGCGTTCGAATAACGCCATGGCTTCTCGATAGGCTTGCTGGCGAACTCGCTGCGCCTGAACCACCCAGGAAGCGGGAATCAAGGTGCCGGCCACCAATCGGGCGCGAGCGGCCGGCCCGAACTCCTCGTACCGCTCGATCAAGCGCGGTCGATGTAGAGCGCCGCCTTCGGCACCGGTAATGATGTAAGCAGCCGCCCGTGCCGCTTCGGCGTTTTTAAGCTCCGTCCATTGGCTCGCGCCCAAGGCCCCAGCCGCGAGCTGAACCGCGCGGCGCGCGGTCGGGTCCGCCCATTCATGAAACCATCCGCCGAGAATGCCGATCCGAGTTCCCGCCGCAAGACTAAGCGAGGCGCAAATGGGTTCGGGGGCACGCTGCGCACAGGCAGGATCCAATGCATCGGGACCCTGCATCGCATCGTAAGCTGACGCAAGATCGAGCACGCTGCCGGCAAAGGGCCCTACATGATCGAAGCTGTTCACGAACGGATAGGTACCGGTGCGAGGCAGACGTCCATACGTGGGCTTCAAGCCGAAAACTCCGCATAAGGAAGCCGGAACCCGAATGGATCCGCTGGTGTCGGATCCGAGGGATATCGGCACGATCCCAGCCCCGACCACCGCCGCCGAACCGCCGGAAGAGCCGCCCGCGCCGCGCGTGTGATCGTGAGGATTGCGGGTGGTGCCGTAGTGAGGATTTTCCGTGACGAACCCATACGCCAGCTCTTCCATGTTGAGCGCGCCCACCAGTACCGCGCCGGCGCGGCGCATCCGCTCAACCACAGTGGCATCAGCCGTTGCCGGGGGATTGCTGGCATTCAGCTTGGCTCCCGCAAGCGTCACCATGCCTTCGATGTCGAATAGGTTCTTGACCGCATAGGGAACGCCCGCGAGCGGAGGCAAGGGTTTGCCCTGGCTGCGCAAGGCATCGATGGCCGCGGCTTCGCGCTGCGCACGCTCGAACGTCAATGCGGTGAAGCAATTAAGCGGTGGATCGCGCGCCTCGATCAGCTGTTTGACCTCACAGAGCACCGAGGCGGCGCTGCGCGCACCCTGGTTGATCTGCCGCACGATATCCTGCGCCGTCAAGGGCGAAACACCGGCGCGGCTTGCGATGCGAACGGCAAAGGCTGGTGCAAGATAGTTTGGGCGATCAGCTCGAGGCGTGAGAACTGCACCACGATTTCCGCGATTTGCGTCTCATCGAAGCGATAACCCTGTAGCGTCAAGGCAGCGCGCACGTACGATTCGAGCGAATCAGCCGATTCTGTCATGCGCTTATGATTGCATACTCGCCCGTTGACCTGCGCAGTGTCCCGTTGGCTCCCAGTTCCCCGCCAACACGAGCGCTGACCGCGCCGCCGGCTGGATCGTGCTGATCGGCGATGGGGTGCACAACGGGTTCGACGGCGTGCTGATCGCGGCGGCCTTCCTCACCGACGTGCGGCTCGG
>JANYAD010000225.1 GCA_025355165.1 Gammaproteobacteria bacterium | reverse complement strand
GCCGGGAAAAATCGCGACAGCGCATCGTTGATGCGGCCGACATCGCGGTGCAAGGGCCGAACGCTCGCCAGGTCGTCGATGCGCTGATTGAAGGCATCGACATCAAGCATAAGTCCTTTCCGCATATGAGCGTCGGCCGTGGCAAGATCTGTGGCCATCCCCTGCTGCTGTTTCGCGTCAGTTTTACGGGCGAGTTGGGGTTCGAGATCAACGTGCCCGCTGAGTTTGGACTTGAAGTATGGGAGGCGGTGTACGCCGCGGGCGTGCAGTTCGGCATTGCACCCTACGGCACCGAGGCCATGCACGTGCTGCGTGCCGAGAAGGGCTACATCATCGTCGGTCAGGAAACCGATGGCACGGCGACACCCGACGATGCCGGAGTGTCCTGGGCCATCGGCAAGAACAAGACCGATTTTGTGGGACTGCGTTCTTTGCAGCGTCCCGCCATGAAGAGCGCCAATCGCAAGCAATTGGTCGGCCTCAAAGCTAAGGATGGGCGTACCGCCCTGGAGGAAGGCGCGCAAATCGCCGAACGGCCCGGGCAGCGAGTGCCCATGCAACTCATCGGTCATGTCACCTCCTCCTACGCCGCCGCCACCGTCGGATTCCCGATTGCCCTGGCCATGATCGCGGGCGGGAGGGCGCGCATGGGTGCGAGCTTGTATGTCCCCATGCCGAGTGGCGATATCGAAGTCGAAGTCACCTCACCGGTGTTTTACGATCCGGAAGGAGCACGCATTAATGGCTGATCGGGCCTTAATGCGTCTGAAGGCGCCGGCCTCGCGGCTAATCCTGCAATGCGAGGCGCCCGCGCGGGGCGCAGCGGCCGAGGTGTGGGGAGTGCCCTTCTCAGAGCAATCTTGTCGCGCACAATGCAGCGGCGAACGCGCCACCCTGTGGCTGGGACCTGATGAACACTTGATGTGGCAGGCCACGCGCCATGCAGCGCTTCCCATCGAAGAACTTGAGCAGGCGCTATCTGCCTTCCCGCATTCCTTGGTAGATGTGTCTCACCGGCAAGTCGCCTTGGAGATTTCAGGCAGTCACGCGGCGACGATCCTCTCGGGGGCGTGTCCGCTGGACTTGGATTTAGAGGAGTTTCCGGTGAACATGTGCACGCGCACCGTGCTTGGCAAAGCGGAAATCGTACTGTGGCGCACCGCCCCGGAGGTGTTTCACCTCGAGGTTTGGCGCTCCTATTTGAGCTACGCCCAGGAGCTGCTGGTGGAGATCGGACGCGAGTTCCCGAGTGCGCCTTAAACACTCATTCAACGAATCATGCAGTCGCCTGGGCTGAGTTCTCACTGAGGTATCTGATCCAACCGCTTGCTATCGCACGTCTTTCAGATCCTTCATTTTTCCGTTGCGTCCGGTCTGGGGTTGAGACAAGATAGGTCTGAGGCGTGAAATCGCAACGATTGATCGCGTATTCAACGATGGAACGACAAGAGGCGCATCGCGGCAACCTCGAAAAATTCTTTAGGGGATGAATATGAACTCGAAGCTCTCACTGGCCATTGCGTCCGTTTTAGGAAGCGTGTCGTTCGGCGCATCCGCGGCCGATCAAACAGAACTGAATTCCAACGCTTTAGAGGAAATTGTCGTCACGGCCACGCGCCGCTCGCAAAGCATGCAAGACGTGCCGATTTCGATGCAGGCTTTCACCGGCCAAGCGTTGCAGCAGCTCAACATCTCGACATTCGACGACTACATCAAGTATCTGCCGAACGTGACATCCGCGAATAACGGACCCGGGCAGAACGAAGTGTTCATGCGCGGCTTGAGCGCCGGCGCGCAGCCGAGTCAGGGCAGCGGCTCGACTGGGCTGTATCCCAATGTCGCCATCTATTTGGACAATCAATCCGGGCAGCTGCCGAATCGCAATCTGGATGTCTATGCCGCCGACATAGATCGCATCGAAGTCTTGGAGGGTCCACAGGGCACGCTGTTCGGATCCGGCGCCGAGGCCGGCGCGATCCGCTACATCACTAACCAGCCCAAGCTCGATGTCACCGAGGGAAACGTCAAGGCGGGCTACGGCGTGACCGCGCACGGTGAGCCTAACGCCAACGTGACGGCAGTGCTCAACCTCCCGCTGATTCCCAACACCCTGGCGGTGCGCGGTGTGATCTATGACGACCATCGCGGCGGCTACATCGACAACGTGCCGGCGACCTTCACGCGCAATAACACCGACATCGGTATCCACTATGCCAACTTTCCCGCGGCCAAGGGCGTGTGCCCGGATGGTCTGCCGAATAATGGTTTTTGCGTGCCGCCCGGAAGTGCCTCTATCAATAATGCCACGGTGGCCGCCCGAGCCATCAACCCCGTCACCTACCAGGGAATTCGCGTCGAGGCCTTGTACAAGTTCAACGATAACTGGGACTTTTTACTCTCGCAGTCCTATCAGGATATGAATTCGCAGGGCGTGTTCTACCAGCAGCCCAACGCCTCCGACGGGGCAGCGCTGCAGCCGCTACAAGCGACGCTATTCAATCCCGCCTTCGATAGGGACAAGTTCGAAAGCACCGCGTGGACGTTGAACGGCAAATTCGGCGATTTAAAAGCCGTCTACACTGGGGGGTACCTGGTGCGAAACGTCAATCAGGTAGGCGATTACACCAACTACGCACGCGGCTTCTACGCCGATTACTATCAATGCTACGCCCCCGGGTCAGGCGATGCCGCGCATCCCAATGCGACTTGCTTCTCGCCGAGCGCCACCTGGCATTCGGTGGAGCGCAACACGCACCAGCAACACGAGTTCCGCTTAAGCACCCCGGATGATTGGCGCTTGCGTGCCATTGCCGGCGCATACTGGGAGGACAATAAACTATTCGACCAGACAGGCTGGGGTTATAAAACGGTGCCTTCATGCACTGCGAACGTGCCGGCGGGCAGTCCGGGCAACGCCGGCTGTTTCACCAACGTCGGCACGGCTCCTGGCGCGACCGTCGTGAATCCCGGCATCCAGGGTGACAGTACCTCGTTCTACCAGGACACCGTGCGTGAGACCAAGCAAACGGCTTTCTTCGCCTCGGTGGACTTTGACATCATCCCTAAAGTGCTCACGCTCACCGGCGGCACGCGTCATTTCCTGTTCCAGAACTCCTCGCGTGGCAGTGTCAGCGGCAGTTTTTTCTGTTTCGAGCAGGGCGCACCGGCGGCGGGATGTCTTGGCAGCAATTTCAACCTCAACGCACAGCACCTGCGCGACAGCGAGTCAGGCTTCAAGAGCCGTGGCAACATTTCCTGGCACGTCACGCCCGACGTCATGTTGTACTACACCTACTCGCAAGGCTTTCGGCCGGGAGGTTTCAATCAGAATGGCGGTTCACTGCATGCCAACGGCACGGACGGTCTACCGCAATACGCAGTCCCCAGTTCGTACAAATCGGACGAATTGACCAACAATGAACTCGGTTGGAAAACGGAGTTCTTTGACCATCGCCTGCAATGGAACGGCGCAATTTACCGGGAAAACTGGAACAACGTTCAAGTTGCCTTCTTCGACCCCGGTTTGGTCGGCAATATTTTCTACAACACCAACGGCCAGAACTTCCTCATCAAGGGCATCGAGACCTCGTTGGTGGCCCGCCTTGTCCCTGGGCTAACGGTGCAAGGTGCGGCATCGTGGAATCAGAGCCGGCAGACCAATTCGCCGGTGTTGATTGACAACAATCCGGCGAGCGTGAACGTCGGCAAGCCCATTACACAACTGTGTGACAGCAAGGGCGCCAATTGCGCAGCTGTCACCAACCCATTCGGTCCCATCGGTTCCCCGAGCGCCAATGCGCCGCCGATTCAGTTCAGCCTGCGCGCTCGCTACGACTGGAGTGTCGGGGATTTAAAGCCATTTGTCCAAGTCGCCGCGACCCACACAGGCCACTCCTTCACGCAGGCGGGATCGAATCCGACCATTGCGCAAGCCGGAGGCATCACCACCGGCAGATTGCGGTTCGAAAATCCCGCTTACACCACCTATGACGCCTCGCTTGGCCTCGCGAAGGATCCGTGGAACGTGATGGCTTACGTTGAAAACTTAAGCAACTCACACGCCAGTACGTTCACGAGCACCGATCAATTCATCGTCGAGGAGACGCCGCTGCGGCCGCGGATAATCGGCGTATCGCTGGGCTATAAGTTTTAAGGAGCGCAGCGGGCTACGCCTACGCTCAAGCGCTTTGGCACGAGCGCTGGACCGAAGGCGTTGCTTAGCGCTGTGCGGTTTGCCAGTTTGCCGCCGTATAATACGGCACGTCCTCAGGCGCGAGCATGCCTCGCCCAAGGATGTGATCAGCGGCTTTTTCCGCCAGCATGATGGTGGGTGCATTGAGGTTGCCGGTGGTCACCGAAGGCATAATCGATGAGTCCACGACGCGCAGATTCTGCATGCCGCGCACGCGGGTTTCGGGGTCCACCACCGCTTTTGGATCTTCTTGCGCGCCCATCTTGCATGAGCAAGACGGGTGATAAGCGCTCTCTGCCTTCTCGCGTATGAATGCATCTATTTGCGCATCGCTTTGCACCGCATCGCCCGGCTGTAATTCACGGCCGCGGTAGCGGTCAAAGGCGCGTTGCGCAAAAATCTCCCGAGTCAGGCGCACGCAGGCGCGCATCTCGACCCAGTCCTCGGTATCGCTCATGTAATTGAACAAAATGCGCGGCTTGTCGAGGGGTTCGCGTGAGCGCAACCGTACCGAGCCGCGGCTTTTGGAGCGCATCGGGCCGACATGCGCCTGGAAGCCGTGTTCTTGCGCCAAGCTCGAGCCATCGTAAGACACCGCCATGGGCAGGAAGTGATATTGGATATCGGGATAGGGAACGCCGGGGCGGCTGCGGATAAAACCGCAGGTCTCAAAATGATTGGTGGCACCAAGCCCGTCCTTGAGTAGCAGCCAGCGAGCCCCTATCAACGCACGGCTGAGGTTATCGATCGATGAGTAAAGCGTGATGGGTTCCTTACTTGCCAACTGGAAATAGAATTCCAAGTGATCCTGCAGATTCTCCCCCACGCCCGGCAAATGCTGCACAACCTCGATGCCGTGCTCGCGCAGTTCCGCTGCGGGGCCCACACCGGAGAGCTTCAGCAGTTGCGGAGAATTGATGGGCCCGCCGCTCAAAATCAATTCGCGCGCGACCCGTACCCGGTGCGCAGCGCCACGGTGCGTATACTCCAACGCCACGGCGCGCTTGCCTTCGAAAACGATTCGCGTCGCTAACGCGTGAGTCAAGACCTTGAGATTGGCGCGCCGCATGGCTGGCCGCAGATAGGCATTCGCGGCGCTCCAGCGCCGTCCGCCTCCGACAGTCATATCCATGCGGCCGAAACCCTCTTGCTGATAGCCGTTCACATCTGCGCTGCGCGCGTAGCCCGCTTCGGCGGCCGCGGCCAGCCAAGCTGCATGCAAAGGATTGCGGGCAGTGCCGTAGCAAGTGCGCAGCGGACCGCGATCGCCTCGGTATCGGTCACCCCCCTCCTCGCGCCGTTCGGCACGCTTGAAGTACGGCAATACGTCGCGGTATGCCCAGCCGCTCGCGCCCTGTGCCTGCCAGCCCTCAAAATCCTGCGGATTGCCGCGGATGTACACCAAACCATTGATCGACGATGATCCGCCCAGCACCTTGCCACGGGGCGTATGCATGCTGCGCCCATTCAAGTGTGGCTCGGGTTCAGTGTGGTAGAACCAATTGTACTTCGGCATGTTCATCGGAATGGACAGCGCCGATGGCATCTGTATGAAAATCGAGCGGTCCGAGCCCCCGTACTCCAGCACCAAAACCTTGCTGCGGCCATCCGCGCTCAAGCGGTCCGCCAGTACGCAGCCGGCAGAGCCGGCGCCGACGATGATGAAATCGGCCTGGTCCTCGTGGGTCATCAGTAAGGGGCGTCGACGTCGCCCTTGGCGATATAAACGCTTTTCAGCTGTGTGTAGTGTTCGACCGCAGTACGGCCGTTTTCCCTGCCCAACCCCGATGATTTGACGCCGCCGAATGGCAATTCGATCGGCGTAACATTGTAATGGTTGATCCAGCATGTACCGGCTTGCAAGCGTGCGATAACGCGATGCGCCCGAGCGAGATCGTTGGTAAACACCCCGGCCGCCAGCCCGAATTCCGTGTCATTGGCACGATCGATCACGTCCTGTTCGTCTTCGAACTCCAGCACTGACATTACCGGACCGAAAATCTCCTCACGCACAATGCTCATATCATCGCGGCAATTGTCGAACACGGTGGGCGCCACAAAAAACCCTTTGGCCAGTTTGCCGCTCACCACGCGCGAACCCCCGGTTAGGATTCGCGCCCCCTCGGCTTTTCCGCGCTCGATATAGGAAAGCACTTTGCGCATGTGCTGCTCGGAAATGAGCGCGCCCACTTGCGTATCGGGATGCATGGGGTCGCCGATTCGCATCGCGTTAACACGCTTCACCAGGCGGCTCAGAAACGCCGCTTTGACGGCACGGTGGACGAACACCCGCGTGCCATTGGAGCATACCTGTCCGGAGGAGAAGAAGTTAGCGAGCAGCGCACCGGCAACGGCATTGTCTAACTTGGCATCGTCAAAGATGATCAAGGGTGATTTGCCGCCCAGTTCTAGCGTCACCTGTTTCAACGATCGTGCGGCATCGGCCATCACGTGTTTGCCGGTACCGACTTGGCCGGTAAGCGACACTTTGCGGATCTGTGGATGTGCGGTGAGCAGGCGTCCGGTGTCGCCGAAGCCCTGCACCACTTGAAAAACGCCCTTCGGCAGCCCGGCTTCGAGCAGAATTTCTTCGAGCTTCACCGCCGTGAACGGCGTCAGTTCCGCCGGTTTGAAAACCATGGCGTTCCCGCAGGCGAGCGCCGGCGCCGCCTTCCAGCAGGCAATCTGCAAAGGGTAATTCCAGGCGCCGATTCCGGCGACAACGCCTAAAGGCTCGCGTCGCGTGTAGCCGAAGGCCTGAGCGCCCAAGTCGATGTACTCGCCGCTCAAGGTTTGCGCCACCCCGGCAAAATACTCAAAGCAGTCAGCTCCCGACGCCACGTCCACCACGCGGGTCTCCTGAATGGGCTTGCCGGTATCGCGAGTTTCAAGCTCGGCGAGCTCATTGTTGCGCGATCGCAGCAGCTCAGCTGCCCGGTGCAGCACTCGACCTCGCTCGACCCCAGAGAGTGCCGCCCAACCGCGCTGCGCGGCGACGGCTGCCGCCACGGCTGCATCGACCTGCGCCCTGCCGGCAACGCTGACATGCCCTAGGACCTCACCCGTGGAGGGATTGATGGACGCAAATTGCTCGATGCCGGCGCTGGGTTTAGGTGCGACTGTGGATCGGGCGCCCGGCTCGGGCTCCCCCATGGCAGCCTTGAGCCGTCCATCGACGAAGTCGGCCAGCAAAGCCCGCGCACTTTCGCTGTCTGCTTCCCGCCACCCCGAGAGCGCAGCGCGTAGCCACACCCCGTCGATCATGGCGGCAATCATCGCCGCGAGACTATGCGCCTCCTCTGGCGCGACCAGCTTGCCCAAGGAATTGCGCAGATTGCTTAAAGTTCGTCTTTGGTACACCGATTGAATGCGTTTCAGACTCTCCACATGCAATACCTGACCCCAGAAGGCCAACCAGGCACTTCCGGTGCGCTGGTCGAATTCCTCCGGCGCGAGATTGGCATCGATGATGGCCTGAATACGCCCGCGGGGCGTCCCCACCAGGCGGAGCCTCGAACGAACCTGAGTGCCGACTCGACGCGCCAACGAGCGAAAGGCTGCCTCCAGCAATCCATCCTTGTCATCGAAGTAATGCGCGACGAGTCCAGGCGACACGCCGGCGCGCGCTGCAATTTGCGCAAGTGTCGTACCTACAAAGCCGACTTCCGCTAGGCTGTCAATTGTCACCTCAACGAGTTGACGCCGCCGCATCTCCTCGACTGGCTCAACGAGGCTCTCAGTGGGCAGTATTGCGGGAATGTTCAATTTGAAGATCCTAAGCCGTGGACTGGCTGCATTGGACGCCCCACCGGCTTTATGTCTAAGATGGCCGGCGAAATATTTATACGTTCGATTTCAGATACTAGGGATACATTGGTGAGTTGCAGGGATACCTCATTAAATGCTCATTCAAAACCTCGCAATCGCGTGCAATCATGCGGCCGTGTCTCCGCCACGGTCAACCCCCCGTTGAGAACTGCTGGGCGCAATTTGCTGCGGTTCCTGGCAACTTTGCTGATCGCCCATCTTGCGGCCGCGCCCAGCGCTCAGGGCCAAACCCCTTCCGTTAAGTCCGATCCTGAGGCGTGCCGGAATGTGCGCTTCTCCGATGTGGGCTGGACCGACGTGACGGCGACCACGGCCATCACCGCGGAACTGCTGAGATCCATCGGTTATTCGCCCACTGTCACCGTGCTGTCGGTGCCGGTGACCTTCGCTTCGATACACAACAACGATATCGACGTGTTTCTCGGCAATTGGATGCCGGCCCAAGAGGCCGACCGCGCCAGTTATGTGGCGGACGGTTCGTTGGAAGTGCTCGACTCAAACTTAAGTGGAGCGCGATATACCCTGGCCGTGCCCGAGTATGCCTTCGAGGCCGGGCTGCGCGAATTCAAGGACATTCAGCGTTTCGCGCCGCAGCTCAACAGTGCCATTTACGGAATTGAGCCCGGCAACGATGGCAATCGGCTGGTCCTCAAAATGCTCAAGCAAAATTCATTTGGTTTGGGCGATTTCAAACTGATCGAATCGAGCGAACAAGGCATGCTGGCACAGGTGGAGCGCGCCATCCATGATCACCAACCCGTGGTGTTCTTGGCATGGGAGCCTCACCCCATGAACATGCGGTTCAAACTTAAGTACTTGGGCGGCGGCGATGAGATATTCGGGCCCAATTACGGCGGGGCGACAATTTACACGGTGACTCGCAAAGGGTACAGCGAAGCCTGTCCGAATTTGGGCCGCTTGCTTAAGAATTTGAAATTCACCATTGGCGGTGAACAAGAAATGATGTCTGCCATTCTTGACCGGCACGAAACGCCGGAGGCCGCGGCCAGTGCTTTTCTCAAGGCCAATCCCGATAGCGTAAAAGCCTGGCTCGACGGTGTGCTGACGTTGGATGGCAAACCGGCCCTGGGTACCCTCGCCCAATCGGTGCGCGCGCCACACATTAGCGGATTCGAAGCCTGGATCACCGGACATAAGATCCCCGTGGGCGAGTGGATGGCGGTGGCCATTGATTACGTTAAGGGACATGGAACTTATTTCTTTGACGGCGTCTCCGTTGTCATTCGCGGCATTGTGGCCGGCGTGAATGCGGTGTTGCGGGCGCTGCCCGCGCCCGCCTTGATCGTTGCAGCGGCCGTGTTGGCGTGGGGATTGCGGCGCTCGTTAGCGCTCGCCGCGTTCGTTGCGGTGGCGCTTCTGTTTATTTTAAATCAAGGCTACTGGGTAGCCACCCTGGAGACCCTCGCCCTGGTGACGGTAGCCACGCTCGCATCCGCAGCAATCGGGGTGCCGCTCGGAATTGCAGCCGCCCATCGCCCCCGCCTATTTGCGGCGCTGCGGCCGGTGCTGGACTTGATGCAAACGCTGCCCACGTTCGTCTATCTCATTCCCACACTGGTGCTGTTCGGACTTGGCGTGGTACCCGGATTGATATCCACGGTAATTTTCGCGCTGCCCGCGCCCATTCGCCTGACGCACCTGGGCATATCGTCGGTGCCGAAGCCGCTGATTGAGGCCGGGGAAGCCTTTGGCGCCACCCCCTTCCAACTGCTGTGGAAAGTCGAACTTCCAAGCGCCGCATCGACAATCATTGCCGGTATCACGCAGTGCATTATGCTGAGCCTGTCGATGGTGGTCATTGCCGCGCTGGTGGGCGCCGGGGGCCTTGGCGTGCCGGTGGTGCGTGCATTGAACTCCGTGCAAGTAGGCATGGAATTTGAGGCCGGCTTTACCATCGTGCTGCTCGCCATCA
>JANYAD010000185.1 GCA_025355165.1 Gammaproteobacteria bacterium | reverse complement strand
GGCTTCACGCGCCCGGCGCCGATTGGCGGGCGACGCCATCACTCTGCCCGAACGAGCGGCCGGCACAGGCGCGTCCGGCCCAGGCACTGCCGCCGCAACGACGGCAGCCGGAGCAGCCGCAGCTGCTGAGGCGGCATGGGCCGCCCCGCCAACGGCCGACACCTCGCCTACTTCGAATACGATCAGCGGCGACCCCACGGCCACCTTGTCGCCCGGCGTTCCCGTAATCGAAACGACGCGGCCGCTCACAGGCGCAGGCACTTCCACTGCCGCCTTGTCGGTCATCACTTCGACGATGAGCTGATCTTCACTGACTACATCACCCGGCTTGGTATGCCAGGCGACGATTTCCGCATCCACCGTGCCTTCGCCCAAGTCAGGCATCTTGAATACATACTGGCTCATGCGGGCTCCATGACGGTTTTGAGCGCCATCGACACGCGCGCCTGGCCGGGAAAGTATTCCCACTCGAAAGCATGCGGGTAGGGCGTGTCCCAACCCGTGACTCGCTGAATGGGAGCCTCCAAATCCCAGAAACATTCTTCTTGCACGATGGACAGTAGTTCGGCGCCGAATCCCGAGAAGCGCGTGGCCTCATGCGCCACCACACAGCGGCCGGTCTTACGTACCGAGGTGCAAATGGTATCGACGTCCAAGGGCACCAAGGATCGCAAGTCAATGATCTCGGCATCCAAGTTCATCGCCGCCGCCGCCGCCGCCGCAACGAACACCATGGTGCCGTAAGTGATGATGGTGACCTCAGAACCAGTGCGCACGATGTCGGCCTTGCCCAGTGGCACGGTGTAATAGCCTTCGTCCACTTGGCCCTTGGGGTGCGCATTCCACGGCACCGCCGGCTTGGTGGGATCCCCATCGAACGGTCCGTTGTACAAGCGTTTCGGCTCGAAGAACACCACCGGATCGTCGTCCTCGATGCAGGTGATCAGCAATCCCTTGGCATCGAAGGGATTCGAGGGCATCACTACTTTGATGCCGCTGACATGCGTGAATATTCCCTCCGGGCTTTGAGAATGCGTCTGGCCCCCGCGAATACCGCCGCCGCAGGGCGTGCGGATGGTGAGCGGCGCGAAAAAATCCCCGGCCGTTCGATAGCGAATGCGCGCCAGTTCGCTGACGATCTGATCGAATCCTGGATAGATGTAGTCCGCAAATTGAATTTCCGCCACCGGACGCAACCCGTTGATGCTCATACCGATTGCGGCCGCGACGATGCCGCCCTCGGCGATCGGCGTATCAATCACGCGGTGCTCGCCGTACTTGCGCTGCAAGCCCTCGGTGGCTCGGAACACGCCGCCAAAATACCCGATGTCCTCGCCCATCAAGATCACCGACGGATCTTTCCCCAGCATGATGTCCATCGCGGAGGTCAAGGCCTGAATCATGTTCATGTTAGCCATGATTCAGCTACGCTCCTTGCGCATCAGGGCCTGCTGGCGCTGTAGATTTTCCGGCATCTCCTTGAACACATCTTCGAACATGAGGTCGGAGTCGAGCTTGGGCCCCTCATTCAGCGTGCCGAAGGTCACCGCTTCTTTCCAACTCGACACCACCTGCGCCTCGAGTTCGGCAACCAATGCCTCATGACGCTCCTCCGACCACTCGCCTATCTTGATCATGTGAGCTTTGAGGCGAATTATCGGATCGCCAAGCGGCCAATGTTCGGCATCATCTTTGGCACGATAGCGCGCCGGATCGTCGCTGGTCGAATGCGCAGCTCCCCGGTAGGTCACGAGCTCAATGAGTGTAGGGCCCCCGCCGGTACGCGCGCGCTCCGCCGCCCATTGCGTGACCGAATACACGGCCAGGAAATCGTTGCCATCGACGCGGATGCCCGCCATGCCGTATCCGGGACCGCGCGCGGCAAAGGATCGCTGCTCGCCGCCGGCATAGCCCTGGAAGGTTGAGATGGCCCATTGATTGTTGACGACGTTGAGAATCACCGGCGCCTGATAAACGGAAGCAAACAGCAAGGCATGATGGAAATCGGCCTCCGCGGTGCTGCCCTCGCCGATCCATGTTGCGGCCAAATTGCCCTCGCCCTTGATCGCGGCCGCCATGGCCCAGCCGACGGCTTGCGGAAACTGCGTCGCCAGATTGCCGGAAATCGAAAATAAATTGTTCGCCTTGGAGTGATACATCACCGGCAGTTGGCGTCCTTTGCACATGTCGCGAGTATTGGATAACAGCTGACACATGAGGTTGACCAAAGGGATGCCGCGGACGATTTGTAAACCCTGATTGCGATAACCGGGAAATAGCATATCGCTAGGGCTCAGCGCCATGCCTTGCGCCACCGACACCGCTTCCTCGCCGAGCGAGCGTATGTAAAATGAGATTTTGCCGCCACGTTGCATGCGCTGCATCCGCTCGTCGTAAATCCGCGTGAGCAGCATGTGGCGCAGGCCGACTTGCAACTCGCTCGCATCGAGGTGCGGATGCCAGGCGCCGACGGCATCGGCGTTGTCGTCGAGCACACGCACCATCTCGAGCGCCAAATGAGCGACATCCTTGACGAGCGCATTCACTTGCGGCCGGGGGACTGCACCGGCCGGGGATATCTGCACGTAGCTGAAATCCGGTTTCTCGCCGGGCCGGGCCGGGACGTGGGGAAGATGGAGACGAGATTTTATAGGCATCGAGGTAATTTACGTGGCCCCGACGGCCTATGTTGCAATCATTGAGACTCAGCTTAATAATCCGGTACATTCATTCCGAAAATGAGCATTCAGTGGAAAAAAATACCCGCACCGCCATCGATCAGCTCGACCTGCGCCTTCTCGATATTCTGCAAAGGCAAGGCGCACTGTCGGTGGCAGAGGTTGCCGCCCAAACGAAATTATCCACCACCACGTGCTGGCGGCGCATTCAGCAACTCGAACAAGACGGTGTCATCAAGGCACGCGTTGCGCTGCTTGATCGAAATGCCCTCGGCCTCGACGTAACGATTTTCGCGCACATCAAGCTTGCGACCACGGGGCGCGATGCACTCGCCGAGTTCGAAGCGGCGATCCGCGATCGTGCCGAAGTGCTGGAGTGCTACACGCTCACAGGAGAATGGGATTTTCTGTTGAAAATCGTTACCAAGAACATCAAGGCCTACGAAGCGTTTTATCTTGATTACCTGTCGCGTATCCCTTGCGTGCGGTCGGTCAATTCCTCCGTAGCGGTGACGGTCATCAAGGAGTCCACCGCACTGCCTCTCGGAATGTAAGCTTCGGTTCACGGCAGCAGAATGGTCGAGCCCGTGGTGCGTCTGGCTTCGAGGTCCCGGTGCGCCTGCGCCGCGTCGCGCAGTGACACGCGCTGCCCGATACTCGCCCGCACTTCGCCTGCAGCGACCTTTGAAAATAAGTCCGCTGCGCGCATTTGCAGGTCATCGCGGCCCTTGATGTAGTCGAACAGCGTCGGCCTGGTCGCGTACAGCGATCCGCCCGCCGCCAGATCCGAGAACTTGAAGTCGGCGATTGGCCCGGAGGATTGCCCGAAGCACACGAACAATCCGCGCGCGTGCAAGCTCTTGAGCGATCCGCGCCAGGTATCGTTGGCCACCGAGTCGAAGACCACATCGCAGCCATCACCTGCGGTAATGAGCTTGACGCGCGCCGCGAAATCCTCCGCTCGATAATCGATCACGTGCGTGTAGCCGCTTTGTATTGCAATGGGAATTTTATCGGCCGATCCTACCGTGCCGATGGAGATGGCACCCAAAGATTTCAGCCATTGGCCCATCAACGAACCCACCCCGCCCGCCGCGGCGTGCACCAAGACCACATCGCCGGCTTTGACTCGGTAGCAGGAGTTCAGGAGAAATTGCGTCGTCAGGCCTTTCAGCATCAACGAGGCCGCTACATCGAATGCGATGCTGTCGGGCAGTTTGACCAGCCGGTCGGCCGGCACGATGCGCCGAACGCGATATGCGCCATGGGGAAGGGTGTAGGCCACGCGATCGCCGACTTTCAAATCCGCGCCCTGGCCCACTTTCTCGACGGTTCCTGCCGCCTCTGCCCCCGGAATCAACGGCGTCGTGGGCCATGGATAGGCGCCTTTGCGATAATAGATGTCGATGAAATTCACGCCGATGGCGTGCTGCACGATGCGCACCTCGCCCGGTCCAGGTTCCCGCGCGGGCAACTCGCTCCATTCCAGCTCCTCGGGGCCGCCGGGCTTGCGCACAATGATTCCGAAATCTGCCGATGATTGCGTCAAGAAGGCCTCCCCAGTGTTTGCGCAAAGCGCCGTATACGTAGCATCGCTTCGCTCAAAGTTGCTTCGTCAGTGGCAAAGCACAGTCGAACGAATCCTCGCAGCTCCTCGCCAAAGGCGCCGCCGTCGAGCACCGATACGCGCTCGGCGTTGAAGAGGCCGCGCATGAAATCGTAACCCGACAGGCCCGTGCCGCCCACATCGATGAGCGCAAACATGCCCGCGTCGGGAACGCAGCAGCGCAAGCCACGCGCCCCCGCAAGTCCTTGCAGCAGCGTCCCCCGCCGCACGGTGCACAGTTCCCTAACACGCAGTTCCGGCGCGTTCGGTCCTTGCAATGCAGTGAGCGCGGCTTCCTGAATGAATCCCGGCAGACCGAAGAGCATGCACATGGAGAGCGCCTCGGCGTGCTTCACCAGGGCCTTCGGTCCCACCATCCAGCCCGCCCGCAATCCCGGCAGGGAATGAGATTTTGACAGGCTGCTCACCGTCACCACTTGTTCAGGCAAACGGCAAGCAAGACCGGGCACGCGGCCCTCCGGCGCAAGGCCCGCATACACTTCGTCCGCCACGATCCACAGCGAATAGCGGCGCGCCAGCTCGCCGATGACCTTCATGTCCTCCTCGCTCAATATCACGCCGCTCGGATTGTTCGGCGTGGCGAAGAACAACGCGCGGCTGCGTGCGGTGATAGCCGCTTCCAGTTTGCCCAAGTCCGGGCGGAACCCTGCCGTGCACGGCACGCGCACCAGATGCGCGCCCGAGGCTCTGATGGTGGCCGGATAGCTGGGATACAAAGGCTGCAGCGCCAGCACTTCATCCCCGGGGCCGGCGATACACATCGAGGCGGCGAACAGCGCGTTCTGCGCGCCCGACAAAAAAATCACATTCTCCGCGTCCACCTCTTGGCCGCTGCGCCGCCGATGCTGTTCGCCAATCGCCGCGCGCAAGGCGTAGCGGCCGGCCGCTGGGGTGTAGCGGATGTCGCCCGCGCGCAGCGTCTCGATGGCGCGATTAAGAACCGGCGCGGGCGTTTCCAACTCCGGATCGCCGATGCTGAGGACGATCACATCCTCGCCGCGCTGTTGTGCTTCGCGTGCCTGCGCGTGGATGCTCCAAGCCGCCACGCTCTCGCCCTGGATTCGATCCACCAACGCAGAAAATTTCATGAGATACTTTACTATGCCATTTACAACTGAGCACTCTCTTCGCTGCCGCAACGATTTTCCCGCACTCATGCGCGGCCAAGAAACGAATCTTGCCTATCTTGACGGACCCGGCGGCAGCCAAGTCCCGCGCGTCGTGATCGATACCATGGGCGATTTCTACGCCACCTGCAATGTCAACACGCATGGCAATTTTCCGCCCTCGCAGGAGGTCGATCGCCGCATGGAATTGGCGCGCAGCGTGCTCGCGGCATTCCTCGGTGCCGAAGACTTGAAGTGCATCTCGTTCGGACAAAACATGACCACGCTCAATTACTTCTTGAGCGCTGCCATTGCGCGCACCTTGAAGAAAGGCGACGAAGTGCTCATCACGCAACTCGACCATGAAGCCAATCGCGGACCGTGGCTGCGTCTGCAAGAGCAGGGTGCGCTCGTTCGCGAAGTGCGCCTGCTGCCGTCCGGCCAACTGGACTTGGATGATATGGCCGCGAAGATCACCCCGCGCACCAAGCTGTTCGCGCTCGGCGCCTCATCGAACGCACTCGGTACCGTCAACGACCTGGCGCTCGCACGGCGATTGACGCAAGCGGTGGGTGCCCTGTTGGTGGTAGATGCCGTGCACTACGCACCGCATTTTCCCCTCGATGTGACAAGCCTCGGCGTGGATTTCCTGTTGTGCTCGGGCTATAAATTCTACGGCCCGCATATCGGCGTGCTTTACTCGCGTCCCGGTGCACTTGACAGCCTCGCCACCGACCGCTTGAGCGTGCAGGATCCGTCCGCGCCCTACCGCATCGAAACGGGCACGCTCAATCACGCGGCCATCGATGGCCTGCGTGCCGCGGTGGAGTACTTGGCGAGTTGGGGCAGTGGCACAACTTTGAGAGAACGCGTGAGCGATGCGATGACCGGCATTGCGGCCCATGAGCACGCGCTCGCGAAGTTCTATCACGATAGTGTGCGCGAGATTCCCGGAGTGCGCGTGTGGGGCCCGGATTTTAGCCTCGCGAAGCGGGCGCCAACGGTATCGATCACGCTGGACAAAATGACGGCCGGCGACGCTGCCAAGGCGCTGGGTAAAGAGGGCATTTGCGTGTGGGACGGAAATTTTTATGCGTCGCGCGCGGTCAGTGTGCTGGGGCTGACCGACCGCGGCGGACTGCTGCGCACCGGCGTGTCGATGTACAACTCGCGCCAAGAAATCGATCGCCTGCTCGAAGGGGTCGCCAGGCTAGCTTAAGGCTAGGCCGCGCCCTCCAAGATGCGCCGCAAGCCGTTCCGCGTGATCGCGCAGTTCGGTCACGGCGGTGGCGTCCAGATGATCCGCGCGCAGCATTGGCCCCAAATAGTAAAGGTGCCGGCTCGCATGGCCTTGAGTATCGAGGCAGGCACCAAAGCGATGGGTACGAATTCCCAAGTTCAAGGCATCGGCGCTCACCTGGCCCGCTTCGCGCAGCGATTTCAGGAGCGGGTCGGGCGATCGCCTGATCGAATAATTAGGACCGGTGGCATTCACCAGCAGATCCACGGTAAGCGTGGCGCACAGATCCCTGCCGCGAGGGCGCCAATGCACTTGCAGCTGATGATCGCGGACAGCGACGCGCTCGATGCGGCCCGCATTGATGCGCAGTTTGCCGCTGCGACGCAGCGCCTCGATGTTTGCGCTCAACTGCGGCGGCAACCGGTGACGATGCGTATCCCAATGGATATGCAGGTGCCGAACGAAGCGCTTGCGCTCGTTCTCGGGTAAGCGCCGCCACAGGGCCGGAGCCAGGCCTCGGATAAAGGCGATCACTTCGCGCCAATCGCCCCCGCGATCCTCCACCCGCCGCGCCGTGGCGCGACACACTCGCAGTAATCCCGCTAGCGAGTCAGCGCTAGCCAGCACCTCCTCGCCGTTTTCGTGCACCGCGTCCGCATAAAAGGGGGCCTGGGGCTTTGGAATCAAACCGCGGCGCGAAATGGTGTGCAGCGTCGGGACTCGATCCGCCTGGCGGCTCAAGGCCGAGCTCACGTCGGCCATGGTCAATCCGTTGCCTACAATCAGCACCGAGTGCTGCTCCGTGAGCACCGGCAAATTCCAAGGATCCTGCCGGTATGCCGCGTGACCCCGCAAATTCTCGGCCCACTCAGGCAACTGTGCGGGAGGAGTCCCCAGGGCCAGCACCAGGTCATCGCCTGCCAGCGGTGCACGGTCCGCGAAGTGCGCCAACAGAGGTGCGCCGTCCCGAGACCCACCGATCCCCGTAACCTCACCGAACACGCGCAGCAGACGACCCTGCGCACTGCGCTCAGCCTCGAGCAGCGACTGCTGCAGATAATCGCCATACAGGGCGCGCGGCAGAAAATCATCACCGTGGACACTCGGCAACCGGGTTCTCGCGTAACGCAGAAATTGCAACGGTTCGCGCGAATCGGCCGACAGCCGCGCTGCCGGCACGTTCAGAAGATAGGGATGATCGCGCTGCGCATAAGCCACACCGCGGCCCATATCGCCGCCGCGCTCAATCAGGACGATATCGGTGATTTGCGCCGTCTGCCGGCGCAACAGGTTGACAGCGAGCACCGTGCCCGAGAAGCCTGCCCCGACGATTATGACCGTTCTTGCCATCTTGAAAAAGTCTACCAAACCCCCGCAGGGCAGAAGGTCGTGCGAGGATCGGATTCTTCCGCTAACATTTGACCTGATTCGTGGTCAAATAGCTCAATCCATAAAGAGCGAGGGGCAACGATGCAACTCAGCAAGTTTAGCTATTACTCCGACTTCGTGGTTTATCCGGTCGTGGTGATATCGCTCGTAGCAGCTAATTTCAGCCATATCACTTGGCCTACCGCCCGAGAATGGTTAGCCGCCGGCCTCGCAGGCTTGTTGCTGTGGACGTTCCTGGAATATGTTCTTCACCGCATCGCATTGCACCGCATGCCGGTTTTCTCACCCATGCACAGCCTGCACCACGGCGCACCGTTGGATTTGATCGGTACGCCCTCCTGGGTCAGCGTTAGCGTCTGGGTAGGGGCGATCTTGTTGCCGCTCTGGTGGTGGGCCGGGTTCCACGTCGCCAACGGCATCACCGTCGGAGTGATGGTCGGCTACTGGTGGTACGGCTACGTGCATCACGTCATTCATCATCACTCCCGCAAACCCAGTTCGGCGTATTTCAGCGCTCTTCGCGCTTGGCACATGCGTCATCATCATTCCCCGAAACGCGGCAACTTCGGCGTCACCACCCATTTATGGGACTACGTATTCGGCACGGCGATTTCCGCGCAAGGCAAAGCCGTAACCTCACCGTGAACGCCGCACTGAACTCGACCAATCCGATGCGCACCGACGGATTCGAGTTCGTCGAGTATGCGGCGCCGGACCCCGATTTGTTGCGGCGGTTGTTCGACAGCATGGGGCTGGCGGCGGTAGCGCGTCACCGATCCAAGAACGTGACCCTGCACCGCCAGGGCGATATCCATTTCATCATCAATGCCGAGCACGACAGCTTCGCGCAACAATTCGCGCGCGCTCACGGGCCTTGCGCCTGCGCGATGGCCTTCCGCGTCGCCGATGCACGTTCGGCGTACAGCCGAGCGCTCGAGCTCGGTGCTACACCGGGGCCCGTGACCGCGGGACCGATGGAACTCAACATTCCATCGATCGTCGGCATCGGCGGCAGCCTGATCTACCTCGTCGATCGCTATGGCGAGCGCACCATCTACGATGTTGATTTCGTCCCGGTCGAATCCAGTGAGGCGCCGGCGCCGGTGGGGCTCGTTCGCATCGATCATCTGACGCACAACGTGAAGCGCGGCAACATGAACGTGTGGGCCGGTTTCTACGAGAAGCTGTTTAACTTTCGGGAAATCCGCTACTTCAGCATCGAGGGTAAGCAGACCGGCCTTTTCTCGCGCGCCCTCACCTCACCCTGCGGAAAGATTCGCATTCCCATCAACGAAAGCCAAGACGACAAGAGCCAGATCGAGGAGTACTTGAACGAGTACAAGGGCGAAGGCATCCAGCACATCGCCTTGGGCAGCGAGGATATCTATCGAACGGTGGATGCCTTGCGCGCTCGTGGCGTCGAATTTCAACAGACACCCGACACGTACTATGAAGGAGTCGATGCGCGCGTTGCCGGCCACCGAGAGTCGATCAGCGAGATGAAGAGCCGGGGAATTTTGGTCGATGGATCCGAAAAAAGCGGCATCTTGCTACAAATCTTCACGAAAAACGCCATTGGACCGATCTTCTTCGAGATCATCCAGCGCAAGGGCAACGATGGCTTCGGGGAGGGGAATTTCCAGGCCTTATTCGAGTCTATCGAGCTGGATCAAAAACGGCGCGGCGTGATTTAAGAGCCTGTCTGGCCTGGCTCTCGGCCCATCTCACACGGCATACGCAAGCTCCTAGCCGTTGAACTTCGCCCAAGCGCCCATATCTAACATCCCAAGGTCAATTCGACCAATGGGGGGCTGGTATGCGTAAGTTTATTCTTGGTGCTGCACTCAGCATGAGCGTCGCCTTAGGCTTAAGTTCGCCTAGCTTTGCGCAAGCTGCTGATCCGACAATGAATCAGATCTATGAAGTAGCCGCTGCCGGGCATCTTGACCAGGCACAGCAAATGATTACTCAGGTGCTGGCCGATCACCCCAACAGTGCCAAGGCGCACTACGTGCAGGCTGAGCTGTACTCGAAGGAAGGCAAGACCTCCATGGCCCGCACCGAGCTTGGCATCGCCGAGCGGTTGAACCCCGGTTTGACCTCGTTCAGCCCCCGCTCGGTTCAAGAGCTGAAGGCGCAGCTGGGGATGGGCGGCGGTACCCGCATGATGAATGGCCAAAACGTCGTGGTTCCGGCCCATTCTGCCCCGCATTTCCCCTGGGGCACGATTTTGATTCTGGCAGTGGTCGCAGGAGTGCTGTTGATGCTGTTCCGGCGCCGGAGGCCCCCCTATAGCCAATTTCCCGCAGCGGGTCCCGGTCCCGCCGGCCCCGGCGGCGCCCCGGCGGGGTACGGGCCGGGCTACGGCCCCGGTTATGGACAACCGATGGGCGGGGGTATGGGCTCAGGCATCGCGGGCGGGCTCGCGTCGGGCTTGGCCGTGGGTGCCGGCGTCGTGGCGGGCGAGGAGTTGGCGCATCACTTCCTTGACGGCGGTCAGCGCACGACAGGCGGCGGTGTCATTCCTCCGGCTGAGGCCTCCGAGGGCCAGAGCAACAGCGACATGGGCGGCTCGGACTTCGGCGCAAATGATCCTGGCTCATGGGACGACGGCGGCGGCGGCATGGGCGGCGGCGGAGATGACTGGAGCTAAGCGCTCTCGAGGCGTGAATTCCCCGTTCGGGCGCCCTTAAAGGGCGCCCTCTTTATTGGCGCAAGTGGACTGGCGTAGGCCATTGTAGCCTAGGCGATGCGTGACCTAGAAGATTGAAGAAATACGCCCTACGCCATCGCCCAGCGAATGCCGCGTTGGCGATGCTTACTTGCGCCGGTGCGTCACGGCCGCCGCCACCGCGTCGTGCAAGGCTTTCATCCCGAAAGAAATATCCTGCACCGCGCCGTTGACGAAAAAAGTCGGTGTAGCGCGTATATGGCTCGATCGCCCGCCGGCGATGTGTTCACGCACTTTCTGCAAGTAGATATGATCGTCCATCTCGGCCACGTAGCGCGCCATATCCAGACCCAGCTCGCTTGCATAATGGTGTAAGTCGGCGGCCTTCAGATGTTGTTGATTGCGAAACAGCAGATCGTGCATTTCCCAGAACTTTCCCTGAGCCCCAGCGGCCTCAGCGGATTCGGCCGCCAGCAGCGCGTGCGGATGCGCCTCTTCGAGAGGAAAGTGACGGAAAATGAAACGCACTTGGTTGGGAAAGCGCTCGATCAGCAGATCCGGCGTGGTGGCAGCCACTTTGCAGCTCGGGCATTCAAAATCGCCATACTCGAGCACCAAGACGCGCGCATGTTCAGAGCCTTTGACATGGTCAGTGGGTTCGGGCGGAACCGCCAAGGTAACCGGGTGCGTTGGGCTCATGGAAGCGATTCCTTAAATTTGCTGCCGCCCGCCGCGGTCCGAGGCGCGGGCATTTCGATCGGCCGTATCGCCGTCTTGATTACGCTCGATCGACGTAGGAATTGCAACTCACATTCGCGGCCGATCAAGGTGGCATCGAGCTTGCGCTGCAAGCCATCGATCCCGTTGATGCGCACGTCATCGAGGGCCACCATGCGATCTCCGGTTTGGAGCCCGGCCAATGCCGCCGGACTGCCGGGAACCACCTCAGCAACATGCACCGCCGTGTTGCCGGGAAGGCTGAAGTGGCGCACGACACGCGTCGCGATCGGTACTGTGGCACCGGAGACGCCGATATAGGCGCGGCGTACCCGGCCGTGGGCGAATATCTGGCTGATGACCCATTTGGCAGTATTGATGCCGGTGGCAAAGCAAATCGCCTGGGCCTGCGGGATCATCGCGGTGTTCACGCCTATGACTCGCCCCTTGGAATCGACCAGCGGTCCGCCGGAGTTTCCCGGATTGAGCGCGGCATCGGTTTGGATAACATCGTGCATCAGCCTGCCGGATTTCGCGCGCAACGTTCGGCCGAGCGCCGACACTACCCCGGTCGTCACCGTCTTCGCATAGCCAAGCGGATTGCCAATGGCGATGGCGACCTGCCCTACCATCAAGCGCGACGAATCGCCGAACTCCGCGTAGGGCAACACGCCCGGAGAACCGATGCGCAGCACCGCCAAATCCGAATCCGGATCGTCACCTACTAGGTCGGCATTGAAGCGCGTGTCATCGTTCAGGCGCACGCTGATCTCCTCCGCTCCGTCCACTACATGACTGTTGGTGAGCAAATAACCGTCGGGAGTGAAAAGAAATCCCGAGCCGCTGCGCGGCTCGGATCGACGATACCGCGAAGCGCCCGCGGCGCGCGCCCCACGTGCGGGTCCAGCCACCTCGATGAAGGTGACCGCGGGCGCTACCCGCTCCAGAGCGCCGATCACCGCGCCCGAATACGCATCGAGCAACGGCGCGTCATCGATCGCCCCCGCGCCCGGCACCAAGCCAGCCTGTGCGCTCACCGGGGCGTCCCCGTCATTGGCTAGCCACTTTGGCCTCAGCATGTTCAACTCAGGATGATCTTCGGCTGCGCGGAAAGTCCTTCCACGATGAGACGGTTGACGCGCCGCACGAAAATGGCCGGATCGTCCAGCTCACCGCCTTCCGCCAGCATGGCCTGGTCGTAGAGCACGTGCGCGAGATCGGAGAAGGACGCATCGTCCTGGGTTTCTTTTAACCGTTCCACTAGGGGATGTTTCGGATTCAACTCGAGTATAGGCAACGTGGCGAAAGGATTGTTTTGCCCTGCCTGCTTTAAGATTCGGCCCATCCGCAAGCTCATGCCGAACTCACCGGCCACCAAGACTGCCGGCGAATCGGTCAGTCGAGCGGACACTTGCGCGCTCGCGATTTTGCCCACCAGGCACTTGGCGAGCCGATCCGAGGTGTCCTTGAACTCACTTTGCGCCGCCGCCTTTTCCGGTGTCTCGATGGCCGACGCCACATCCGCGGCGGAGCTCGCCACATTGGCCAGCGTTTTGCTTTCAAAATCATGCAAATGCGCCGCCACCCATTCGTCAATTCGATCGGTCAGCAGCAATACTTCCATGCCCTTGGCCCGAAAACCCTCCAGGTGCGGACTGTTGCGCGCCGCGGCCAAAGAGTCCGCGGTCAGGTAGTAGATGGCCTTCTGATCCGGCTTCATGCGCGAGACGTACGCCTCGAGCGTGACCTCCGGCGCAGCCGCCGCGCTCGGCGCATCGGCGCCCGGCGCATCAGCGGTGGAGTTGAACCGCAGCAATTTGGCGATGCGCGCCTTCTGCGCCGGATCGTCGATGATCCCTTCCTTCAAAACCGCGCCGAAGCTTTTCCAAAACTCGGCGTACTCTTGCGGCTTGTTCGCAGCCAGGTCCTCGAGCAAGTCCAAGGAACGCTTGACCAGCGCTGATTTAATCTTCTCTACCGTG